>CALKHV010000123.1 GCA_937988865.1 uncultured Propionibacteriaceae bacterium | reverse complement strand
ACCGGCGCGGCGCGCAGGGCCTCCAGCTCGGCCTTCAGGTTGTCATTCTCCTGACCCAGTCCGCTGTCCTGCCCGTCACCGAGTGCCTCGATCTGGGCCTGCAGCCGCGCGTTCTCATCGAGCACCTCCACGAGTCCTGCGTCCACCCTGTCGAGGAAGTCGTCGACCTCCTGGCAGCGGTAGCCTTCGCCGACCCGCTTGGCCATCGGGAACTTGATGTTGCGAACCTCGTCAAGGGTCAGCGTCATGGTTGTGCTCCAGTGTTGATCTGTTGGACGTGTGATCTGTGGACGTGAACAGCCCACCTGAGATGTGCGGACATGTGAAAACGTCCACGAGTGGACGATCCGTCTCAGGCTACCGCAACAGGAGGGCCGAGTTGAGCCTCACCAGGATGAGAATGGCCAGCATCGCGGCCATGAAACCGAGGCTCAGTGACACCCCACCCGCGCGGATGGCGGGAAGGAAGCGGTCGAAGAACTTGATGGGCGGATCGGTGACGGTGTACACGGCCTCGAAGGCCACCAGGAGCGGGCCGGTCGGACGGAAGTCCCGGCTGATCACGGGGATCCAGCTCATGATCATGCGCACGAAGAAGAAGAGCAGGTAGAGCTGCAGGCCCATCCCGATCAGGATCCCGAGAGTGTGGAGCATCAGCTCTGGTTGAAGAAGCCGCCGGCGGCGATGCGCTCTTTGTCTTCCTGGGCCACGTGCACGTTCCGCGGCGACAGCAGGAAGACCTTGCTGGTCACGCGTTCGATCGTGCCCTGCAAGCCGAAGATCAGGCCGGCTGAGAAGTCGACAAGTCGCTTCGCGTCGGCGTCCTCCATGTCGGAGAGGTTCATGATGACCGGGACGCCGTCACGGAAGTGCTCGCCGATCGTCCGTGCCTCGTTGTAGGTGCGGGGGTGCACCGTGACGATCCGTGTGAGGTCCGCGGCTCGCGGCTCGTCGACCACGGGGTGCGGTGTCTCGACGCGGCGCTCGGCGGGTCGACGCTCGGACAGGGCCGTGATGCGCGACGGCTCGAAGTCGGCGTCCGCGTCAACCTCGTGAACGGCTTCGGTCTGCTCGGCGTCCGACTCGTCCCAGTTGTAGCGATCGTCCTCGACGAGTCCAAGCCACGCAGCGGCCTTCTTGATGCTCCCAGCCATGGTCGTCCCTTCTCACTGGATCAGCGTCAGGTTACCCGAGTGGCCACGGTTCTCTGAACACTGTTCGGGCGACACGCGCCAAATGATGCCGACCGACCGACCGGCGAGCGCGGCGTCCCGGCGGAAGGAGTGCAGGGTCGACGTGGTCCTGGTGCACGGATCGACGCGGTGGACGCGGACGCCCAGGGCGTCCAGCTGACTCGCGCAGGCGGCACCGAGGTCGATGGCCGGCGTCCCCCAGGACGTCTCGGCCCGCGCTGACGGATGGTCACGTGCGATGTCGTCGAGCATCGCCTGCGGGACTTCGTAGCAGTCCCCGCAGATGTGGGGACCGATCCAGGCCTCGACGTCGGTGGCGCCCAACCCCACCATGGACGCGTACGTGGTCGTCAGCACCCCGGCCGAGAGCCCTGCCCGGCCGGCGTGTGCCGCGCCGACCACACCGGACGTCCGGTCGGCCAACAGCACCGGGACGCAGTCCGCCACCCGGACCACCAGTGCGACACCCGGCAGGGCAGTGACGAGTGCGTCCGCCACCGGCAGCGATGGCGCGCCGCCCGGCTCGCCCAGGTGGTGGGAGGGTCCCCAATCGTCCAGGAATGCCTCGTCGACGACCCGGACGTCGGCACCGTGCACCTGATGGAGCGTGACGAACCTGCTCACTCCGAGGCGCGCCCCGACCAACGCGAAGTTGGCGCGGACGTGCTCGACGTCGTCTGCGTCCGTGCGTCCGAGGTTGAGTGGCCCCAGACCCGCGTCGGAGACGCCGCCCTGCCGGTCAGTGAAAGCGACCCCGACGCCACTGGCGCCGGGGTCGATGAGTGTCGAGAACATCGATCACTTCATGAAGTCGGGCACGTCCAGGTCGTCGACGGCGTCCACGACCTTCGGCGCGCGCCCCTGGGGGGCGAGGCCGTCGGTCACGACCGTCGGGTGCACCGGCCGGTCTGCAGGGCGGGTCTCGACGGGACGCGGGGCCACGCCGGGGGCGCGGGAGATACCTGGCTGGCGCCGGGGCGGCTGTCCGCCGTCGAAGCCGGCGGCGATGACGGTGACGCGCACCTCGTCGCCCAGGGCGTCGTCGATGACCGTGCCGAAGATGATGTTCGCGTCCTCGTGGGCCGCCTGCTCGATGAGGTTCGCGGCCGACGAGACCTCGAACAGACCGAGGTCGGAACCACCGGCGATGGAGAGCAGGACGCCGTGCGCCCCGTCGATGGACGCCTCGAGCAAGGGGCTCGAGATGGCCATCTCGGCGGCCGCGCGCGCCCGGTCCTCGCCGCGGGCCGAGCCGATGCCCATGAGGGCGGAGCCGGCGTTGCTCATGATCGACTTCACGTCGGCGAAGTCGAGGTTGATGAGGCCGGGGGTGGTGATGAGGTCGGTGATGCCCGAGACGCCCTGCATGAGCACCTGGTCGGCCTGCTTGAAGGCGTCCAGGATGGCCACGTGGTGGTCGGTCATGGCGAGCAACTTGTCGTTCGGGATGACGATGAGGGTGTCGACCTCTTCGCGCAGGCCGGCGATGCCGGTCTCTGCCTGCGTCGACCGACGCTTGCCCTCGAAGCTGAACGGACGGGTGACGACGCCGATGGTCAGCGCGCCGAGCGAGCGGGCGATCTTGGCGACGATCGGGGCGCCACCGGTTCCGGTTCCGCCACCCTCGCCCGCCGTGACGAAGACCATGTCGGCCCCCTTGAGGGTCTCCTCGATCTCGTCGGCGTGGTCCTCACAGGCCTGGCGTCCCTTGTCAGGGTCAGCTCCGGCCCCCAGGCCGCGCGTCAGGTCGCGACCGACGTCGAGCTTGACGTCGGCGTCGCTCATCAGCAGCGCCTGCGCGTCGGTGTTGATGGCGATGAACTCCACGCCCCTCAACCCCGCCTCGATCATGCGGTTGACGGCGTTCACGCCGCCGCCACCGACCCCGACGACCTTGATCACTGCCAGGTAGTTCTGTGCTGCATTTGCCACGGGGTTCGCCTCATTCGATCGGTGCGGGTGCCGACGTCCAGGGGTTCGCCTGGGTGTCACCACCCGTGGACGGCATCCCGGTTCGCCATCCCACACAGGTTATGAGAGGGCCGCCGAGGGTGTCCATCGAGTCCGGAATCGTCACCCCAGAGCCTCAAGTGGCACTTGAGGCTTCTGTTGAGGGTGTCAGCGGCTGGTGGGGGTGGACGGCGAGGAGACGTCGTAGACCGTCGCGTCCACGGCCAGGAGGGCCGTCGCCACCTGCGCCTTGGTGGTGGACTCCTCGGCGCTCCCCCACACCACGGACTGGCCGTCGGCGAGCACGAGTGTGATCTGGTCGGGTGCGTCCACGCGCACGTACTGCAGTCTCTCCAGCAATTGCGGGGTCAGCGTCCCGGCGACGGTCACGGCGTCCGCCAGATAGCGGTTCTCGACGGATGCCGTCTGCACGACGACGACCCCGTCGGTCTTGTCAGGGGTCTCGTGGAACACCACCCCGGAGCGGTCGACCCACTGCCAGGACGCGCCGTGTACGCGTTGGACGACCAGGGTCCGCTCGGTCACGTGAACGACGATGGTGTGGGGCCACCGGGTGGAGACGGTGGCCGACTCCACGGCCGGGATGGAAGCGACGCGGCCCGCGATGAGGCCCGTGTCGACCCACACCATCGGTGTGCCGATGAGTGCGTCCGCCGTGGTCACCAGCTGGCTGCCCGACACGATCTCGTTCCCCTCGACCATGACGACCCGCAGGTCGAACACGCGGCTGACCCCCACGACGAGGGCCGCGCCCGCCACGAACATCAGCAGCAGGGCCGCGACGCCGATCCTGACGAGGCGCCTCCGCCGCACCGCACGACGCTTGGCCGTCAGCCGTGGTGACGCATCGGACACGTCACTCATGGGCGACATGCCCGAGCAGTTGGGCCAGCATCGGGCCGACGAGCGTGACATCGCCCGCGCCGAGCGTCATGACCAGGTCACCGGGCTCGACGAGTTGGGCGAGGGCGCTCGGCAACTGGGCCTTGCGGGGCACGTAGACCGCTTGCGCGCCGGCGGCCACCGTCGCGTCCATGACGAGGGCGCCCGTGACCCCTTCGATCGGGTCCTCCCGTGCCGGATAGATGTCGGTGAGGACGACCAGGTCGGCGAGGGCGAGCGCCTCACCGAACTCGGACGCGAAGTCGCGCGTCCGACTGTAGAGGTGGGGCTGGAAGCAGGCCACCAGACGTCCGCCACCGGCGGCGCGACGCCCGGCCGTGAGCGTCGCGGTGATCTCGGTGGGATGGTGCGCGTAGTCGTCGAAGATGCGGACGCCGGCGACGTCGGCCACGAGCTGGAACCTGCGGTGCGTCCCGGTGAAGGTCGACGCGCCGTCGAGCAGGGCCTGGTGACCCAGGCCCAACAGGCGTCCGATGGCATAGGCGGCCGCAGCGTTGGCGAGGTTGTGACGTCCGGGGACGCGGAGTTCCAGGCGTCCCGACTCGCCCGCGTACGTGAGGGTGGCGCCGGCGGTCGTGCCCTCGAAATCCAGGTCGGACAGGCTGACGTCCGCATCGGGCGACTCCCCCACCGTCACCACACGGGCGCCGCTCGCCGCGACATCGGCCGCCAGACCGGCGGCTCCCAGATCGTCGATGTTCACGACGAGGGCCCGGACGCCGGGCTGCGTCGCGAAGCGCACGAAACCTTCGTGGTAAGCGCGCGGGGTCACCCAGTTGTCGAGGTGGTCGGCTTCGACGTTCGTGACGACGGCGATCTCGGTCGGGTACTGCAGGAAGGTGCCGTCGGACTCGTCGGCCTCGACGATGAAGGCCTCACCGTGCCCGAGGTGGGCGCTCTTGCCCGTGCTGGCGAGCGGCGCGCCGATGACGTAGC
The DNA here is from genome assembly GCA_937988865.1 of uncultured Propionibacteriaceae bacterium. GTDB lineage: Bacteria > Actinomycetota > Actinomycetes > Propionibacteriales > Propionibacteriaceae > CALKHV01. Next base: position 25,807 of record CALKHV010000123.1, on the reverse strand, counting down.
TCGGATCGGCGCCGGCGGCGGTGAGGATGACGGCGGTCATGCCGGTGGTCGTGGTCTTGCCGTGCGTCCCGGCGATCGACACGCCACGGGAGCCCAGCATCAGGGACGCGAGGGCGGCGCTGCGGTGCCAGATGCGCAGGCCGCGCGCCCGGGCCTCGACCAGTTCGGGGTTCGACTCACGAATGGCCGATGACACGACGACGGTCGTCGCACTCCCGACCTGCGCGGCGGCGTGGCCGATGTAGGTGGTGATCCCCTCGGACGCAAGTTGCCGCAGGGCGGGCGAATCGGCCTGGTCAGACCCGCTCACGACGACGCCCCGCTCGTGGAAGAGCTCGGCGATGCCGCTCATTCCGGCTCCGCCGATGGCGATGAAGTGGACGCTGCCGACCTCGTCGACAGGCACCACGGGGATGGGCTCACGCAGCGACATCAGGCCGTCCCCCCGGCCACCTGGAGCACGATGGACGCCAGCTTCGACGCTGCGTCCGCCGACATGAGGGCCCTGCCTGCGTGCGACATCGCGGCCAGCACCTCGGGCCTGTCGACGCGTCCCAGCACGTCGGACGTGAGTCTCTCGGCAGTCAGGTCGGCGTCGGTGATCAGCACCGCACCCCCGGCCGCGACGAGGGCGGACGCATTTCGTGCCTGCTCCCCGTTGCCGTGCGGCAACGGGACGAACACGCCCGGAAGGCCCACGATCGCGGTCTCGACGACCGTGCCGGCGCCCGAACGTCCGAGCATGAGGTCGGCCGCGCAGTAGGCCTGCTCCATGCGATCGACGTACGCGACGGGGACGTACCTGGCGTGCGTCGTCGGGTCGGTGACCACCTGGGCGTCCTCGGGGAAGTTCTTCGCACCCCAGACGTGCAGGACCTGCACTCCGGCGGCCAGGAGGGCGTCGCGGGCCCCGAGGAGCGCGGTGTTGATGCTGCGTGCACCCTGGCTGCCGCCCGAGACCAGCAGCGTGGGACGGTTCGCGTCGAGCCCGAAGAGCTCGCGCGAGCCCTCCTGCCGGGAGGCACGTCCGGAGTGCGCCAGGTCGCTCAACGCGCGTCGCACGGGAAGACCGACGACCTCGGCGCCCGGGAGCGGGGTGTCGGGGAAAGTCACCGTGACGCGGGCTGCGAACCTGGCCGCAACCCGGTTGGCGAGGCCGGGGACGGCGTTCTGTTCGTGGATGACGATGGGGAGCTTGAGCCGACGCGCCGCCAGGTAGGCGGGCATCGAGACGTAGCCACCGAAGCCGACGAGAACGTCGGCGTCGTGGTCGGTCAGGATGGCCTTCGCGCGGGCCACGGCATCCCGAAGTCGGATCGGGACGCTCAACAGGGCCGGGCTGGGTTTGCGCGGCAGCGGAACCGGCGGGATGAGTTCGAGGGTGAGGCCTGCGTCCGGGATCACCCTGGTCTCAAGACCCTTCGGCGTGCCGATGCAGGTGATCGTGACGTCGGACGCCAACCTCAGCGCCTCGGCCGTCGCGATCAGCGGCGAGGTGTGACCGGCCGTCCCGCCACCGGCGAGCACGACATTGACCATGGGTTGACTCCTGACCTGCGGGCGGGGGTGGCGGCGGCCTGACGGGTCAGTGCCCGCCATCCACCACCGTAGTGACTCGCGGGCGCGGCTTCGCCCGACGCGCCTCGATGGCCTTGCGGGCGTCCGGTTCGAGGCGGGCGCAGGCGAGCAGGACGCCGACCGCCGCGAGGTTGCTGAGCAGCGCCGAACCGCCGGCGGAGATGAAGGGCAGGGGCACGCCCACGACAGGGAGCATCTTCATGGCCACGCCCACATTGCAGAGGGTCTGGAACATGAGCCAGGCCGTGATGCCGGCCGCCGTGATGCGGACGAACATGGATTCGGCCTTCATGGCGATCCTCATGCCACCCCAGCCGAGCGCCGCGAAGAGCAGCAGAACCGTGAGGGCGCCCACCAGACCCAGTTCCTCGCCCAGCACCGCGAAGACGAAGTCGTTCTTCGCCCCGTCGTACAGGCCGCCCCACTTCTGGCGCGAACCACCCAGCCCGACGCCCCACCAGCCGCCCGTGGCCAACGCGTACACCGCGCTGATCGGCTGCTGCGAGGCGTTCGGGTCGTCGACCCCGGGACGCAGGAAGGCGAAGATGCGGGTCATGCGGTTGGGGCTGTAGGCGACGAGTGCGACCACCGCCAGCAGGGCGGCCCCCAGCAGTGCACCGATGTAGCGCAGGGGGGCGCCCACCACCCAGAGGATGCCGAAGATGATGGCGCCGATCACCATGGCGGTGCCGAGGTCGTGCTCGGCGAGCACGAGCGCTTCGATGATCATGAAGCCCGCGAGGAGAGGCCAGAGAAGGTGGCGTGGCTGGTCGAGCAGCTTCTGCTTGGTCGAGAGCACTGCCGCGGCCCAGACCACGAGGGCCAGTTTGGCGAACTCGGACGGCTGCACCGACATCACGCCGAGGTCGAGCCAGGCCCGGTTGCCCTTGCCCTGGTCGGTACCCAGGGGCGTGAAGACGGCGATGAGCAGCACGATCGACACGACCATGCCGATCCAGCCCAGTGCCTTGAGCGACTTCTCGTTGAGCCGGCTCGCGACGAGCGCGATCGGCACCGAGACGGCCAGGAAGAGCGCCTGGCGCTGGGCGTAGTAGTACGGGTTCAGCCCGCGGGCCTGGGCCTCGACCGAGGACGACGACAGCACCATGAGTGCCCCGAGCGCGGCCAGCAGGGCAGCGCTGACGAGCACCAGGTAGTAGTCGAACATCGGGCGACCCATGGCCTCGCTGAGAGGCCCGAACCTGGTCCTCCGCACCTGCGTCGTGGTGATCGTGGCCAACGTCCTCAGCTCCCGTCGAGTCCGGCCACGGCAGCGGTGAAGGCGTCACCACGCGCGTCGTAGCCGGAATACATGTCCTTGCTCGCGCATCCGGGTGCCAACAGGACCGTGTCACCACGGCGCGCCATGGAAGCGGCGGCCCTCACCGCCGTTTCCATCGCACCAGTGTCGGATGAGTCGATGACGACGACGGGGACATCGGGGGCGTGTCGGGCAAGTGCGTCCGCGATCACGTGCCGGTCGACGCCCAGCAGCACGGCCCCGCGCAGGCGGGACGCGTGCGCGACGACGAGGTCGTCGAAGCTCGTCCCCTTGGCCTGCCCGCCGGCGACCCACACGATCGACTCGAAGGCCCGCATCGACGAGTTGGCGGCGTGCGGGTTGGTCGCCTTGGAGTCGTCAACGAAGCGGACGCCGTCGAGTTCCCGGATCGTCTGGATCCGGTGCCCGCCGAGGACGAGGTTGCGCAGTCCCTGGCCCACAGCGGCGGGAGGGACGCCGAAACTGCGAGCGAGGGCGGCTGCGGCCAGGGCGTTCTCGATGTTGTGAGGGGCTTGGGGCTGGACGTCGGCGAGCTTGGCAAGCTCCATGGCGGAGTCGCGGCGCTGCATCACGAACGCACGGTCGACGAGCAGGTCGTCGACGACTCCGAGCATGCTGACCGCGGGGATGCCCAGCGTGAACCCGATGGCCCGGGCGCCATCGATGACGTCGGCGTCCTCGACCATGCGTTCGGTCGCGGGGTCGGCGACGTTGTAGACGCACGACGCCTGCACGTCGCGGTAGATCTTGGCCTTGTCAGCGCCGTACGCGGCCAGGGGATCGGCCTCGTGGGCGTACCACTCCAGGTGGTCGGGCTGAAGGTTCAGGACAGCTGCGGAGTGCAACGAGACCGTGTGCATCCAGTGCAGCTGGAAGCTCGACAACTCGACTGCGAGGACGTCGTAGGGCTCGGCGTCCAGCACGGCCTCCATGACCGGGCGTCCGATGTTGCCGACCGCAGATGTCCGGAGGCCGGCGGCGCGGAGCATCGACTCGACCATCTGCGTGGTCGTGGTCTTGCCGTTGGTGCCGGTGATGCCGAGCCACGGCACGACCCGGTCGGGGTGCTGCAGACGCCAGGCCAGCTCTACCTCGCCCCAGATCGGGATGCCGCGCGCGGCGGCCTGGGCGAGCAACGGGGCAGTCGGACGCCACCCCGGCGACGCGATCACCAGGTCGACGTCGTCGTCCAGGGTCGAGGTTGCGCCGGCACCCAGCCGGACGTCCGCGTCCAGGATCTCGAGGAGCTTGCCCTTCTCGGCGTTCGCGTCCGACTCGGTCTCGTCGCGGACGCGAACGTTCGCGCCGAACTCGAGGAGGCCGTCGGCGGCGGCGAACCCGGACGCGCCGAGCCCGGCCACGAGCACGGTGGCCTGCGACCAGGGCGACGTCCGGTCGGCGGCGGGGAGCCAGTCACGCGTCACTGCTGCGCCACCCACTCGCCGTAGAAGATGCCGAGGCCGGCCGCGACAGACAGGCCACAGATGATCCAGAAGCGGATCACGATGGTCTCCTCGCTCCACCCCACGAGCTCGAAGTGGTGCTGCAGCGGCGCCATGCGGAACAGTCGCTTGCCCTTGGTGAGCTTGAAGACCCCGACCTGCAGGATGACCGACATCGTGATCAGCACGAACAGCCCACCGATGATGACGAGGAGCAGTTGGGTGCGCGAGAAGATCGCGAGCCCCGCCACTGCCCCGCCGATGGCGAGCGAGCCGGTGTCACCCATGAAGATCTTGGCGGGCTTGGCGTTCCACCAGAGGAAGCCGAAGCAGGCGCCGGCGAGGGCCATCGAGACGACGGCCAGGTCCTGCGGATTGCGCACCTCGTAACACAGCGGCCCGGCGGTGGGCGCACTGCCACACCACTGGTTGCGCTGCCACATGTTGAGCAGGGCGTAGGCGACGAAGACCATGGTGGCCGCCCCGGTGGCCAGCCCGTCCAGCCCGTCGGTGAGGTTGACGGCGTTGGAGGCGGCTGCGATCAGGATCATGATCCAGATGATGGCGAGGAGAAGTGGCAGCTTCAGCCAGTCGATGTCACGCAGCGCCGACACGAATGTGGACGCCGGGTGATTGCCTCGGAAGTCCTTGAACTGGGTCAGGGACAGGTACGCGAAGGACGCGCCGATCAGGCCCTGCAGGATGAGCTTGGCCCGACCGTTGAGACCCAGGGAACGTTGCCGGGAGATCTTGGTCCAGTCGTCCAGGAACCCGACGAAGCCCAGCGCGACGAACAGGTAGATGATCAACAGCGCGGACGCCGAGACCCGCGTCATGGTGATCAGGTGGGCCAGGAAGTAGCCCAGGACGGACGCCACGATGATGACGAGACCGCCCATCGTCGGGGTGCCGCGCTTGGTGTGGTGCGATGTGGGACCGTCGTCGCGGATGAACTGCCCGTACCCCTTGTGGACCAGGAAACGGATCAGCAGATGGGTCCCGAACAGCGTCCCGGCCATGGCCAGGGCACCTGCGAAAAGGATGTTCTTCACTGTTCTTCTCCTGCCCCGGGTGCCTCGGCGGCGAGGGCCTCGACGATCCTCTCGAGACCGATGCCCCGCGAAGCCTTGACGAGCACGACGTCGGACGCCAGCAAATCTACCGACGTCACGACCTCTCCGAAGGCCACGGCGCGCGCTCGATCGCCCAGCGCTCCCGCCCCGGCCACCATGTCGTCGGCGAAGTCGCCCACACTGAGGAGGACATCGACGCCGGCGGCGGCGACCTGGCGTCCCACGGTTGCGTGCAGGGAAGCGGACTCCTCGCCCAGTTCGAGCATGTCGCCGAGGATGGCGACGGCCCGACAGTCGGGGTGGGTGAGGCGACGGGCCGAGGCCACCTCGGCCAGCGTGGTGATGGCCGCCAGCATCGAATCGGGGTTCGCGTTGTAGGCGTCGTTGATGATCACGGCGCCACCGGCGGCACGGGCGAGTTCCATGCGCCAGCGGGAGCGGGAGGTCGCCGCCGAGAGCGCGGTGGCGACGGCGGCAGGGGCGAGTCCGGCCGCGATGGCCGCGGCCGCAGCCGCCACGGCGTTGGCGACCTGGTGGCGTCCCATGCCCTGCAGGTGCACCGCGTGTGCCTCGGCGGCCTGGTCACTGCCCGTGACGGCCAGTGTGAACGAGAACTGCTGCAGGTCGTTCCCCTCGATGTCGAGTGCACGCACCGAGAGCGCCGCGTCGACGGGGGGCTCGGTCCCGACCGAGAACCAGGCCACGCGTCCACGGGTTCGGGACGCCATGGACGCTACGAGGGGGTCGTCCGCGTTGAGCACGGCCCAGCCGTCGGGCGTCAACGCCTCGACGATCTCGCCCTTCGCCTGCGCGATGACCTCGCGGGTGCCGAACTCGCCGATGTGCGCGGTGCCGACGTTGAGGACCAGGGAGATCTCGGGCGGGACGATCGAGCACAGCCACGCCACGTGTCCGATGCCGCGGGCGCCCATCTCGCTCACGAGGTAGCGGGTCTGCGGGCCGACCTTGCAGGCCGTCAGGGGCACGCCGATCTCGTTGTTGAAGGATCCGACCGGCGACACGGTCGGGGCGTCCGACTCGAGCACCTGCGCGAGCAGGTCCTTGGTGCTGGTCTTGCCGGACGAGCCGGTGATCGCGAAGACGGTGAGGTCGTCGGCCGTCGTGACGACGTGGTGGGCCAGGGCCGAGAGGCCCGCGACCGGGTCGTCCACGATCACGTGGGGAAGAGGTGCGTCCGTGGTGCGGGAGGCGAGCACGGCGGCGGCGCCCGCCTCGGCCGCAGCGCCCGTGAAGTCGTGTCCGTCGACCCGCTCACCCGGGAGGGCGACGAAGAGGCAGCCCGGTGAGGCCAGCCGGGTGTCGATGACAACGTCGGGGCCCACCGTGACAATCGGTCCGACCAGCGTCCCCGAGGTGACGGCCGCCAGGTCTGCAGTGCTCAGCTCGCGCATCTCAGTCCTCCACGACTCTGTGGACCACGGCCCACCTCGCACGGGCGACGTCGACATCGTCGAATTCCAGCACCTGGCCCGAGACCTCCTGGCCGTGCTCGTGGCCCTTGCCCAGGAGGGCGACCGTGTCGTCGGGGCCCGCGAGGCGCAGGGCCCGTTCGATGGCCTGCAGGCGTCCGGGTTGCTCGACGACCTCCACCCGGGACGCACGACTGCCCGTGGCTGCGCCGGCCACCGCGTCCAGTGCACCCCGGACCACGGCCCCCCGGATGGCCGCGGGGTCTTCGCTTCGTGGGTTGTCGTCGGTGACGATGACCACGTCGGCCCCACTGACCGCCGCGGCACCCATCTCGGGACGCTTCTCGGCGTCCCGGTCGCCACCGGCACCGAGTACGGCGATGACCCGCGGGGCCCGGATGGCCGCCAGGGCCGACTCGATGGCCTGGGGCGTATGGGCGAAGTCGACGAAGACCGTGGGTGCACCCCGGCCGAGATCGACGCGCTCCATGCGTCCGGGGACCTGGGCGTGGGCGAGGCCCGCGAGGGCGGAGGCCCGGTCGACGCCGGCGGCGTCGAGCATGGCCAGGGCAGTGACCCCGTTGCGCACGTTGAACTCCCCCGGCAGGTCGAGCGCGAGGTCGACGGGGCCCTCGGGGGCCTCCACCTTGACGAGGGAGCCACCACCCGGTGCAGTGGTCCACTCGACGATGCGGTAGTCGGCGTCGGCGTTGAAACCCGTCGTGACCAGGCGCGGCGCACCCCGCTCGACGATGCGGGACGCCAGGATCGCTCCGTGCTCGTCATCGATGTTGACGATCGCGACACGGCACCGGTGGGGTTCGAAGAGGGTTGCCTTGGTCTCGAAGTAGTGCTCCATCGTGGGGTGGAAGTCGAGGTGGTCGCGTCCCAGATTGGTGAACCCGGCCACGTCGAAACCCACGCCGTCAACCCGCTGGAGGGCCAGCGCGTGCGACGAGACCTCCATCGCGATGGCGGTGGCGCCCCGCTCGAGCATGACCGCCATGAGGGCCTGCAGGTCGGGCGATTCTGGGGTGGTGATCGTGGTGCGGCTCGAGGCCAGGTCGACCCCGTCGAGGCGGAAGCCGATGGTGCCGATCGACCCGACGTGCATCCCGGCGGCGGTCAGGCCGGCTTCCAGGAGGAAGGCCGTCGTGGTCTTGCCGTTCGTGCCCGTGAGCCCGAGCATGAGCAACTCATGGGTGGGCGACCCGAAGATCGTGGACGCGGCGAGCGCCATGTCGCGGCGCGGATCGCTCGACTCGCAGACCGGCAGATCCGCCCCGGCCGCCAACTCCGCGCCGGTGGCGTCGGTGAGCACGGCGACGGCCCCGCGTCCGGCCGCTGCTGCGGCGAACGAGGCCCCGTGCGTCCGGGTGCCGGGGAGGGCAACGTACAACTCACCCGCCCCCACGGTGCGCGAGTCGAGCTGGATGCCGCTCACGAGCACGCCCTCGGCGTCCATCGGCAACCGGACGTCGGTGCCGGCGAAGACCTCGCCGAGCGTCCGCGCGACAACGTGGGTGGGACGCAGCGGCCCGGGGCTGGTGTCGTTCATTTGTAGGTGAGGGGCCTCAGCGGGGCCTCGTCGTTCGACGGCAGGACGCCGTAGCGCGCGAGGGCCAACGTCATGATCTCCTTGTAGATCGGGAGGGCAACCTCGCTGCCCTGGTGACCGTTGACCGGCTGGTCGAGGACGACGTAGACGAGGATCTGGGGGTCCTCGACGGGTGCGACGCCGACGAAGGATGCGGTGTAGCCCTCGTACCCCTGGGCCGCAACGTCGTAGCGCTCGGCGGTGCCCGACTTCCCCGCCGTGCGGTATCCGGCGATCTTGCGGCTCTCGACCTTGGTGATCACCGACTCCATCATGTCGAGCAGTTGGGTCGAGGCCTCGGCCGAGATGATCCGACGGGGTTCCGCACGATCGATCGCGACGGGGTTGCCTTCACCGTCCGTGGCCGACGAGATGATCGTGGGGGCGTTGTAGATGCCACCGTTCGTCAGACCGGCGATTGCGGCAGCCTCCTGGAGGGCGGTGACCGACAGTCCCTGGCCGAAGGCGATCTGGTCGCGCGAGTAATCAGGCATGTCGGCGTCCGGCAACTCCCCCGCCGACTCGCCCGGCAGCCCGCTCCCCGTCGACTGACCGAGGCCGAAGCTGATGAGGTAGTCGCGCAGCGTCGCCTTGTCCATCTTGGAGGCCAGCATGGCCGTGCCGATGTTCGAGGAGTTCGCGACGATCCCGCGGGCGGTCAGGGGGAGCGTCCCATGGGAGAAAGCGTCGTTGATGTAGCCGGCGCCCGACTTCAGCCGGGCCGGCACCTCGACCCGGGTGTCGGGGGTGATGAGGCCGGCATCGAGCAGGGCGCCCATCGTCAGGACCTTCTGCACCGAGCCGGGCTCGTAGACCTCGCTGACCGCCCGGTTGCCCAGGTTGGCTGCGGTCGCCCTGCCCGGGAAGTTGGAGTCGTACCCGGGGCTGGAGTCCATGGCCAGGATCTCCCCGGTCTTGTTGTTCATGACGATGCAGATGCCGGAGGCTGCGGCAGCCTTCTGGATTCCTGCTGCGAGCGCCTGCGAAGCGATGAGCTGCATGCCGGCGTCAATGGTCGTCGTGTAGTCCGTACCGTCGACCGCCGGGACGAGGACGTTGTCGCCCAGGGGGATGCGGCCGTAGGCGGCGGCGTCGTAGGACTCGCGTCCAGCCGTGCCCTTGAGTTGCTCGTCGAGCGCGAACTCGAGCCCGCCCCCCGCCTTGCCCTCACCGTTCATGAACCCGATCACATTGGCGGCCAGACCGCCCGAGGGGTAGCGACGGACCGGGTCGTCCTCCTTGTAGATGCCGTACCAGTTGCCGTCGCGCAGTTCGTTGGCGATCTCGTTGTAGGTGAGCGCGCTGACCTGGCGGGCCAGGACGACGTACATCAGGTAGGAGCCGTCCTTCGCCTTCCTGGTGAGTTCGGGCAGATAGCTGTCGGCCGTACCCCCGAGATGACTGGCCAGCACGGCGGCGATGGCCGCCGGCGCTTCGGCGGCCTTGGCCCGTTGCTTGGGGCCCATGGTCACCTTGGCATCCACTCCGTTCCTCGAGATCATGTTCGGGTCGGCGATGACCCTCACTGCGAGTTCGGTGGACGCCAGTACCTGGCCGTTGCGGTCGAGGATGCTGCCCCGCTCGGGGATGAGTTCGTGGCTGTACTTCATCTTCGCCGCCGCCGCGACCGCGTAGGTGTGGGCGTCGAAGGCCTGCAGCTGGAAATCGCGTCCGATCAGGATCGTCATGACGATGGCCATGGCGACGAGCATCCGGCGCATGCGGCGCTTCGAGTCGGCGAGGGGAACGCGCGTGGCTGCCGAGAAGGTCTTGGGACGCGACGTGCGACGGGCAGGCCCGCTGACCGATGGTCGGCGGTCGGGTCCGGCGGTCACGGGTTGGTCCCGGTGGTCGCGGTGGTGGGCTTGGTCGAGGCCTGCTTCGCCTTGTCCGCCTTCGCGGCCTTCGCCTTGTCTGCTTTCGCCTTCTCGGCCTTCGCCTTGTCGGCAGCGGCCTTGGCCTTCTCGGCCGCGATGCGCTCCCTCTCGGCCTTGGCCTTGGCCTCTTTCTCGAAGAAGGCCGCACGAGCCTTCGTCTGCGCCTCGGCAACCTGCTCGGGCGTCCGGAAGCGCTGCGCGGGCATCTCGTCCCCGGTCACCCTGGTCGGCGTCCCGAGGATCGTGCCCTCCGGCAGCTGGATGAATGCCGGGGCGGGGTTCGGACGCAGGCCGAGCTCGTAGGCGCGCTGTTCGAGCGTCGTCGTGGAGCGCAGCAGCTGCACCTGCGTGGTCAGGGCGGCCTCCTCGTGCGACAGGCTGGTCGCCTGGCGCTGCATGGTGCGCAGTTCACTGGCACGAGCCTGGATCGTGGTGTTGAGCACGAGCACCCCCACCAGCCCGAGACCGAGGGTGGTCACGAGCACGAGGATGAAGGGGAGCCGTCCGACGCGGGCGCGGGGACGCGGCAGGGCGCGCAGTCGGGACGCCGGCGCCGCCGTCCTGGCGGTCGTCCGTTCAAGTGGCAACAGCAGGGCGCTCATGCGGCCTCCCCCATTCGTTCGATGCAGCGAAGGCGCGCCGACGTGGCGCGCGGGTTGGTCTGGGTCTCGGCGTCCGAGGGCTTCTCGGCGCCCCGCGTGACGAGCGCGAAGCGTGCGCGCAGGTGATCGGGGACGACGGGAAGGTGCGGTGGCGCGGCGTCCGTGGTGGCGTCGCGGAACAGTTGCTTGACCATGCGGTCCTCCAGCGAGTGGTAGGCCAGCACGGCAAGGCGTCCGTGGACGGCGATCGCGTCCAGAGCTGCGGGCAGGACACCCTCGAGGGCGGCCAGTTCACCGTTGACCTCGATGCGGAGGGCCTGGAAGGTGCGCTTCGCGGGATGTCCGCCGGTCTTGCGGACGGCCATGGGGATCGCGTCGGACACGACCTGGACGAGGCGTCCCGAGCGCTCGAAGGGGGCCCGTTCGCGCTCGGCCAGGATCCGGCCGACGATCCGGTCGGCGAACCGCTCCTCGCCGTAGGCACGAAGGATGCGGACCAGCGACTCGCGGGGGTAGGTGTTGATGACCGTCGCGGCCGTCAGTTCCTGCTTGCCGTCCATGCGCATGTCGAGGGGCGCGTCCACCGAGTAGGCGAACCCGCGCTCGCGGCGGTCGATCTGGAGGCTGGACAGTCCGAGGTCGAGCAGGACGGCCTGCACTCGGGGCGTGCCGGCCTCGTCGAGCACCTCGGGGAGTTCGTCGTAGACGGCTTCGAACAGCTCGACGCGATCACCGAAGCGGGCGAGGCGCTGGGCCGCGAGGTCGAGGGCCATGGGATCGCGATCGATCCCGATCAGGCGTGCGCCGGGGAAGGCGTCGAGGACGGCCTCGGCGTGGCCGGCCAGCCCGAGCGTCCCATCGACGTAGACCGAGCCCGGCTTGGCCAGGCACGGGGCGAGGAGTTCGAGGATCCGATCCCGCAGGACGGGGACGTGGAGGGCGTCGCCCGAGGCTGCGGGCGCGGGAACGGGCACGACGGCATCGACACCCGATGACTGCGTCTCGCCCATCTCGACCCCATATCGTTCCCTGACCACCCCGGTGGCCGTGCGTCCGGTTGTGCCTCGAGGTTCCAATCCGGAACTCTGGGAACCACCTGGCACCGGGGAAGGTGCGCCAGGGGGTGGGCCCCGGATTGAAGCCTCGCCGCACAACCGGTGTGCGGGACCTGCTCGTGAGGGCCCGGGTCAGTGACCCGGGTAGACCTCTTCATTCATGTCTGCAAAAGCCTGTTCCTGCGGTGTGGAGTACGACTCCCAGGCGGCGGCGTCCCAGACCTCGACACGTGTCATCGCACCGACCACCACGATGTCCTTGTCGAGCCCCGCATACGCGCGGAGCTGCGCAGGAATCGACACCCTGCCCTGTCGGTCGGGTGCCTCGTCGGTCGCGTTCGCGGCCAGCATGCGCTGCAGGTCACGGACGCTCTTGACGGTCGTGGGGCCGGACATCACCTGTTCGGCCATCTTCGAGAACGCCTCCGGTGTGTAGATCGCCAGGCAGCGGTCTTCCCCCCGGGTGATCACGAGACCGTCGGAGAAGGCCTCGCGGTACTTCACAGGGAGGAAGAAGCGACCCTTCTCGTCGAGCTTGGGGTTGTGGGTGCCGAGAAACACGGTCCTTGCCCCTTTCGCTCCACGAGAGTGCCCTTCTCCTCCATTTCGCTCCACCGTACTCCACAACGCTCCACTTCCACCACACTTCGCTCCACTTCTGGTTGAGACCCATCCCTGAACGACGAGCACGCAAGGATCCGGGCCCCGACGATCCCCCCGGACGCAGGAATCGGGCGTCCGGGTCGGCTCGGAATGCCGCGCTACGCTGGGGCGACCGCCACCCGGGACCAGGACTCACCGACGTGAGCACCGTGGCCCGCACACGTGAGGAGACCTTCGGTGGACCAACCGGACCCGGGCACGACGCAGAGGTCGTTGAGCGATGTCGTCGACGTCATGGCCGACGTGCGCACAGCGATCGAGAGCGTCATCGAGGGCAAGCCCGACCAGATCCAGACCGCGCTCGTCGTCCTCCTCGCGGAAGGCCATCTGCTCGTCGAGGACGTTCCCGGGGTGGGGAAGACGATGCTCGCCAAGGCCCTCGGACGTTCGCTCGACTGCACGGTGCGACGCATCCAGTTCACCCCTGACCTGCTGCCCAGCGACATCACCGGCGTCAGCGTGTTCAACCAGGTGACGCGCGAGTTCGAGTTCAAGCCCGGCGGCATCTTCGCCAACATCGTGGTGGGCGACGAGATCAATCGCGCATCCCCCAAGACCCAGTCCGCCCTGCTCGAGGCCATGGCCGAGGGGCAGGTGTCGGCCGATGGGGTGACCCACCAGCTGCACCCACCGTTCATGGTGATCGCCACCCAGAACCCCATCGAGATGGAGGGGACCTATCCCCTTCCCGAAGCCCAGCGCGACCGCTTCATGGCGCGCATCGAGATGGGATACCCGACGCGCTCGTCCGAGCTGGACATGCTCGACCACCACGGCGCGTCCGACCCCCTCGCGGCGCTGCAACCCGTCACCGACGGGGCGACCATCACGGCGCTCGCCGCCGTGGTCAAGGAGGTCTACGTCGCGCCGGCCGTCAAGGACTACATCGTCGGTGTCGTCGGTGCGACCCGACGCACGGCCGACCTGAGGCTCGGGGCGTCACCACGGGCGAGCCTGCACCTGCTGCGCGCCTGCCGCGCCCAGGCTGCCCTGTCGGGGCGCGACTACGCCATTCCCGACGACGTGCAGACACTGGCCCGCAACGTCCTGTCGCACCGGGTGCTCCTGTCGACCCAGGCCCAACTGGCCGGACGCTCGGTGGGCACCGTCGTCGAGAGCGCCGTGGCGTCCGTCGCCATCCCCGACCGGAGATGACGCGTGGTTCGCAACCCGTGGCGCATGCTGACAGCCCGAGGCCGGGGGCTCCTGGTCCTCGGGCTGGTGGGCCTCGTCGCGTCCCTCGGGTGGGGCCAGCGTGACCTCGCCTGGGTGAGCCTGCTGCTGGTCATCCTGCCCGTGGCGGCCCTCCTCATCGTCGGACGGTCCAAGCTCCACCTCGTGTGCGAGCGCCTCGTCGAACCGGCGCGTGCCACGCTCGGGTCACGGATGACCACGAGCCTGCGCCTGCGGAAGGAAGGTGGTGCGCCCATCGGGCTGCTGCGATTCGAGGAACGCGTCCCGCAGCAACTCGGACGCCGGCCCCGCTTCGCGATCCACCAGTTCTCCGGGGAATGGGAGCGCGTGCTCACGTATCCCCTGATCGGTCTCGCCCGCGGTCGGTACGAGGTGGGGCCGCTGTTGGTCCGCGTCCTCGACCCGTTCGGTCTCGCGCGCATCGACCGCGCATTCCGCGCGACCACCGAGGTGCTCGTCACGCCCGAGGTGCTGCCCCTGTCGGCGACGCGGGCAGCGTCCTCCACCGGCATGTCGGGCGAGTCGACCCCTCAACGGATCGGCCTCGTCGGGCAGGACGACGTCCTCGTCCGCGAGTACCAGCAGGGCGACGACGTACGTCGCGTCCACTGGCGGTCCACCGCGAGGATGGGTGAGTTGATGGTTCGCCGAGAGGAACAGGCGTGGGATCCGACGGTGACCCTGCTCCTCGACTCGCGTCTCGCCTCGCACGGGGGGACCGGCCGCGCCAGTTCGCTCGAGTGGGCCATCTCGGCGGTCACGTCCATCGCCCACCACCTGTTGTCGAGCGGTTTCCGTCTCACCGTCGTGGACGCGGACGGCGTCGTCATCCAGTCGGGGATCGAGGATCCGTTCGCCTCCAGGGAGGCCCTGCTCCTCGCGATGACCGATGAACAGGCCACCTACCAGGGCACCCTGGACGCCGCCCTCGAGGTCGCGAACCGGTCCCGGCGCGGCGAGATGGTCATCGCGGTCCTCGGTCGACTCACCCACACCGACGTCGAGACGCTCACGGCGTTGCGCACCGGACGGACGCAGGGGCTCGCGCTCGTCCTCGACGTCGACTCGTTCTCGCCGCGCGCCCTTGCCGGGTCGCCGCACATGGTGGCCGAACACGCGGACGCAGTTCGTGTGCTGCGTGAACAGAGTTGGGGAGTCGTCGAGGTGCCGCTGGGGATGAGCGTCCCCGACGCCTGGCAGGCCTTCGAGAGGAGCGGTGCGTGATGCGGCGATCAGAGATCCTTGGCCTGCCCACGGCTGCGGCGGTGGCGCTGGCGTCGCTGAGCCTGACCACGCTGACGGCCGATCGTGCATGGATCTGGTCCGGGGCGCTGCTGGCCCTCGGGCTGGTCGCGGTGGCGTCGTTGGTCCGCCGCCTCAACGCGCCTGCGGCGCTCGCCCACCTGGCCCAGTTCCTGCTCCTCGGGCTCGTCCTGTTCGCGAGCGCCGTGAGGGCGACGTCCGGTGACGACGCGTCGATGGGCGCACGCGTCTGGCATCTCTACGTCGACGGCGTGGTGCACATTCAGACGCAGGCCGCCCCGATGCCCAGCCATCCCGGGGTCCGCTGGTTGATCCTTGCCCTGCTGGGACTGGTCACCATCTTCGCGGACATGCTCGTCGTGAGCCTCGCGTCCCCCGCGTGGGTGATCGCGCCCCTGCTCACCATCTATCTGGTGCCCGCCCTCGCCCTGCCCGATGACGTGTCGTGGTGGTCGTTCCTTGCCCTCGGTCTCGGTTACCTCCTGGTGCTTGCCGCCGACGGGATCGTGACGACCGACTCCTGGACGCGGAATCTCGCGTCCGACACCGCGCGTCCGGGACGGTTCTCGGGGGCGGCCTGGCCGATGGCGGCGGCGATCGGCGTCCCGACGCTCGTGCTGGCGCTCCTGGTGGGCAGCGTGTTACCCGATCTCGGTGACCTGAGGTTCACCTCGGCGCGTCCGAAGGGCAGCGGTCCCCTGCAGATGGAGGACCCGACGATCGAGCTGAACAAGAATCTCAACCAGCCCGTCGACCGGGTGGTCCTGACCTATCGAACCGACCGTCCCAACGGTGAGTACCTGCGGTTGGCGTCCCTGCCCGTGCTCGACAGTGAGGGCTGGAAGCCGACGTCGGTGACGCTCAAGACCGGCACCATGCCCTACCCCCCCGGTCTGGTCGAGGGTGGTGTGCTGACGACGACGAGCGTCCAGGTCGGTGACTTCGGCAACGAGTACCTGCCCGCTCCCTACGCCGCCCAGTCGTTCGACGCCGCCGGCGAGTGGTCCTGGGATCCGGTGAGCATGATGGTCATCTCGACCGCCCGCACGAACCGCGGGGACGCGACGCGCAACCTCGAGTACACCGTCGAGAGCCTGGTCAGCGAGCCGGAGGGGGCCGACTTCGTCAACGCCGTCGCGGGCTCGCCGGTCGACCGGGCGCTGACGACCTTCGTGCCGCCCGACCTGCCGGCGTCCATCGTGAATCTCACGCACCAGGTGACCGCGAAGGAGGCGACCCCGGTGCTGAAGGCGGCCGCCATCCAGGCCTATCTGGCCGATCCGACGCGGTTCACCTACGACCAGACGGCACCGAGCGGGAACGGCTTCGAGGTGCTCGCGAACTTCCTCACCAAGGAACGGCACGGCTACTGCATCCACTTCGCGGCAGCGATGGCGACAATGGCGCGCATCGAGGGGATTCCCTCCCGGGTGTCGGTCGGGTTCCTGCCGGGCACGAAGGTGGGCGACCACTGGGAGGTGCGGGCGCACAACATGCACGCCTGGCCCGAGCTGTACTTCGCGGGTTACGGGTGGGTGCGCTTCGAGCCGACCTCTGCGGTCGCCCTGCCGCCCTCGTGGACCGTGACGACCGACGTGCCGCAGGCGTCCGCCACCCCGACCCCGACACCGACGGCGTCGTCGGCGCGTCCGAGTGTGTCGACCAGCGTGGCCGTCTCGGCGCCCGTGATCGATACGATCAATGACCCGGGCACCACCATTCCGTGGGGACGCATCTCGATCGGCGTGCTCATCGCCGTGCTCGCGCTCCTGCTTCTTGCCTCGCCCCTGCTGATGCGCGAGTGGGTGCGACGCCGCCGACTCGGCGCGCACGACGATCCACACCTCGCGATCGCGGACGCGTGGGCGGAAGTCCGCGACAGCGTCCACGACCTCGGGCACGACTGGCCCACCGGGAGTCCACGTGAGGTGGCGGCGGCGGTGGCGTCCGGGCTGGGCGACGAGGGAGCCGAGGCCATGCGCCGACTCGGTGACTGGGTCGAGCGGTCGCGCTACGCCCGCACGCTGACCGGCACGCCTGAAACCCTCACCGACGAGGTGGCCCTGGTGCGACGTGACCTGCTCGCCGAGCAGGCCTGGGATGCGAGCCTCTTCGCGAAGCTCGCGCCGAGGAGCGTGGCGATCAACCTTCGTGAGGCGGTGCGGACGCGGTGGGCCGGCGCCACCGAGGGGCTGCGGACGCGCCAGCAGGTCACCGCGGCGGCGGAGTCGTCAGAGGTCGTGACGAATCAGGTCGAGGCGAGTCAACTCGACGCGTGAGAGACGGGTGGAGCTGACGACTCAGAAGCCGTCCTCCTGACGACGACGCCAGCGCTCTTCCATCTTGTCCATGAAGGCACCCTCCTGCGGCGGGCGCGGGCCCACGGTGGGAGGGACGTCGTTGACGTGTTGCCAGGCAGTGAGACCGACGATCACGGACGCCAGCATCACGACGAATCCGGCGATGCTGATCCACGGGCTGACCTGCATGCCACCGATCAGCATGGCGATCCCGAGCAGGAAGCCTGCACCTGCGAGGGTTGCCCGCCGTCCGTGCAGTGTTCGGGGGGTCGTGCCGCGCAACGTGTGCGCCAGCTTCGGATCCTCGGCGGCCAGGGACTCCTCGAGTTGGGCCAGCCTCAGCTGTTCTTCCTCAGAAAGGGCCATGTCGCCTCCTCACCATGTTCGTTGCCACACGGGATATGACCCGGGGCGGGCACGACGTCGTGCCGTGGCACCAGTGTAGGTCGCCGGATGCGTCGAAGAAAGCGGCGATTGCGAGTTGGTCGAGTGTTCAGGGTCGGCTCGCCGTCGGCTGCTCAGCGGGTGAGACTGGCACGTTGCACCGCGTCCGGGCCGAACTTGACCACGCAGGCGTCGGCGACCCGCTCCAGGTCGCGCATCCCCTTGTCAGGGGCGTCCAGGGTGAACTGCTGGTAGGCCTCGGACGCGTCCACCAGCTTCTCAACACGGACGCCGACCCTGCGGATGCGGGCACGTTGCAGGTTGAGTTTGCGGAAGGTGCGCCAGGCGCTGGCGAAGATCTCGTCGGTCACATCGGTGGGGGTGTCGAGGGTTCCGGTGCGGGTGATCGTCGTGAAGTCGGCGAACCGCACCGAGATCGTGACGACGCGTCCCATCATGCGGGCACGACGCATCCGGGACGCCGTCCGCGCGCTCAACCGCAACAACTCTGTGCGGATGATCTCGGGATCGTCGGTGTCGCGTCCGAAGGTCTCCTGCGAGCCGATCGAGTGCTCGCGCGGCGTCCCCATGACGCGGCGTGCGTCCCGGCCCCACGCCAGATCATGGAGCACGCCCCCCTGGTTGCCGAAGGCCCGCTGCAGGGTGGCGCGTGGGGTGTGGGCCAGGTCGGCGATGGTGAACAGTCCCAGCTTGTGCAGCTTCGTCGTGGTCGACTCCCCCACCCCCCACATCTTCTCGACGGCGAGGGGGTGCAGGAAGCTGATCACCTCGTCGGGGGGCACCACGACCATGCCGTCGGGTTTCGCCGCCCCGGACGCCAGCTTCGCCAGGAACTTCGTGGACGCGATGCCCACCGAACACGCCACCCCCTGCTCGTCGGCGACCTGGGCGCGAAGGCGTTCACCGATCCGGTCGGGTGACCCCGATCGGGTGATGGCGCCGGTCAGGTCGAGGAAGGCCTCGTCGATGGACGCCGCCTCGACCGTCGCGGTCACCCGGTCGAAGATCTCGAACACACCCGCCGACACGGCCGCGTACTCGTCATGGTCGGGCGGCACCGCGATGCCCTGCGGGCACAATCGTCGCGCCCGGGTCGACGACATGCCTGACGTGACGCCGAACGCTCGCGCCTCGTAACTCGCCGACAGCACGACGCCCCGCGAGGAGCCGCCGACCCACATGGGTTGTCCCCGCAGCTCCGGACGCCGGGCCAACTCGACGGACGCATAGAAACTGTCCATGTCGACATGAGCTATCACGCCAGTCATCTGCCCGAACTCCCCGGACTCGAGTGCCACAACTTGCGGGGCGCCTGGGACGCGGGCGTCCCCGGTGTCTGGACGTCGGCGTAGGGCGACTGCTTGAACCCGGACGCGTGCACGAGCACGCGACGGCGTCCCATGCCCCCGGCACGCGTGTGGTCCTGGGCGTCCGAACGGTCACCGACGGGCAGGCTCGGGTCGTCGACGTGGGTGCGGACGTCCTGACCGGAAGCCACGGGTGTGCCCACCATGCCGAACGACTCGGGCACGAAGGCGACCTCGTCCATCACCGCGGCCATCGCGGCGTCCGGGTCACCGGTGGAGGTGAGCGTCGACTGCCACAAGGTGTGGAGCGCCTGCAGGTCCCACGCGCCGGTGGCCAGCAGCGAGATGCCCCGCGGACCGGTCCGGCGCACCTCACCGCGCACCACGAGCAGCCAGGACGCGAAGACCGTCGCGGCGTAGGGGCCCTGGGCGTCCTCGAAGAAGGTGGCGTCCACCGGCCCGGACGCGTCGTCGAGGGTGAGGAAGACGACCCTGCGTCCGGAGCGGACGGGCGGTGTCTGCGTGGCGACCTTCACCCCCGCCACCAGCACCTCGGCCCGGTTGCGCCGACCCATGAGGTCGCCCGATCGGGTGACGCCCAACTCGGTGAGGAAGTCGCGGTAGAAGTCGACGACGTGCTGGCTCGCGTCGAGACCGAGGATCTCGAGTTCGGCCTCGAGCCGCTCGGTGGGGTTCATCTCGGGCAGGCCCGAGGGCACGATGTCGACGTCGGCGCCGTCGTCGAGCGGCAACGCCAACTGGACGCCCGTGAACGACTCGGCCACCCGCGCCGGCACCACCTCGCCCTTCGCCTGCCGCCTGGCCATGTCGCGGGGGTCGGCGGTCTCGGCGACCAGGGGTTTCATCCGGCGCAGGCCCTTGGCGCGGCTCGCCGTGCGCGACTCGACGATGTCCATGCGGCGCAGGTCGGCCAGCGCGAGGAGCAGGTCGCGGCGCGTCACCTGGTCGGGGCGTCGCACGGGTGAGTACCGGCGAATGCCGTAGAGGGAGTCGAACGCACCCGACAGCACCAGCTTCTCGACGACGGGCGCCTCGACGCGGGCGCGCACCCAGAAATCGCTCAGTGACGTGTAGGGCTGGCCGGCCACGATGCGCAGCACCCCGGACGCCGACATGCCCGACACGTCGGCGAGCGACAGGCGGATGCCCCAGCCCCGTGCGTCCGGGAGGCCGGTGCTCGCCCCGGGCGCGGGCTGCCAGTCGAGGGGGTCGACGTCGGCGTCCACCTTCTCGACCCGGTAGTCACCGACGGACGCGTTGACGTCGACCCCGAGCACGGCGATGCCCATGCGTCGTGCCTCTTCGAGGATCAGCCGCTTCGGGTACATGCCGGGGTCGTGGGTGAGCAACCCCGCGAGGAAGGGCGCCGGATGGTGCCGCTTCAGCCACGCCGACTGGTAGGTGGGCAGGGCGAAGGCGGCCGCGTGCGCCTTGCAGAAGCCGAAGGACGCGAACGACTCGAGCACGAACCAGATGCGCTCCACCACCGCCCGGTCGTACCCCCGGGCCAGTGCCGTCGGGACGAGCCAGTCCTTGACGTCGCGCTGGCCCTGGACGTCCCCGAGCGCGCGGCGCACCTCGTCGGCCTGCGCGAGGCTGCACCCCGTGACGACCGAGACCATCCGGATGATCTGCTCGTGGAAGACCACCACCCCGCCCGTCTCCTCCAGCGCCGGCGCCAGATCGGGGTGCAGGTAGACCGGGGAATTCCAGCCCTGGCGTGCGTTGAGGAAGGGCACGATCATGTCGGACTTCACCGGCCCCGGCCGGAAGAGGGAGATGTCGATGATGAGGTCGTTGAAGGTCTGTGGGCCGAACTTGCCGACCAGTTCACGCTGCCCGGGCGACTCGATCTGGAAGCAGCCGAGCGTCGCGGCGTGCTGGATCATGTCGTAGGTCTCGGGGTCGTCGAACGGTGCGAGGGCGTCGATGTCGGGACGCACACCTCCCGTTCGCTCGATCTCGGTCAGCGCGTGCGCCATCGACGACTGCATCCGGATACCGAGCACGTCGAGCTTCAACAACCCGATGTCCTCGACGTCGTCCTTGTCGAACTGGCTCATCGGGAACCCGCCGAAGCTCGCCTCGACGGGCGTCCGGTCGGCCAGGGTGGCGTCGCTCAAGAGGACGCCACAGGGGTGCAACGCCACGTGGCGTGGCAGTCCGTCGAGGGACTCGACCAGGCGGAAGAGGACGTCGAGTCGCTCTTCGCCCAGCCCGGCCGAGCGCAGTTCGGGGAGGTCGCGCAGGGCGGCCCGTGCGTCCCGGGCCCGGATGTGGGGGAAGCTCTTGGCGATCGCGTCGATCTCGATCGGCGGCAGGCTGAGCGCGGCACCGACGTCACGCACGGCATGGCGGACGCGATAGGTCTCGATCATGGCGACGCACGCGACCCGCTCGCCACCGAACGCGTCGAAGATCTTCTCGTAGATCTCGGTGCGCCTGGCCGACTCGACGTCGAGGTCGATGTCGGGCAGCGCCTGCCGCAGTGGCGAGAGGAACCTCTCCATGATGAGGTTGTACGCCAGCGGGTCGACACCAGAGACGCCCAACAGGTAGTTGACCAGGCTTCCCGCACCCGACCCTCGGGCGGCGCAGCGGATGCCGGCGTCCTTGATCATCTGCACCACGTCGGCGACGGTGAGGAAGTACGACGAGAAGCCGAGTTGGTCGATGACGTCGAGTTCGGCGTCCAACCTGTCGGCCACGGCCGACGTCAGCGTGCCGTAGCGGGCGCCCACCCCGGCCTCACAGCGCCGCCTGAGCACGCCCATCGCCTCGGCCCCCGTGGTGCCCAGCACGTCGAACTCGGGCAGATGAACCTCGCCCAGGCCGATGTCGGCGCGCGGATCGAGCCGGCACCGGACGCCCAGGGTGCGCGTGTCGGCGATCAGCGATTCCGCGCCCTGCTCCCCGCGTCCGGACAGACGGGTGACCTCGCGGGCGACCTCGATCATGTCCTTGCCCGACTTGAGCCAACCCTCGGCGTTGCGGCGGTCGACGTTGCGCAGGTCGAGCGGCACGAGGCGGCGGGCCGCGTCGAGCACGTCGATGGTGGCGGCCTGATGGCGTTCGGCCATGCGGACCTGATTGGTGAGCACGCCGGTGAGGTGGTGGGCGTCGGCCAGGGCGAGCATCGCCCCCGCCTGGGAAGCCGACCCGACACCCGTGCCGCCCAGTTGGTGATTGGTCACCGAGATCACGAGTTGGGACGGGTCGACGAGGTCGAGCCAGCGACGCAACTCGATCTCGGCGAGATCCCGGCGTCCGTGCGCGACGGCGAGGCCGAACTCGGAGTCGGCGCCCAGCATCACGACCACGTCCCCGGACGCCGCGTGCCCCGCGATCAGGTCGAGGCTGCTGATCGGCGCGCCGCGATCCCCCGTCAGGTGGGTGGCACTGGTCAGGCGGCACAGCGACGACCACCCCTTGCGTGAGGTCGCCATCGCGACCACGCGCGGCAGGCGAACGTCGCGGAGTTCACCGCCCTTCGCCGCGGACGTACGCACAGGCGAGGCACGACGCGGCACCTCGGCGAACGGCATGGCCAGGTCGACGCCCACGATCGGCGCGATCCCGCTGGCCAGGCACGCCTTGGCGAACCGGATCGCCCCGTAGAGACCGTCGCGGTCGGTGAGGGCGAGGCTGTCCATCTCGTGCTCGGCGGCCTTCGCGACCAGGGCTGACGGATGGGACGCCCCGTACTGCAGCGAGTAGCCGGACGCCACGCGCAGGTGGATGAAGGGGTCCATCAGCCTGCCCCCTGGCCATCGAGGCGTTGGTCGGACGCCAGCCGTCGACGGACCCGCCGGTCGACCTCGTCGCAGAAGGTCATGGCGTCCCGCGCCAGGTCGTCGGCCTCGCGCTCGGTGACCAGGTTGACCGCACCTGCCAGCACCGCCTGCCGCTTGGGCTGCAGCGCGGCGAAGTAGGCGGCCCATTCGCCGTACTCGGGCGCCACCCGGGCCAGCAACTGCCACCCGTTCACCGGGCCCGGCAGCGCACGGATGCGCGGGGAGCGCGTGGCCAGCACCACCGCCAGCACGTCCTGCGCGGCGGCATGGGCGCTGAGGTAACGCCGGCCGGGGGGCTGGTCGGCCGCACCGTCGACCACCGCGCGGGCGCGCTGCAGTCCGTCGAGGGGGCTCATCAGTCCACCACCGATCGGAGCACCCAGCCGCCGGTTCCCCAGGAGTGGGCCAGGTCGTAGACGCCCGGCGAGGTGTGGCGTCCACAGGACGCCTCGACGCGCCAGATCTCGTGTTCGCCCAACAGGTCGGCGTCCTCGTCGTGTCGTGGTGTGGAGTGGACGCGCTCATTGATCGGGCCCCAGTCTGCGTACGGGGTCACACCGTCGCGACGTTCGGGCTCACCGTGGATGAACCTGGGCACCGATCGGCCCGCCTCCTCCTCGACACCACGGGCAGCCCGGACGCTCGGCCCGTTCCACCAGTCGCTCGATTCCACCCACCGTGACTGCACCTCGAGCACCCGCCACAGGCGATTGCGCCAGAGGAATTGCGCGGGCCCTTCAGCCCGATCGCCCACCTGGTCACCGAGTCGCACTTCGATCGGTTCGTCGTACCTGCGCATCCTGCCCTCCCAAAGGCCGCTCGGACGCATCGCTGCGCGTCCCCTGTTTTCGACCCAAGGTGTCGGGAGCCCTGGCGTGACCGGGGGTCGAATCCAGTCACGCCAGGGCGGTCCCTGCTCGATCGGACGGCGTCCACACGGCTTCGGCGGGGCCTTCCCCAAGTCCTCCGCCACCTGCGTGGATCGAACGCCTGTTCGAACAATGACCACTATAGACCCGGCCACTGACACTGCGTCAAGAGCGGCACTGACACTGCGTCAAGAGCGGCACTGACACCCGTACCCTGTGACGCATGGAACTCCTCCCCATGACGTTCGCGTCCGGCTGGGCCAGCGGCATCAACGCCTACGCCACCGTGCTCGTACTCGGTCTGGTCGGACGCTTCGCGGACGTCAGCGACGTCCCCGCCGGCTTCGAGCGCACCGATGTGCTCATCGTCATGGGCGTCCTCGCCCTGCTCGAACTGGTCGCCGACAAGGTCCCCTACATCGATTCCACCTGGGACGCGATCTCCACGATCATCCGGCCCGTCGCCGGAGCGGTCATCGGTGCGCTCATCGCCGGCGACAGCGGCAACCTCCTGACCATCACGCTCGCCAGCGTGGGCGGCGTCACAGCGCTGCTCAGCCACGTCACCAAATCAGGGTTGCGCCTGGCGATCAACACCTCGCCCGAACCGGTCACCAACGTCACCGCCAGCATCGGCAACGACATCGGCGTGGTGTCGATCGCGTCCCTCGCCGTGCTGAACCCGGTCGCGGCCGCCGTCATCGCAGGCCTCATCCTCGTGCTCGGAATCGTGATCGTCGCCCTCTTGTTCGGACGCATCCGCAAGGGCGTCCGGACGGTTCGACGGTGGATGTCCTCCCCCGCCCCCGACACCGCCTGAGACCCCGGCACCGCCTGAAACCCTCAGCGCTGGGCGTCCGCCGTCCACTGCCCGATCCGGAAGATCACGAACTCGGCCGGACGCACGGGCGCCACCCCGACCAGGCAGACCAGGCGTCCGTTGTCGAGGTCGTCCTGGGTCATCGTGGTGCGGTCGCAACGCACGAAGAAGGCCTCTTCGGGCCTGGAACCCTGCAGCGCCCCGTTGCGCCAGGTGGTCACCAGGAAGTTCTCGACGGCACGCACCACGGACGCCCACAGCACCTCGTTGTTCGGCTCGAAGACCGCCCACCGGGTGGAGCGGTCGATCGAGTGCTCGAGGTACAGGAACAACCTCCGGACGTTGACGTACCTCCATTCCGGGTCGGAACTCATGGTCCGCGCACCCCACACCCGGCTCCCGCGTCCGTTGAAGAAGCGCAGGAGGTTGATGCCCTCGGGGTTGAGCGCCTGATCAGTGACCAACGCACGCAGCGCCATGATCCCGTCGATCACCTCATTGGCCGGTGCATGGTGGACGCCCCGCTCGATGTCGACCCTGGCGTAGATGCCCGCGACGAATCCGCTCGGGGGCACCTGCACTCGCCCACCGGACGGGTCAAGAACGTCCAACCACGGGTAGTAGAGGGCCGCCCGGCTGGTGTCGAACCGGGCCCGGAAGGCCCGCACGTCCGCGACCGTGCTGTCCCGCGGAGGGTCGATGATCCCGAACCGGTACGCCCCTGGACGCTCACAGTGCGCGATCAGATTGGCCGCGGCCGTCACCTGGTCGGACGCGTCCAGCCGCACCATGTCGGGGGTCGCGACGATGGCGACGTCGTCCACCTCGGCGAGCGCGGCGAGGCCGGTCGGAGCGACCGACGGGGCGTCCGGGGAAGGCATCCCGGCGAGGTCGTCCGCGGTCAGGGGTCGTCCGCCAGCGTCAGCCTCGAGCGGGGCGACCCGCGCGACGTACAGTCTGCGTCCCCCGTTGTCGAAGAACCCGCGAGCCGCGTACGCGAGGTGGTTCGTGCGGTCCTGCCCCTCGTGCCCCACATCATCAAGTCCGCCGAAGACCCGCTCGAACTCCGCGAAACTGGTGACCAGGGTCGGGGCGGGCGGGCCGAAACAGGTGAGTCCCGCCATGCCGAGCGTCGAGGTGTCCACGCCCTCGATCAACGTCGGACGGAAACTCGTCTCCTCCACGAAGACACCTGGGAAGGGTTGTTCGGGCACGACGGCCTCCTCGGTCCTCAC
>CALKHV010000122.1 GCA_937988865.1 uncultured Propionibacteriaceae bacterium | reverse complement strand
CGACCCCATGGTCGTGCCGTCGGCCAGTTGTTCGGACGCATATTGGCCGACCTGCGTGGCGAACAGGTCCTGACGGGCGTCCTTGTCGCCGCCGAGCCCGACAAAACCCTGCTCGTCGCCGTAGTAGGTGACCGGTTGGCCCCGCGTGGCGTACATCAGGGCGTTGGCCAGGCTGAGCCTCGTCACGAGCTCGT
This sequence comes from uncultured Propionibacteriaceae bacterium, assembly GCA_937988865.1. Taxonomy (GTDB): domain Bacteria; phylum Actinomycetota; class Actinomycetes; order Propionibacteriales; family Propionibacteriaceae; genus CALKHV01. Next base: position 30,487 of record CALKHV010000122.1, on the reverse strand, counting down.
CGCCGGTGAATCCACGCTGGGTCAGCAGCATCCCCAGGCGTCCCATGTCGTGGTTGCCCGTGAAGGTGGGCAGCGAGTACGCGCTCGAGTCAGCGTCGGTGTAGAGGTCATCGGACGCCCACAGCGTCGCCAGAGAGGTCGGCGACTGCCCGCTGACCGCCTCCAGCAAACCGGCCTGGAATCCGAAGTCGAGCGTGGCCGGCAGCTTGCCGGTCGTCGTAAAGCCCGACAGCACGGTCGGGTCGGCGTCGAAGACCTCGCCGAACATGAAGAAGTCGTCGTTCCCGTAGGTCCGGGCAGCTTCCTGCATGCGCGGGATGAACGCCTGCCAGAACTCGAGGTTGACGTGCTTGACGGTGTCGATGCGGAACCCGTCCACTCCCATGGCGATCCACGCCCGGTAGATGTCGGACATCCCGTCGAGCACGGCCGGACGCTCGGTGAACAGGTCGTCCAGCCCCGAGAAGTCACCGTCGAGCGCACTCTCGCCCTCCCACGTCGTGTCGCCGCGGTTGTGGTACATCGTGGGGTCGTTCAGCCAGGCAGGTGTCCTGGCGGTCCGGTCGGCCTCGGTGGGGAAGACCGGTTGCTTGGCGAAAGAGTCGAGGGTCAGGGCGGGGAAGTCGGGGGAATCGGCGACGTCGTCATCATCGAAGGGCTGCCCGGCGGCGTCGAGCCATGGCCGGTCGGTCTCGGGGACGTAATCGGTCGAGCCGTCCGCGTAAGCCAGGACGTCCGCGGTGTGGTTGGTGATGATGTCGAAGTACACCTTCATGCCGCGTTCGTGGGCCGCCCGGATCAGCTGCGACATGTCCTCGTTGGTGCCCAGGTGCGGGTCGATGGTGGTGAAGTCGGTGATCCAGTAACCGTGGTAGCCGGCGCTGGAGTCCGCACCCGTCCCCTGCACCGCGCGATTGGTGAAACTGGGCGTGAGCCAGATCGCCGTCGTTCCCAGCCCCTCGATGTAGTCGAGCTTCGACGTGAGGCCCTTGAGGTCTCCACCGTGGTAAAAGCCCTTGTCGGACGGGTCGAAGCCGGTGACCTCGCGCGTCCCCGTGAGCCCGCCGGTGTCGTTGGACGCGTCGCCGTTCGCGAACCTGTCGGCCATCACGAAGTAGAAGCGTTCCGACGTGGTCGTCCCGGCGGGGGAGAGTGCCCGGTCGTAGTCGGATGCGGTGATCCCGCCCTCGGGGTGCACCGGCCGGACGCCCAGCCGGTGGCTCGTCGGGTCGAACGAGAACTCGACCGTCGACGTCCCGGCCAGGACGAGGGGGATGTTGGCGCCGTCGGCCGCGCCGAGTTGCCCCCACGAGCCCTGGAGCGTCCCACCCCCGGCCACCTTCACCTGCCAGGAGCCGGCGGGGACGGTCAGGCGGGTCGTCCAGGCACCGTCGGTGAGGTGCAGTCCTGACCTCGCGCAGGTGGCATCCCAGTCGGACGAGCATCCCAGTTCTCGCTGCAGGTCGCCGACGAGGGTGAAGTCCGACGCGGCGACCGAGCAACCCGCCGTGCACCCCAGCAGCGTTGCGAAGGCGGCCAGCAGTGCCGTCCGCCGTTGTCGGGGCCTCATGGCGCCTCCTGGGGGTCACGTGGGTCATTAGATCGTTTCACGCCCGTCTCACCGAGGCCGGCATGGGTAAGAATGTCAGGAGTACGCACGAGCGAGGAATCGAGGGAAGCATGATCCGGGTTGGCGTGTTCGGGGCAAATGGACGCATGGGTGCCGAGGTGTGTCGGGCCGTCCAGCGGGCGGACGGGATGCAGTTGGTGGCAGCGGTCGACGTGGGTGATCCGCACGAGGAGGCCAGGCGCGCCCAGGTGATTGTCGACTTCACCCATCCCGATTCGGTGATGGCCAACATCAAGTGGTGCATCGACAACGGCATCCACGCGGTGGTCGGCACCACGGGCTTCAACGAGGAGCGCTACGAGCAGATCAGCACCTGGCTCGCGGACGCCCCCCAGGTCGGCGTCCTGGTGGCCGCCAACTTCTCCATCGGCGCCGTCATGATGATGCACTTCTCCCGGGTCGCCGCACCCATGTTCGCCAGCGCCGAGGTCATCGAACTGCACCACCCCGCCAAGGCGGACGCCCCGTCGGGTACCGCGACGGCCACCGCGAAGGTCATCGCCGAGGCGCGGGCCGCAAAGGGATGCGGTCCGATGCCCGACGCGACGACCCAGGACGAGGGCGGCGCACGGGGCGCGGACGTCGACGGTGTGCGCGTCCACAGCGTCCGCCTGACCGGACTCGTGGCGCACCAGGAGGTGTTGTTCGGCGGGAGCGGCGAGACACTCACGATCCGGCACGATTCGATGGACCGCGTCTCCTTCATGCCGGGCGTCCTCGCCGCAGTGCGATGGATCGGCGAGCACCCCGGATTGACGCAGGGCATCGATGAGCTGCTGGGCCTGACGTGAGCCGCCCCGGGCGGGGACGCCGGGGGATCGTGATCCTGGTCGTGCTCGCCCTGGTGATCCTCGGTGGCGGGGCTGCCGTCGACGCCCTCGCCCGGAACGTCGTTGAACGTCGCGCGTCCGAGGCGCTGATGGCCGAGGTCTCGACGGACGCGCCGCTCGACGTGTCCATCGGTGGCTGGCCTTTCCTGGGTCTCCTGGTCACCGACCGGGTCGACTCGGTCCGGATCGTCGGCCATGACGTGGGGCTTCCCCACGATGGACGCACCATCACGCTGGCGTCCGTGGACGCGACGGCCACCGGTGTCCAGCACCCGAGGGACTTCGCACGGGCGAAAGCCGATCGCCTGGATGTCACGGGCGTGATGACCTGGTCGGACCTCAGCCGGGAAATCGGGATCGAGGTCGCCTACGGGGGCGACGGACGCCTGCAGGCCACCCAGAGGATCGAGATCCTCGGTGTTGGATTCGACGCGGTCTTCAGCGCCGTCCCGGGGGTCGATGCCGAGACGCAGCGGTTCACCCTGACCGACCCGATGGCGGCGGTGGGGCCCCTCACGACGACCGCGGGACTGCTCGACCGGCTGGTCGACCAGGTCGCGGACGCGATCCCCCTACCCGATCTGAAGGGTGTGACCTACCGCTCGTCCATGGCCACCGAAGCCGGACTGCAGGTCGTGCTGGTCGGCGAGGACGTGAGCCTCGAGTCCCTGCGCTGACGTGGCGATCCGACTGTCAGTCGGAGGCCAATGACGTGTGGAGCCTCACCTGCTTGAGCCTGAGCGTCCCGGAGTCGTTGCCGACCTCGCGCGTCGCGCCGTCCGGTGCCCACCCCGACTCCGCGAGGAAGGCCCGCAACTCGTCGTCGGTGCTGCGCAACCACCAGCGGACGCGCAGGAAGCCGTCGGCGCGCAGCGTGTCGATCACCGCGTGCTCCAGTCGTGACGTGTTCCCACGGCCACGCGCGTCGGGGTGGATCACGAACTCGGCCACCTCGGCGTCGCGTGCGTCCGCATCGGGGTCTGCGCTGGGGCCGATGGCGGCGAAGCCGACGACCGTCGCGTCCTCGATGGCGACCAGGACGCGATAGTGCGCGAGGGGCGGACGCAGGATGGCCTGCTCCCAGGCCTCGCGCATCGCGGCTTCGTCGATCTCGTCCAGGAAGCGCGATTCGAGGTCATCGGCGGCCCACGCGGCCCGCTGGACGGTGGTGACGGCGACCGCCTCGGCGGGCAGGGCAAGTCGGACGCTGGGTGGCGTGGGCATGCGCCAGATCCTAGCCATGCGCGAGGGTGTCATCGATCGCCACTAGATTGGCCGATGTGATGAGCTCGCAACTGAAGTCCCCTCCGCCCCTGGCACGTGACACCCTCCGGATCATCCCGTTGGGCGGGCTCGGCGACGTCGGCCGCAACATGGCCTCTCTCGAGATCAACGGCGAAATCCTGCTGATCGACTGCGGCGTCCTGTTCCCCGACGACAACCACCCGGGCGTCGACCTCATCCTCCCGGGGCTCGACCAGCTCGACGGTCGCCTCGACGAAGTGCGCGCGCTCGTGCTGACGCACGGCCACGAGGACCACATCGGGGCCGTTCCCTACCTGCTGCGTCGCCGACCCGACATTCCGATCTACGGGTCGAAACTGACGTTGGCACTGCTCGCCGAGAAGCTGCGCGAACACCGTCTCCGCAACACGTCGATGAACGTGGTCAAGGAGGGGGAGCGGATCACGGTCGGTCAGTTCGACCTCGAATTCCTGTCGGTCACCCACTCCATCCCCGATGCCCTGGCCGTCGCCGTGCGCACCCGGGCAGGCCTGGTGCTTCACACCGGCGACTTCAAGATGGACCAGTTGCCGCTCGACGGGCGGTTGACCGACCTGCGCGGCTTCGCGCGTCTGGGTGAAGAGGGCGTCGATCTCTTCATGGTCGACTCGACGAACGCCGAGGTGCCGGGGTTCGTGACCTCCGAGCGCGATGTCGTCCCGGCCCTCGAGCGGGTCTTCGCGTCCGCCAACCAGAAGCTGGTCGTCGCGTGTTTCGCGTCCCACGTGCACCGCGTCCAGCAGATCCTCGACATGGCAGTGCAGCACCACCGCAAGGTCGTCTACGTCGGACGCTCGATGGTCCGCAACATGGGTGTTGCCCGCGACCTCGGATACCTGCGCATCCCCGCAGACACCCTCATCGACCTGAAGGACGTCGACAAGTATCGCGACGACGAGGTCGTCATTGTCTCGACGGGCTCGCAGGGTGAGCCGCTGTCGGCCCTGTCGCGCATGTCCAGTTCCGAGCACCAGAGCATCGAGATCGGACGCGGAGACGTCGTCCTGCTCGCAAGTTCACTCATTCCCGGCAACGAGAATTCGGTCTACCGGGTTATCAACGGGTTGACCAGGCTGGGCGCCAAGGTCGTGCACAAGGGCAACGCCCTGGTGCACGTCTCGGGCCACGCGGCCGCGGGTGAACTGCTGTATTGCTACAACATCCTGACCCCGCGCAACGTGATGCCCGTGCACGGCGAGGTCCGTCACCTCGTCGCGAACGCTGACCTGGCCGTCCGCACCGGAATCCCGCGCGAGCGGACCATCGTGGTCGAGGACGGTGCCGTCGTCGATCTCAACAAGGGACGCGCTCGTGTCGTCGGGAAGGTCGACGCGTCCTACATCTTCGTCGACGGGTCGACGGTGGGCGACGTGGGCGAGGGCGACCTCACCGACCGCAAGCTCCTGGGCGAGGAGGGCTTCATCTCGGTCGTGACGGCCGTGAACCTCCACACCCGCACCATCGTCTCGGGGCCCGACATCCACGCCAGGGGGTTCATCGAGGACGCGGGCTTCTCCGACATCGTGCGTCAGATCACCCAGCAGCTCGAGAAGGCCATGGACGGTGGGGCCGACGATGTCTACCAGTTGCAGCAGGTGGTGCGACGCGAGGTCGGACGCTGGGTCTCGAACACGTATCGCCGGCGTCCGATGATCGTCCCTGTGGTGATCAGCACGTAATTCCTCGGGGGCTGCGGCGGTGGCGGCCGAGGACGTTTTGCGTGCGGCGCGGGCGAACAGGTATCATCGACAAGTTCCCTGAGGGCCCGCACGGGCCTCATCAGGTCCGTACATCACTGATTCTGCGAATACCAAGGAGAGCTCCAATGGCTGCCGTCTGCGACATCTGCGCCAAGGGCCCCGGCTTCGGTCACAACGTGCCGTGGTCGAAGAAGAAGACCAACCGCCGTTGGAATCCGAACATCCAGCGCGTCCGCGCCACCGTCAATGGCACCGCGATGCGCGTGAATGTCTGCACCTCGTGCCTGAAGGCCGGCAAGGTCAGCCGCTGACGGCCATCCGCTGAAGCGCCGCTGACGGCCATCCGCTGAAGCAAGGACTCGCCCCTCGGGGCGGGTCCTTTTTCATGTCAGGTGCACGCGTGGGCGTCCTGCCGGGTTGTGTCACAGGGCCCCGGTAGTCTCTGCCACGTGGTCCTCACAGTGGTTCCCGACCTTCCCGAACGCGGGTGGAAGACGCGCACGTTCGGGCTGTTGAACACGCCGGTCGATCTCGTGGTGGGCCCCATCGCGAAGGACTTCGCCGCCCTGCGCGTCCACACCGTCGGTGACCTCATGCGCCACGTGCCCCGCCGCTACATCGGGGGGACGGAGTACAGCGACCTGTCCACGGTGCAGGTGGGCGAGCAGGTGGCGCTGGTGTGCCAGGTCAAGAGGATCGACATCGTGGCGAGCAGCCCCCGCGGGCGCGTAGAGGTCGAGCTCACCGACGGTCACGGGACGATCCAGGCGACGCTCTTCGGCGCCCCGCACCTGTTGAAGTACTGGTCGATGCAGCTGGGCAAATCGAGTCGCGGCATCTTCGTCGGCAAGGTGGGTTCATTCGCGCGCCGCCTCCAGCTCTCCCACCCGGCGTTCGTCATGATCGACGACGAGGGACGCATCGTCGGCGGCTCTGACAAGGCACGGAAGATGGCCGGCCAGGTCTCGCGATCCGGGCTCATCGGCCTCTACCCGTCAACGTCCAGGCTCGTCACCTGGGACATCAGCGAATCGGCCCAACTCGGGCTGGCCCACGTGCGTGGCATCGCCGACCCGCTGCCGGCGTGGGTGCGCGACGAGGCCGACGTGGTCGGCCTCGATGAGGCGTTCCAGTCCGTGCATTTCCCCGACACCCTCAGCGCGGCCCAGGCAGGGCTGGAACGCCTCCAGTTCGACGAGGCCCTGATGATGCAGGTGGCGTTGGCATTCCGGCGCCGAGCCAGTCGCGCGGTCCCGGCTGCTGCCTGCAGGCGCGTTCCCGACGGGCTCCTCGACGCCTTCGACGCCCGCCTCCCGTTCACGCTCACCGAGGGGCAGCTCGAGGTCTCGGACGCGGTCTTCTCCGAGCTTGCCAGGGACCACCCGATGCAGCGCCTGCTCCAGGGCGAGGTGGGTTCCGGCAAGACGGTCGTGGCGCTGAGGGCCATGCTCCTGGCCGCCGACAACGGTCTGCAGTCGGTCCTGCTCGCACCCACCGAGGTCCTGGCGGCGCAGCACTACGCGTCCATCAGGGCGCTGCTGGGCGACCTGGGCGCCGGGCACGTCCTGGGGGCACCCGAGGTCACCACGGACGTCGTCCTGCTCACCGGCTCGATGCCCGCCGCCGCCAAGCGTTCGGCGCGGACGAGGGCCGCCAGCGGTGAGGCCGGCATCATCATCGGCACCCACGCCCTGCTCGCCGACCGCGTCGAGTTCGCGAACCTCGGGCTTCTCGTGATCGACGAGCAGCACCGCTTCGGGGTGGAGCAGCGGGCCGCTCTCAATGCGAAGGCCATCGTGCGCCCCCACGTGCTCGCCATGACCGCGACCCCCATTCCCCGGTCGGTCGCGATGACCGTCTTCGGTGATCTCGAGGTCTCGACCCTGCGCGAGTTGCCCGCTGGGCGTCCCGACGTCCAGACGACCCTCGTGTCACGCGGACGTCCGGAATGGGTGGCGCGGGCCTGGGAGCGCATCCGGGAAGAGGTCGGTCGGGGACGCCAGGCCTTCGTGGTCTGCCCCCGCATCACGGCGAAGGACTCCGACGAGTTCACCCCTGACGGCGCGGCACCCAGCGCCACCGTGCTCGACACCTGGGCAGACCTGTCAGCCGGTGCCCTCTCAGGCCTGCGCGTCGGCCTGCTCCACGGCCGCCTGTCGGGCGACGAGAAGGACGCGGCGATGTCGGCCTTCGCGGCGGGGGACACCGATGTGCTCGTCGCCACGACCGTCATCGAGGTCGGCGTCGACGTGCCCAACGCCACGGTCATGGTCATCCTGGACGCCGACCGTTTCGGCATCTCGCAACTCCACCAGTTGCGAGGACGCATCGGCCGCGGGACGGACGCCGGGTTGTGCCTTCTCGTCACGGGCGCAGCGCCGTCGAGCCCCGCGGGGGAGCGGCTCGCCGCAGTGGCCCGCACGCGTGACGGGTTCGAGCTCGCAGAACTCGACCTGTCGCAGAGACGGGAGGGGAATGTGCTCGGGGCGTCCCAAGCGGGCACCCGGTCGAGCCTGCGGCTCCTGCGCGTGCTCGAGCACGCAGATCTCATCGGCTTTGCCCACGACATCGCTGAGCGGATGGTCGATCTCGACCCGGGCTGCGACGACCCCTACAACGCAGACATGGTGCGCCAGATCGACGACCTCGCCGGGGCAGACTGGCTCGAAAAGGCGTAGTGAGATCGGTGACGTGACGCCGCCGACGTGACGCCGGTCGAGAGGTCAGGCCGTGGGCTCGGGGCCGAAGTAGAACGTACGTCCCGAGATCTCGTCCGCCATGATGCGCACGTAGGTCTTCTTGATCGTGGGCACCCACGGACGCAGCGGCATCCGGGCCGCGCGGGCGAGTTCGCCCTCGTCGGTGATCGGGGCGGCGATGCCCTTGATCACGACACTCCAGCCGCCGTCATCGTTCCAGCCGTCGACCTCGAACGCCACGTGCGCGTTGTGGCTGAGGTGCTCGAGCTTGCTGCCCGCAGCGGTACGGAAGACGATCGACTCACCGTCGAGTGTGTAGTTGATCGGAGTGATTTCGGGGAGGTCCATGACGGTGGTCGCCAGGCGTCCGACCTCCTGCCCTGCGAGATAGCCCCAGCAGGAATCGGTCGGGATGTCGGTCATCGGGTGTTCCATGTCAGCCATGCGCCCATTCTGCCCGATGGCCCGGGTTTCGGAGGGGGTGGTCGCGTCGATCGTGCAGAATCATCGACAGGAAGGGGGAGCCATGAGCAGGATCATCGCCGGCCGGGCAGGCGGACGCCGGCTGTCGACGCCCTCGGGGAGCGCCACGCGTCCGACGAGCGACCGCGTCCGTGAGGCCCTGTTCTCGTCGTTGGCCACGTGGGCGGGCACGTCTGATCGGGACGCCGCCGACCAACTCGCCGGTCTTGCCGTGCTCGACCTCTTCGCAGGATCCGGGGCGGTGGGGCTCGAGGCGGCCTCCAGGGGGGCCGATCAGGTCGTCCTGGTCGAGCGCGACCGTCCCACGGCCCGGCTGATCGAGAAGAATGTCGCGGCCACCGGCCTGGACGCCATCGTGCGTTGTCAGGCGGCCGAATCGTTCGTGGGGACGCCGGGCCCGGCATTCGACGTCGTCTTCTGCGACCCGCCCTACGCGGTCTCGAATGACGCCGTGAGTGCGCTCCTGGCGTCGCTACTGGCCCACGGACGCCTGGTCGAGGACGGACTCGTCGTCGTGGAACGTTCGACGCGGACGCCCGCCCCGGACTGGCCCGGGACCCTCTCGGACGTCTGGTCGAGGCGCTACGGTGAAACGGTCCTCCACTACGCGCGACATGCACGCTCCGATGGCGGGGACGCTACCTCGACCACAGAGCTGTGAAGGCGGGCCCGACATGAACGCAAGCAGTCGATGAAGGCACTCTGCCCCGGGTCGTTCGATCCCATCACGCATGGCCATCTCGACGTGATCCGACGAGCCCGCGCGTTGTTCGACGAGGTGCTGGTGGGTGTCGGCAAGAACTCGACGAAGAACAACCTGTTCACCATCGAGGAACGCGTCGCGCTCGTCCGGGACGCCGTCGCCGACCTCACCGGCGTGACGGTCGAGCCGCTGGAAGGGTTGCTGGTCGACTTCGCCCGGGCGCACGGGTGTGGCGTGGTGGTGAAGGGGCTGCGGTTCGCGTCCGATTTCGACTACGAACTCCAGATGGCCCACATCAACAAGGCCGTCTCGGGCATCGAGAGCGTCTTCCTGCCCGCGTCCTCGGAGTACGGGACGCTCTCGAGCACCATGTTGCGTGAAGTGGCGAAGCTCGGCGGCGATGTCTCGGGGTTCGTGACCCCCGAGGTCAACGCGGCCATCATGGCCAAACTCGGGCGGGGTTGAGGTCAGGCGCCCGGCCCTGGCCAATTTGGGTAACCGACGCCCAGCCGGTAAAGTCAGGGGTCGGTCATGACGCTGTCAAGGCTTGCAGGGAAAGGGACGTGCGATGAACCATCGCCATCCGGACGCCCGCTCAGAACTCGTCTTCGAGATTCACGAGCTGGCTCGTCGGGCGGGAACGATGAAGACGATTCGTCGGACTGTTGCCGCTCCCGCAAGTCTCGGCATCGACCTGATCGGAGTGCCACAGGGCTCCGACATCGACCTCGACCTCCGTCTGGAGTCAGTCGTCGAAGGAGTTCTGGTCACCGGCACCGCCGACGTCATCCTCTCCGGTGAATGTGCGCGCTGCCTTGAAGAAGTGGACGACCGTGGGTCGTACACCATTCAGGAGCTGTACTTCTACCCGGGCAAGGATGCGGAGGAGGACGCCAGCCGGGTGATCGACGACATGATCGATGTCGAGGTCGCCCTGCGAGACGCCGTGGTGCTCGAACTCCCGTTCACGCCCTTGTGCCGGCCCGATTGTGCAGGTCTGTGCCCCCAGTGTGGGGCCAACCTGAACAACGATCCGGGCCACAACCATGGCGAGCAGGTCGATCCCAGGTGGGAGAAGCTTGCGGACCTTGGTGGCGCGGACGACTGACGCAGCACCTCATTCGAGCAAGGAGAAGATCGTGGCAGTTCCCAAGCGGAGGATGTCCCGCAGCAACACGCGCAGCCGCCGTTCGCAGTGGAAGGCCGTCGCCGTCACCACGGTGACCTGCGCCAACCCCGCGTGCCGCGAGCAGCACTTGCAGCACACGGCGTGCCCCTCGTGCGGCCAGTACGGTCCGCGCAACGAGCGTCGTCAGGTGCTCGAGGCCTGAGCCTCACCATCATCATGGCGACGACCAGTCGCTTCGAAGATCTCCTCACCGAGCTGGGCGTCCAGGTGGACACCCAGCTCTTTGAGCTTGCCCTGACCCATCGGTCGTTCTCCTTCGAGAACGGCGGACTGCCCACCAACGAGCGCCTCGAGTTCCTGGGGGACTCGGTGCTCGGGGTGGTGGTCACGGAGCACCTCTACCGAACCTTCCCGGATTCGCCCGAGGGCACCCTCGCGAAGATGCGCGCCGCCGTGGTGAATGCAGTCTCCCTGGGTGACGTGGGACGCGATCTGGGGATCGGTCCACTCATCCGGCTGGGCCGTGGTGAGGCGTCGACGGGCGGTGCTGACAAGACGTCCATCCTCGCCGACACGGTCGAGGCCCTGATCGGTGCGGTCTTCCTGAGCGGGGGAGCCGAGTCGGCCACAATCCTGATCCACCACCTCTTCGACCCGCTCGTCGAGCACGCATCGACGCTGGGCGCCGGCCTCGACTGGAAGACCTCGTTGCAGGAGGCCTGCGCGGCCCGCGGGTTCTCGATGCCCGTCTACGCGATGACAGAGACCGGCCCCGATCACGACAAGCGCTTCGAGGCCGCCGCCGTGGTCGAGGGGACGACGTACGGGACGGGCCGCGGACGCAACAAGAAGCAGGCCGAGCAGGAGGCCGCGTCCGAGGCGTTCGAGCACGTCGTCGCGATCCCTGTCCCGAGCGCGTGAGTCTTCCCGTTCCCGGATACTGATGCCCGAACTCCCCGAGGTCGAAGTCGTCCGCGCGGGGCTCGCGCCCCTGGTGAGCGGACGCCGGATCGCAGCGGTGACGGTCCTTCATCCCCGTCCCGTGCGCTCGTGGCCCGGTGGCGCGGACGACTTCGCGTCCGCCCTCGTCGGACGCCGGTTCACCGAACCGCGCAGGCGCGGGAAGTTTCTCTGGCTCCCGTTCGACGACGGGGACGCGATGCTCGCCCACCTCGGGATGAGCGGTCAGTTCAGGCTCAACTCGGCGTCCGATCCCCTCGCGGCCCACACCCGCGTCCTCCTCGACCTGGTTGGCGAGGGCGGGCCCACCCAGTTGCGTTTCGTCGACCAGCGCATGTTCGGTGGGCTCGGCCTCAGCCCGGGTGGCGCCGACCTTCCGCGCGAGGTGGCCCACATTGCGCGGGACCCCTTCGACGAGGGGTTCGACACCCTCGACGTCGCCCATCGGCTCGTGCGGCGGCGCACGGCGGTCAAGCGGGCTCTCCTTGACCAGACCCTCGTCAGTGGGATCGGCAACATCTACGCCGACGAGTCCCTGTGGCGCGAACGCCTGCACGGTGAAACGCCCGCTGACAGCCTCACGGTGAGGAAGGCGGCGTCCCTGCTGCGGACCGCGACCATTGTGATGCGCGAGGCCCTCGCGCAGGGCGGCACGAGCTTCGATGCGCTGTACGTGAACGTGAACGGGACGTCCGGTTACTTCGGGCGCGCCCTCGATGCGTACGGCCGTGAGGGCCTGCCCTGCCGCCGCTGTGGCACGCCCATGGTGAGGCAGGCGTTCGCGAACCGGTCGTCCTGCTCGTGCCCCCGGTGTCAGCGGCGCCGCTCGGGGTAGGCTCGCGGCTTGATGAGTACCCCAACCAGCTCCGCACGCCACCGCCGCAACCTGCGCCAGTTCATCAAGTTCGGGATCGTGGGCGGCTCGGGCTTCGTCGTGAACATGGCGGTGGCCGTGATCATGAACAAGCTCAACGGTGGCACGAAGAACGCCCAGGACATCCTCTTCCCGCTGTGGGGCACCCCGTTCAACTTCCGGTTCACGTCGCTCGTGTGGATCGTGGCCTTCCTCGTCGCGAACCTCACGAACTTCCAGCTCAACCGCACCTGGACGTTCCGCAGCTCTGGTCACGCCCGCTGGTGGGGTGAGTTCTGGCCCTTCCTGGCGGTGGGCAGCGTCGCAGCGCTGGTGGGTTGGGCGCTCAAGATCCTCATGACCAACCCGTCGTCCCCGCTGTTCCTCCCTTCAGGGATGTTCCACGAGGACGCCGGCCTTCGCAGCCGCGAGTACTGGTCCCAACTCATTGCGATCATCCTCACGATGCCGATCAACTTCGTCGTCAACAAGATCTGGACATTCCGGGCCGTGCGCCACGTGCATGCGTCGGCGCGGCCGGTTCACGAGGACTGAACCCGGTGTACCTCAAGAGCCTCACCCTGCGTGGGTTCAAGTCGTTCGCCTCGGCGACCACCCTGACCTTTGAACCGGGCGTGACCTGTGTCGTCGGGCCCAACGGGTCGGGCAAGTCGAACGTCGTGGACGCCCTGAGCTGGGTCATGGGTGAGCAGGGGGCCAAGAGCCTGCGCGGGGGAAAGATGGAGGACGTCATCTTCGCCGGCACGGCGGGCCGCGCTCCCCTCGGACGTGCCGAGGTCGTCCTGACCATCGACAACACCGACGGGGCACTCCCGATCGAGTACACAGAGGTCACGATCTCGCGGACCATGTTCCGCAACGGGGGGTCGGAGTACGCGATCAACGGGCATCCGACCCGCCTCCTCGACGTGCAGGAGTTGCTGTCCGACTCGGGCATCGGACGCGAGATGCACGTCATCGTCGGGCAGGGGCAGCTCGACTCGATCCTGCAGGCCACCCCCGAGATCCGGCGGGGATTCATCGAGGAGGCGGCCGGCGTCCTCAAGCACCGCAAGCGGCGCGAGAAGGCCGTCCGCAAACTGGAATCGACCCAGGCCAACCTCGACCGCCTGTCCGACCTCATCAGCGAGATCCGGCGCCAACTGAAACCCCTCGGACGCCAGGCCGAGGTGGCGCGCCGGGCGGCCGTGATCCAGGCCGAACTCCGGGACGCGAAGGCCCGTCTGTACGCGGACGACCTCGTGGCCGCCACCGAGGCGCTCGAGACAGATCTCGCCGATGAAGCGGCGCTCGCCGAGGCACGCGCGCGTGCCGAGAGGGCGCTGGAGGCTGCGCGATTGCGCGAGGCGGAGGCCGAACTCCACCTCTCCGAGGCCCTTCCCCGCCTCAACCGGGCCCAGGAGAACTGGTACGCCCTCTCGGCCCTGAGGGAGCGGGTCTCGAGCACGTCGTCGATCGCTGCTGAACGCATGCGTCACGGTGACAACCAGCCCGAGTTGTCACGCCAGGGCAGGGATCCCGAGTCCCTTGAGCGGGAGGCCGTCGAGGTGCGCGACCAGGAATCGGTACTGCGTCGGGACGCCGACGCGCACGCCGCGGCCCTGACCGATGCCACCCTGCGCCGCACCGGCGCCGAGTCCGCCCATGCGGACGCCGACAAGCACTTCCAGGCGCAGCTGCGCGCCGTGGCCGACCGTCGTGAGGGTCTGGCCCGTCTCGCGGGGCAGGTGAACTCGCTGAAGTCGCGGCTCGGGGCGTCCTCGGAAGAGGTGGACCGCCTCACGCGCCGTCGCGCTGAGGCCCTGGCCCGCGCGGACGAGGCGTCCCTGGCCTTCACCACGATCGAGACGCAGGTCGCAGGTCTGGACGCGGGCGAGTCGGGCCTTGACGATGCCTTCGAGTCGGCGACGGAGGACCTGGAGGCGATCCAGGGGCTCGTCGACGAGTTGAAGGCCGACGAGGCGAAGGCGAACCAGTCGCGGGCGAGCCTCGCGGCCCGTGTCGAGGCGCTCCAGTTGGGGCTCGACCGCAAGGACGCGTCGTCGGCGCTCCTGGCCGCGTCCGAGTCGTTGACGGGCCTGCTGGGCAGCGTCGCCACGATGATCACGGTCGACAGCGGGTGGGAGACGGCAGTGTCGGCGGCCCTCGGGTCCGCGGCCGAGGCGGTCGCCGTCACCGGGATCGACGCTGCAGTCGGCGCTTTCGGACATCTCAAGAGCGAAGACCTCGGACGCGCAGGGCTCCTGCTGGGCGGCAGTGAGGTGCCGCGTGGGGACTGGCCGCAGCTTCCTCCCACGGCCAGGTACGCCATCGACGCGATCACCGCGGACGTGCAGATCCGCCCGGCACTGCAGCGCGCCCTGCGCAAGGTGGTGCTCGTGGAGGGTCTCGATGCCGCGTCCACACTCGTGGCGGACGCCCCCGACCTCACCGCGGTCACCCGGGAGGGCGACCTGCTGTCGTCGTGGTTCGCGTCCGGTGGGTCGAGCGCGCGCCCGTCGCTGATCGAGATCCAGTCCGCGATCGATGAGGCCAGTGCACAACTGGATGCGACGCAGCACGAACTGGAGCGCGTCCGCTTCGCGCTGGCCGAGCAAGCCCACCTTGCAGACCGGGCTCGGGCTCGGGCGGCAAGGGCGCTGGAGCAGTTGCACGAATCGGACGCCCGGATGGCCGCCGTCGCCGAGGAACTCGGGACGCTGGGCCAGGCCTCCCGGGCGGCCCGGGCCGAGGCGGATCGCCTCGCCGAGGCGATCGAGCAGGCTCGCACCACCCGCGTCCACGACGAACTCACTCTCGCCGAACTGGAGTCGCGCCTCGCGCTCGCGTCACAGGAAGGCGATCTGGCCGAGCCTGATCCGACCGAGCGTGACCGTTTGGGTGACGAGGCGCGGCGGGCACGACAGGCCGAGATGGACGCGCGCCTCGCACTGCGGACGGGCGAGGAGAGGGTGCGCGCCCTGGCCGGTCGAGCGGACTCACTGTCGCGCGCCGCCTTCATGGAACGCCAGGCCCGCGCGAAGGCCGAGGCTCGCGCGCAGCAGTTGCGACGCGAGGCACAGGCCGCTGTGGCCGTGCAGGCGGCGGCGGTCTGGCTGGCGTCGCAGGTCGACGAGGCGCGTCGTCTCGCCACGATCGAACGCAACGAGGCCGAGGGCGCCCGCCTGGACGCGGAGCGGTCACTCGGGGAGGCGAGACAGGCGTCCCGAGGACTGGCCAGGGACCTGGAGTCTCTCGTCGAAGGTGCGCACCGCGACGAGATGGCCCGCATCGAGCAGAGGATGCGCATCGAATCGCTCTCGGACCGGGCGCTGTCCGAGCTGGGGCTGGACGCGAATGTCCTCATGGACGAGTACGGTCCGCACGTCCCTGTGCCGGTCATCACGCGTCCGGACGGGACTGCCCTCGCAGCGGACGAGGAGCCACCAGAGCCCGTCAGGTACGTCCGCGAGGAACAGGCCAGGCGCCTTGCACGGGCAGAGAAGAACCTCCAGGTCCTCGGACGCGTGAACCCCCTGGCGCTCGAGGAGTTCGACGCCATGCAGGAGCGGCACGCCTTCCTGGCTGAGCAGCTCGACGACCTTCGGCGCACCCGCAAGGACCTGCTCGACATCATCGACGAGGTCGACAACCGCGTTCAGGAGGTCTTCGAGGCGGCCTACCGCGACGTCGAGGTGACGTTCGAGCGGGTGTTCTCGAGGCTCTTCCCGGGCGGCGAGGGACGCCTCGTGCTCACCGACCCCGGGCAATGGCTCACCACGGGCGTCGACGTCGAGGCGCGTCCGGCGGGCAAGAAGGTGAAGCGGCTGTCGCTGTTGTCCGGTGGTGAACGATCGCTGGTCGCGGTCGCCTTTCTCGTCAGCCTCTTCATGGCACGTCCCAGCCCGTTCTACATCCTCGACGAGGTCGAGGCAGCGCTCGACGACGTCAACCTCGGACGCCTGCTCGACATCTACGAGGAGTTGCGCGAGTCGTCCCAGTTGTTGGTCATCACGCACCAGAAGCGGACGATGGAGATCGCCGACGCCCTGTACGGAGTGACCATGCGCAATGACGGCGTGTCGACCGTCATCTCACAGCGGCTGCGCGAGGCGTGAGGGCCCCGACGCACCTGAACGGGATCTGAACAATCCCTGTGAGTCCTGTCGACTCGGGGCGTCGGATTCGTGCCCTGGCCCTGGCGCCTGACACACTGGAACGGAAGTCAACGTCCGCTTCCCCCGGTGCTTCGGCTGGTGGATCGGCCGTGCCCAAGCCCACTGCGGAAAGCAGGAATCGTGCTCGCCTGGATCATCACCATGGTCGTCATCCTCATCGTGGCGCTCGCCGCCATCGGAACCGTTGCCGTCGGCATGCGCGGCGCAGGCAAGGAGCGTCACCCCCTCGTCGCCCACCGCTTCGCGCAGGCTGCCCGCCACCTCAACGGCGACGCCAAGGCGCCACAAGCCTTGGTCGACCTGCTGCCCGCCGAGCGCTGAGACGCACCCGACAAGGCGTTTCGCCTCCCCACTTCGTCACGCCAGCCCCCGACGCCGAGCGGCGCGGGGGCTGCTGTGCGTCCACCGATAGGATCCACCCGTGATCTGGTTCTACGTCATCCTCGCCGCCATCCTGCTCGCCACCCTCATTGCGGGCGTGGTCGTCTGGCAGTCCAACCATCGTGCGCTGCCCCCCGTGGTGGCACCGCCGGAGTTGCCGGCCGAGCGCGGCGAAGAGGTACCTGTCGAGCAGGGCCTGGACGTCCCCGAGGCGCCTTCCTCCAGGCTCGCACGCCTGCGTCGGCGCCTGGCAGGCAGCAACAATGCGCTGGCGCGGGGGCTGGCCGACCTGCTCAGCCGCGACCGGATCGACGAGCAGACCTGGGATGACTTCGAGACCACCCTCATCTCCTCCGACCTCGGCGTCGGCCCGACGAGCGAGCTCGTGCGCAACCTGCGCGCCGAACTCGCCATCGACGGGGTTGCCGACCCCGACCGGGCCCGCAACGTGCTGCGGGCCGAGTTGCTCAAGCTCGTCGACCCCGCGATGGACCGGCATCTCAACGTGCACGGCGCCGACGGCAAGCCGGGGGTTGTGCTCGTTGTCGGCGTGAACGGTACGGGGAAGACGACGACTGTCGGCAAGCTGGCCCGCGTCCTCGTCGCAGACGGCAACACGGTCATCCTCGGGGCCGCCGACACGTTCCGCGCGGCGGCTGCCGACCAGTTGCAGACCTGGGGCGAGCGTGTGGGGGTCGACACGGTCCGGGGCCCGGAGGGCGGGGACCCCGCGTCCGTCGCCTTCGACGCCGTGGCGCGAGGGATGACCACGGGAGTGGACGTCGTCCTCGTCGACACGGCGGGCCGCCTGCACACCAAGGTCGGCCTCATGGACGAACTCGGCAAGGTCAAGCGCGTCATCGAGAAGCAGGCACCGGTCACCGAGGTTCTCCTCGTGCTCGACGCCACCACCGGACAGAACGGGCTGGTCCAGGCACGCATCTTCCGCGACGTCGTGGACGTGACAGGCATCGCACTGACCAAGCTCGATGGCTCCGCGAAGGGCGGCATCGTCGTGGCCGTCCAACGCGAGCTGGGGGTCCCCGTGAAGCTCATCGGGCTCGGCGAGGGCGTGGATGACCTCGCGCCCTTCGACGCCACGCAATTCGTGGACGCACTGCTCGAAGGCTGAGCGGCCGCTCGCCGGTTCGGGCTGCCGGACACCGGCCGGTATCCTTGGCCACTGACTCACCAACCTGAAGAGGACCCATGTTCGACACCCTGCAGGATCGCCTGGCAGCAACCTTCAAAGGCCTGCGTGGCAAGGGACGCCTGAGCGACGCCGACATCGATGCCACGGCCCGCGAGATCCGCATCGCCCTGCTCGAGGCCGACGTGGCCCTCCCGGTCGTCCGGGAGTTCGTCACCGGGGTGAAGGAGCGGGCGCGCGCCGAAGAGGTCTCCAAGGCCCTCAACCCCGCCCAGCAGATCATCAAGATCGTCAACGAAGAACTCGTGGTGATCCTCGGCGGCGAGACCCGCACGGTCCGCTTCGCCAAGAATCCACCCACCGTCATCATGCTCGCGGGCCTGCAGGGTTCGGGCAAGACGACCCTCGCCGGAAAGCTCGGACGCTGGTTCAAGGACCAGGGCTACTCGCCCCTCCTCGTCGCTGCCGACCTGCAGCGTCCCAATGCTGTCAACCAGCTGCAGGTCGTCGGTGAGCGGGCCGGCGTCCACGTCTTCGCGCCCGAGCCGGGCAACGGCGTGGGCGACCCGGTAGCGGTCGCCCGCGCGTCCATCGCGGAGGCCACGCACAAGCTGTACGACGTGGTCGTCGTCGACACCGCCGGACGCCTCGGCATCGACGCCGAACTCATGGCGCAGGCAGCCGACATCAAGGCGGCCGTGCGTCCCGACGAGGTGCTGTTCGTCGTCGACGCGATGATCGGTCAGGACGCGGTCAACACCGCGCTCGCCTTCAGCCAGGGTGTCGGTTTCGACGGCGTCGTGCTCACCAAGCTCGACGGTGATGCCCGCGGCGGTGCCGCCCTGTCGATCCGCCAGGTGACCGGCAAGCCGATCATGTTCGCGTCCAACGGCGAGGGCCTCACCGACTTCGACGTCTTCCACCCCGACCGCATGGCCGGACGCATCCTCGACATGGGCGACATGCTGACGCTCATCGAGCAGGCCGAGAAGGCGTTCGACGCGGACGAGTCGCGCAAGGCCGCAGAGAAGCTCATCGCCGGACGCGGCCAGTTCGGTCTCGATGACTTCCTTGCCCAATTGCAGATGATGCGCAAGATGGGCCCGATGAGCAAGATCTTCGGGATGCTGCCCGGAATGGGCGCCATGAAGGATCAGATCTCGGCGATCGACGAGCGTGACATCGATCGCATCCAGGCGATCATCCAGTCGATGACCCCTGCCGAGCGTGCCGACGTCGCGATCCTCAACGGCTCTCGCCGGGCCCGCATCGCCAAGGGTTCCGGCGTCCAGGTGAGCGACGTGAACAATCTGGTCAACCGCTTCGTCGACGCCCGCAAGATGATGCAGTCGATGGCTGGCATGATGGGCGGCGCCTCCGTCCCGGGGGCCGGCGTCCGCAAGCCCAAGCAGCAGGCCAAGAAGGGCAAGAAGGGACGTCCTGCGCCGACACGGGCCAACCAGGCGCCGGTCACCCAGGCTCAGCCCTCGAACCCCTTCGGACTTCCGCAGGCCGGCGAGGAGTTCTCCGAGGCCGACCTGCAGTCGGCCATGGAGAAGTTCGAGCTTCCGCCGCAGATGCGCGACATGTTCAACCAGAAGAACCACGGCCCTCGGGGCTGACGCCCAACGCGAGCCCTGCTGATTCGTCCGACACCGGGCGAACCTGCAGAGCTGTGGCCATGATGGGGGAATGGGCCACAGTCATGATCATCTGCCGGGTTTCGTCCACACGCACACCCACGACGGCCGCACGCATTCCCACCTGTCGCTGGAGGGCGTCGATCTCGCGCCCGGACAGGCCCTGCACCTGCGTGGCCACGTGCTGCCTGAGGGCGACGTCCGCGATCTCTGGATCAGCGACGGTGTCATCCACGTCGAGGCCGTACCGTACGCCCTGACCCTCGCCACGAACGTCTGGATCATGCCGGGTCTCGTGGACGCACACTGTCACATCGGGCTCGATGCCCACGGCCCCGTGGATGCTGCCACCGCCGAACAGCAGGCCGTCGCCGACAGGGACGCCGGCACGCTGCTCGTCCGGGACGCGGGCTCGCCGTCCGACACGCGCTGGATCGACGACCGCGACGACCTTCCCCGGGTGATCCGTGCCGGTCGCCACATTGCGCGTCCCAAGCGCTACATCCGCAACTTCGCCGACGAGGTGGAGCCGGACGACCTCGTCGCCACGGTCGAGAAGCAGATCGCGGCCGGCGACGGCTGGGTCAAGCTCGTGGGGGACTGGATCGACCGGGACGCGGGCGACCTCACACCCCTGTGGCCCGAGGACGCGGCCGCGCGGGCCATCTCCCGGGCCCACGAACTGGGTGCCCGCGTGACCGCCCACTGCTTCGACGAGCACTCGGCGTCCCAACTGGTGAGGGCCGGGATCGACGGCATCGAGCACGGGACGGGTCTCGACGACGACACCATCCAGGCGATGGCTGACCGCCAGGTGGCCCTCGTGCCCACCATGATCAACATCGAGAACTTCCCTGCGTTCGCGGCGGCAGGGGAGGAGAAGTTCCCCCGCTACGCCGCTCACATGCGTGACATGTACGCCCGCTTCGGCGACACACTGGACAAGGCGCGCGAGGCCGGGGTCCCGATCTTCGCGGGCACGGACGCCGGGGGGGTGATGCCGCACGGCCTGCTGGGGCACGAGATCGAGCAGTTGGCGACGATCGACGGGCCCGAGTTCGCCCTGGGGGCCGCGTCGTGGAGGGCCAGGGAGTGGCTGGGGATGCCCGGTATCGAGGAAGGGGCGTCCGCAGACCTGGTCGTCTTCACCGAGGACCCGCGCGTCCACCTGGGAATCGTGAGGCATCCCCTGGCCGTCATCCTGAGAGGTCGGCTGGTCCGACACTCCTGACCACACCGCAATTCGGTGGGCGCAAGCGACCGTGATGTCCGTTCGGGGTGAAATAGCACACATTTTCGCGAATCTTCCCGCTGAATGGGTGGTTGGTTCGACGCCGGGGTCGGATGGTGACTAACGTCATCGTCATGTCTGTGCACCAACCCGCCCGTCGTCCGGGCCGTCCCAAGGGCGGGGACGCAGTGGCAACCCGCGAACACGCACTTCGTGTCGCCTTCGAACTCATCTCGGCCCAGGGGTACCGCGGGACGTCCATGGCACAGATCGCCCTCGTGGCAGGGCTCTCGCAGACGGGCCTGCTCCACCATTTCGGTTCGAAGGACACGCTCCTCGCCGCCATCCTCGAACGCCGTGACGCCATCGACGACGAACTCATCGGGCAGCCTGCCGGTGACGGCCCCTGGGGTCAGCTGGAGCAGTTCGGTCAACTCGTGCGCGCGAACATGGAACGCGCCCAACTGGTGCGCCTCTTCGTGACCGTGACGGCCGAGGCCATTGAGGAGGCCCACCCGGCCCACGACTGGATGCAGCGTCATTACACCGCCGCCCGCGCCAACATCACGCGCGACCTGGAGCGTGGGCTGGCAGCGGGATGGCTCCTCCCGGACGCTCCCATCAACCACATCGCCAGTGGTGTCATCGCCGTGGTCGACGGACTGCAGACCCAGTGGATGCTCGACCCCGAGTTCGACATGGGGGCTGCCTTCGAGATGCACCTCGACATGCTCAAGTCCCAGTGGGGCACGCAGCTCTCCTGAACTCAGCCGAGCAGCAGCCACACGTTGAGTGAGACGATCGCGGCGACGATCGCCCAGGACACGGCCTGGAGCCACCAGGGGTTGACCCAGCGTCCCATCAGGGCAGGACGTCCCGTCAGCCAGGCGAGCGGCACCAGTGCGAACGCGATGCCGAAACTCAGCACCAGCTGGCTCTCGACCAGCGCGGTCGTGGGGTCGACGCCGGCGAGCAACAGCCCGAGCGCGGGAAGGATGACCACGATGCGCCGCACCTGGTGAGGGAGCGCGAAGGGGAGCAGGTCCTTCATGATGCGGGAGCCTGCGTGGGTGCCGACCACCGACGACCCGACTCCCGACGCCAGCAACCCGAAGCCGAACAGCATCGCCGGCACGGCACCCACGGTCGTCCGAATGGCGTCGTGCGCTCCCACGATCGAGTCGGGCGGTGAACTCGCTCGCAGGGCCGCAGCGGCGAACAGCAGCATCGCCACATTGACCGACCCTGCCAGGGCCAGGGAGGCGAGCACATCCGTGCGCTGGATCCGCAACAACTCCCCGATCGGGCGCGTCATCACCCCGTCCGGGCGATGACGATCGCGGGCGAGTGCCGAATGCAGGTAGATGGCATGTGGCATCACCGTGGCGCCGAGCATCGCGGCGGCCAGCGTCCGGGAGTCGGCCCCGTCGAAGCGCGGACGCATCCCGGCCAGGACCTCGCGTGGCTCCACCTGAACCCACATCAGGGACGTCAGGAATCCTGCTGCCACCAACCCCAGCACCCCTGTGACCACGATCTCGAAGACACGTTCACCGCGCCGCCGCAGGGCTTCAAGCAGCACGAGCGACATGGCTCCCACAAGGATTCCGCCCACCCACAAGGGAAGGCCGAACAACAGGTACAGCCCCAGCGCCCCCCCGATGACCTCGGCGATGTCGGTCGCGATCGCGACGGCCATGGCCTGCACCCAGAAGGCGAGGCGCAGCGGACGCCCGTGCGACAGCCCGTCAAGACGCGCGCCGATCTCGCTGGAGAGCGTCGAACCGGTGACGATGCCCAACTTCGCCGAAAGGTACTGCACGATCACGGCCATGAGGCTCGCGAGCACGAGGACCCACACGAGCAGGTAGCCGTGGCGTGAGCCGGCTGTCAGGTTGGCGGCCACATTGCCCGGGTCCACATAGGCGACGGAGGCCACGAACGCAGGGCCGAGCGCCGAGACGCGCGCGAGCCCGAGAGGTCGCGCTTCCGTCCGGGTCGACATGCGCCTACGCTATCCGGCGTCCCGACCCGTGGGTGTCCAGAAGCCTGGCGCGTCCCTCGGTTCGACCGGGCCGCCCCCGATCTGGCAGAATGTTTCACGCGTCTGTGCCCGCGGGGCCCTCTCTCTCCTGCGGACGCCGATTCCTCCGGCCCCAAACCGCGTGCCCCACACGTCGAGCTGGGTCCACCCACGCCCCCGGGTGCCCTCCGCAACCTGCGGAGTCCCGGAACACCAAGGAGAACCACACACGTGGCTGTCAAGATTCGTCTGAAGCGACTCGGCAAGATCCGGTCGCCGCACTACCGCATCGTCGTCATGGACGCCCGCACCAAGCGCGATGGCCGTGCGATCGAAGAGATCGGGCTCTACCACCCGAAGAACGACCCGTCGGTCATCCGGGTGAACTCCGAGCGCGCGCAGTACTGGCTCGGTGTCGGCGCCCAGCCCACCGAGGCTGTCGTCGCCCTGTTCAAGCGCTCCGGTGACTGGCAGAAGTTCTCCGGCGACACGTCGCCGTCGGGCATCGACGAGCAGAAGCCGCGTCCCGACAAGGACGCGATCTTCGCCGCCGCCCTGGCTGACGCCAACGACGAGCCGGCAGTCGACGCCATCTCGAAGCGTCGCGGCAAGAAGGCTGACGAGGCCGTCGAGGCCCCCGTCGAAGCTGCCGAGGCCGAAGCCCCCGCCGAAGAGGTCTGATCGTGCTGGCCGAGGCCCTCGAGCACCTCGTGCGGGGCATCGTCTCGCATCCGGATGACGTGCGGGTCAAGGACGCAACCCTCCGCCGCGGGCGCATGCTCGAGGTCAGGGTCAACCCCGAGGACGTCGGCAAGGTCATCGGGCGCCAGGGTCGCACCGCCCAGGCGTTGCGCACCGTGGTCGCCGCACTCGCTGGTCGCGAGCAGGTCCGCGTCGATTTCGTCGACGTCGACCGACGCACCGATCGCCACAGCGGCCCCCGCCGCTGACGCACTCCAGCGCACGCCCCGTACCATCAGGTGCGGGGCGTTTCGCTTGCCTGCACGACGTCTTCCGAGCAAAGAGGAGCACCATGGCTGGCCTGATCGAGGTGGTCGTCGGCGTCATCGGACGCCCGAACGGAATCCGGGGCGACGTCACCATCGACGTGCGAACGGACGAACCCGAGCGCCGTTTCGTCGTCGGCGCAGCTCTGAGGGCCGAGGGAACGCGGCGCCTGCTCACTGTCACGTCGACCCGCTGGCACTCCGGACGCCTGATCGCGTCGTTCGCCGAACTCCCCGATCGCAACGCCGTCGAGGACGCTCGGGGTCTGGTCCTCGTCGCCGACGTCCCGGACGACGAGACCCCCACGGGCCCGGACGAGTACTACGACCGCCAACTGGTCGGCCTCGCAGTGCTGCGCGCTGACGGGACGCCCGCCGGCCGCATCACCTCGGTCCTGCACGGGGCTGCGCAGGATCTCCTGGTCGTCGACACGGAGTCGGGCGAGCGGCTGATCCCCTTTGTCAGCGAATTGGTGCCGACGGTCGACCTGGCGTCCGGATCGGTGACCCTCGCAGACGTCGGTGGTCTGCTCGACGACGAGGACGCAGGGGTGACCCGGTGACCGCGTCCCCCCTGCGGCTCGACCTGGTCTCGATCTTCCCCGATTACTTCGCGCCGCTGCAGCTGTCCCTCGTGGGCAAGGCGATCGCGTCCGGCCTCGTGTCGGTGGGCGTCCACGATCTGCGGGATCACACCCACGACCGACACCGGACGGTCGACGACACCCCCTACGGCGGTGGCGCCGGCATGGTCATGAAGCCCGAACCGTGGGGGGAGGCGCTGGACGCGGTCCTCGCGTCCGACGGGTCGTCGGTCCTCGTCGTGCCGAGCCCGTCCGGCGTCCCCTTCACCCAGGCCCTCGCGTACGATCTTGCGTCCGAGCATCACCTGGTTTTCGCCTGTGGACGCTACGAGGGCATCGACCACCGCGTCCTCGACCACGCGGCCACGCGCTGCCACGTGCTCGAGGTCAGTCTGGGCGACTACGTCCTGAACGGCGGTGAAGTGGCCGCCCTCGCCATCATCGAGGCCGTCGTGCGACTGCTGCCCGGCGTCCTCGGCAACCCGGCGTCCCTCGTCGAGGAGAGCCACTCCGAAGGCCAGGACGGTCTGCTCGAGTACCCCGTCTACACCAAGCCCCCGTCGTGGCGCGGCCTGGAGGTGCCGGCCGTGCTGCTGGGCGGGCACCATGGCCAGATCGCCGCATGGCGCAGGGAGCAGGCGCTGGAGCGTACCCGTGAACGGCGACCGGACCTGCTCTGACCCCGCATCCCACCGGTGGGCACGGGGGCGGGCTGGTCGGTTGTGTGAAAATTCCCCCAAATCACGACCCCGGTCGAGCGTGCCGAGTGACATCTGGCTAAGGTGAACGTGTGTCGACAACTACCCTCACCCCTCATCAGAGAGCGGTCCGATCGACAGTCACCATGAAGGTCGTCATGGCCATCACCGGACTGTTCTTGATCGCCTTCCTGCTCATGCACATGTTCGGGAACTTCAAGATGCTGATGGGAGCGGAGGCGTTTGACCACTACTCCCACTATCTGCGCGAGTTCTTGTACCCGATCTTCCCCAAGATGGTCTTCCTCTGGCTCTTCCGCCTCGCCCTGATCGCATCCGTCGTGCTGCACATCTGGTCGGCCACGCAGCTGACGCTGCGCAAGCGGGCGGCAGTCGGCGGTGGCGGCCGCTACGTGACCAAGAAGTCGATGGAACACAGCTACGCGGCGCGCACGATGATCTGGGGCGGCATCATCATCGTCCTGTTCCTCATCATGCACATCCTCCAGTACACGGCCCAGGTGCTCCGGATCGGTTACGCCGACACGAGCCAGCCGCTTGACTCCCCGTACGCCCGTGTCATCGCCGGCTTCAGCGTCTGGTGGGTCGTCGCCGTCTACGCGATCGCCATGCTCGCGGTCTGCATGCACCTGTGGCACGGCTTCTACTCGGCGTTCACGACCCTCGGGGCCAACGTGTCGGCGAAGGCTCGCTCGGTGCTGAAGGGCTGCGCCTACGCCGTGTCTGCCCTGATGTACGTGGGCTTCATGATTCCCCCGGTGCTCATCCTCTTTGGAGTGATCAAATGACCGAGTTCTGGAACGTCGGCGAAGACATCGCCGAC
This sequence comes from uncultured Propionibacteriaceae bacterium, assembly GCA_937988865.1. GTDB lineage: Bacteria > Actinomycetota > Actinomycetes > Propionibacteriales > Propionibacteriaceae > CALKHV01. Next base: position 4,480 of record CALKHV010000122.1, on the reverse strand, counting down.
ACCAAGGCCGACCTGAGCCAGCCCATCGACAAGATGTGGTCGCAGCGCAAGTTCACCGCCCGGCTGGTCAACCCGGCCAACCGGCGCAAGCTCACCGTCATCATCGTGGGCACCGGGCTTGCCGGTGGCGCGGCGGCGGCAACCTTGGGCGAGGCGGGCTACAACGTCGAGAACTTCTGCTACCAGGACAGCCCCCGTCGGGCGCACTCGATCGCAGCCCAGGGTGGCATCAACGCGGCGAAGAACTACCGCAACGACAACGACTCGACCCATCGACTGTTCTACGACACGGTCAAGGGCGGCGACTACCGCGCTCGCGAGACGAACGTTCACCGTCTGGCCGAGGTCAGCGCGAACATCATCGACCAGTGCGTCGCCCAGGGCGTCCCCTTCGCCCGTGAGTACGGCGGCCTCCTCGACACGCGCTCGTTCGGTGGCGTCCAGGTGCAGCGCACCTTCTACGCTCGCGGCCAGACCGGTCAGCAGTTGCTGATCGGCGCCTACCAGGCCCTCGAGCGTCAGGTCGCGGCCGGCACGGTCAACATGCACACCCGCCACGAGATGATCGAGGTCATCATCGCTGACGGACGCGCACGCGGCATCGTCACCCGCGACATGGTCACCGGCAAGATCGAGTCCTGGTTCGGCGACGCCGTCGTCCTCGCCACGGGCGGCTACGGCAACGTCTTCTTCCTCTCGACCAATGCCATGGGCTGCAACGTCACGGCGACCTGGCGAGCTCACCGGAAGGGTGCGCACTTCGCCAACCCGTGCTACACGCAGATCCACCCGACCTGCATCCCGGTGCACGGGGCCACGCAGTCGAAGCTGACCCTCATGTCGGAGTCCCTCCGCAACGACGGTCGGATCTGGGTGCCCAAGAAGGCCGAGGACTGCGCCAAGGATCCCCGTTCGATCCCCGAAAGCGATCGCGACTACTACTTGGAGCGCATCTACCCGGCGTTCGGCAACCTGGTGCCGCGTGACATCGCGTCCCGCCAGGCGAAGAACATGTGCGACGAGGGACGAGGCGTCGGCCCGGCCGTTGCCGAGGTCCACGAAGGCCACGAGCGCCAGGTGCGCCGTGGCGTCTACCTCGACTTCTCGGACGCCATCAACCGCCTCGGACAGAAGGCCGTCGAGAACCGGTACGGCAACCTCTTCGACATGTACAAGCAGATCACCGGTGAGAATCCGTACGAGACACCGATGCGCATCTACCCGGCGGTCCACTACACGATGGGCGGCATCTGGGTCGACTACGACCTCATGACCTCCATCACCGGCCTGTACGCCGCGGGTGAGGCCAACTTCTCCGATCACGGTGCTAACCGACTTGGCGCCTCGGCCCTGATGCAGGGCCTGGCCGACGGTTACTTCGTGCTGCCGAACACCATCAACGACTACCTCGCGGACGCGCCGTTCCCCAAGATCGACGCCACCCATCCGGCTGCCGTCGAGGCACTGAAGTCCGCCACCGATCGAATCAACACGCTGCTCTCGATCAACGGCACCCGCACGGTCGACTCGTTCCACAAGGAACTCGGCCACATCATGTGGGAGTACTGCGGCATGGAGCGCAGCGAGGAGGGTCTGACGTACGCGATCGGCAAGATCCGTGAACTCAAGGCCGAATTCTGGTCCAACGTCAAGGTCACCGGCGTCAACGAGGACTTCAACCAGACTCTCGAGCGCGCTGGACGACTGGCCGACTTCTTCGAGTTGGGCGAGCTCATGTGCATCGACGCCCTGCACCGCCGCGAATCCTGCGGCGGTCACTTCCGGGCCGAGAGCCAGACAGAGGACGGCGAGGCCCTGCGTCACGACGACCAGTTCCTTTACGTCGGTGCGTGGGAGTGGGGCGGCGAGGGCGGCAAGCCCGTGCTGCACAAGGAGCCCCTGGTCTACAAGGCCATCGAGCTGAAGCAGAGGAGCTACAAGTGAAGATCACGCTGCGCATCTGGCGCCAGGCGAACGCCAAGGCAACCGGCAAGATGGTCACCTACGGTCTCGAGGGCGTGTCGGAGGACATGTCGTTCCTCGAGATGCTCGACCTCCTCAACGAGGAACTCACGGTCAAGGGCGAAGAGCCCGTGGCCTTCGACCATGACTGCCGTGAAGGTATTTGCGGCATGTGTGGCGTGGTGATCAACGGCATCGCCCACGGCGGCCAGCACACCACCACGTGCCAGCTGCACATGCGCTCGTTCGCCGATGGCGCGACCATCGACATCGAGCCCTGGAAGGCGTCGGCGTTCCCGATCATCAAGGACCTCGTGGTCGACCGCGAAGCGTTCGACCGCATCATCCAGGCCGGTGGCTTCATCTCGGCCAACACGGGTTCTGCTCCCGACGCACACGCGACGCCCGCACCCAAGCGCGAGGCAGACAAGGCGTTCGACAACGCCACCTGCATCGGTTGTGGTGCGTGTGTGGCGGCATGTCCGAACGGTTCGGCCATGCTGTTCACCTCTGCCAAGATCACGCACCTGGCGATGCTGCCGCAAGGGCAGCCTGAGCGCTACTCGCGCGTCAAGGGCATGGTAGGGCAACATGACGCCGAGGGCTTCGGCAACTGCACCAACATCGGCGAGTGCGCCCAGGTCTGCCCGAAGGGCATCCCCCTCGAGAGCATCAGCCAACTGAACCGCGACTTGATGAAGTCGCTGTTCAAGGGTGACGGCAAGGCCTGACCCCACCACAGCACGCAACAGCGCCGCCGGAATTGTTCCGGCGGCGCTGTTGTGCGTCCAAGGGATTGTCGGGTCCCGAGTCCGCCACGCGGACCCCAGACGGCTCCTCAGGGAGCCACGACGGCGGCCACGTCGGCCAACTGGGCTGCCACGGTGCACTGTGGCGCCCCGTCGCCTGCGGTGGGCATGCAGTTGTTCTCGTTGCCGTCGAAGCGGGCAGTGGTCCAAACGATGCGATCACCGAGCTGTGCGACCACGACATCCTCGAAATGGCCCTCGTCCGGAGCGGACGCGGAGTCGATGTAGGTGACCGCGTGGTAGGTCCCAGAACTGGGCGTGACCGCGTCACCGGCAGCCCCCAGCCTGAGTGCGTCCGGGGCGTTGGTCACGAAAGCGTGGGACGCGCCTGCCGACTTGAGCTGTGCCACGCACGAGACGTACCAGCCGTCGATGATGCCCTTCGCCCGCGTCGCGTCGGCTGCGGACTCGAATCCGAGGACGACGACGGTCTCGTTGATCCGCAGGCCTGCGCCTCCGTCGAATCTGCGAACCAGGGTCGTGGTGGCCGACAGATCCGAGGGATCACCCATGCAGGCGCTCGGTGCCGGGGCGAGGTTGTTGACGTCCGGGCCGGTGGGTGTGAGATCGCCGGGAACGTTCCAGAACACCTGCTGAGCGGTGGGGAGGTCCGCCGAAGTGGGGGCGTCGTTGGTGCTGACCGGCTCGGTGGGTGCCCGTGTCACCGTGGGTGTCGCCGCCCAGTCAGGTTGCGCGGGACCTGTGGTTCCGAACCAGTCGCCGTTCACGGCGAGCGCGGTCCCCGCCAACAGGGTCAGGCCCAGCGTCCCCGCGGCGAGGCCGGTGTGACGCCGAGTCCGGCGTCTGTCACCGAGTCGACGGACCTCGGACGCGGGCAGCGGGTGGGCGGTCAGGGGCACGTCGTCCGCGAGATCGACGAGGCGTTGCGTGGGATCGAACTGGCATCCGTGCTGGTCAGACATGGGAAACCTCCTGGGGATCGTCAGAGAGCAGGGTGGCGAGGGTGGCGCGGGCCCTCGAGAGACGGGCCTTGATCGTGCCGACCGGTGCGCCGACCTCTGCGGCGATGTCGGCGACGCTCAGGTCGCAGAGGTGGAACAGGACGATGGCTCGTCGCTGGTCGTGGGGGAGTTGGGCCAGGGCCCTGGCGAGCGCGACCCGATTCGGGTCGGGTTCGCGGGGCGCACCGGTTGCGAGGGCACGGTCAGGGGAACGTAGCCCCTTCACCGCCCTGCGCCAGCGGCTGACAGCCAACCGTTGCGCCACGGTGCGCACCCAGGCCTCGGGCGACTGGTTGTCGTCCAGCTGGCGGCGCCTGTCCCACGCCCGGATGAACGCCTCCTGGACGCAGTCCTGCGCCTCGGCGAGATTCCCGCACATCGCGTAGGTCTGGCCGACGAGCTTGGCGAACGAGGCCTGGTAGAAGGCATCGAAGGCTTCTTCGTCCATGAGCGGTTCTCCTCTCCTTGCGGCGGCTGTCATGGTGTCTACGCCGGGGCTGGGCGTCCGGTTGCATCAAGTTCAGGAATTTCGTCAAGCCTCGCCTGTGGACGCTGACTTTGCGAGCCGCCACGGGGCCGGGGGCGGCGTGTTTCCTTGTGTCGGCGGTGAAGGCGCCCTGCCGAGGGCTGGTTCGGGGTGTGTTCCCTTGCGTCGGCAAGGAAACCTCCGCCAGGGGGCCGGGTCGACTGCGGGGGGCGGCGTGTTTCCTTGTGTCGGCGGTGAAGGCGCCCTGCCGAGGGCTGGTT
>CALKHV010000121.1 GCA_937988865.1 uncultured Propionibacteriaceae bacterium | reverse complement strand
TCGACCAGGCGTACCAGGCCGATCAGGGTTACTGGGCGAACCAATCGTTCTCGGCACCGACCTACAGCACCCCGACCTACAGCACCCCGACCTACGGGACGCCCGGCTACTCCGCCCAGGACTACGCCGCCGCACCCCCCGAGGCATCATGGACGCCACCCACGTGGACTCCGCCTCCCGCAGGGACCCAGGCGTCCACCCAGACCTCCCCGGTCGCGGGCGCCCAGAGCAGGACCCGCCGGGGCATCGGCGTCGCCACCCTCGTCGGCGTCGCGGCCATGGCTGCGACCCTGGGGGGCGGCACGGGGTTCGCCCTCAACCGCTACCTCGAGCCCACCACGGTCGCAGCATCCAGTCCTGCGACCTCGACCACCGCAGCGCCCGCCGCGACCGTCACCCAGGTCGTGCAGGGCAACTCCTCGGCCCCTGACTGGAAGGTCACGGCCGAGGCCATCAAGGGGTCGGTCGTCTCGATCATCGTCACCGACGGCCAATCGGGCGGACAGGGCTCGGGCGTGGTGCTCGACACCAAGGGCAACATCGTCACCAACAACCACGTCGTCGCGGACGTCGCCAACGGGGCGCAGGTGACCGTCATCATCGGCGACAACACCTACGACGCCACCCTGGTCGGCACCGACCCGTCGACCGACCTCGCCGTCCTCAAGCTCGTCAACCCGCCGTCCGACCTGAAGCCGATGGCCTTCGCCGACTCGTCCGCCGTCGCCGTCGGCGATCCGGTGATGGCCTTCGGCAACCCCCTCGGCCTGGCCGACACCGCGACGACCGGCATCGTCAGCGCCGTCAACCGCCCCGTGACGACCACTGCCTCGGGGACGCAGAACCAGTCGACGGGCACCGACACCGTGGTGACGAGCGCGATCCAGACGTCCGCGGCGATCAACCCCGGCAACTCCGGCGGCGCCCTGGTGAATGCCAACGGCGAACTCATCGGCATCACCTCGTCGGGCGCAACGCTCACCAACTCGGCCCTGACCCAGTCGGGCAGCATCGGCCTGGGCTTCGCGATCCCCTCGAACCTGGTCAAGACCATCACGACGCAGCTCATCGCGTCGGGCACGGCGAAGCACGCCTTCGTGGGCATCAGCACCAACGACGCGACCGCCAGGCTCAATGGCGAGACCGTGATGGGTGCCAGCGTCGAGAGCGTGTCTGCCGGCACTCCGGCGGCCACCTCCGGTCTGCAGAAGGGCGACGTCATCACCGCGATGGACGGCATCTCGGTGGCATCCTCGGAGTCGCTGGTCGGCCTCATCAGGACGATGCAGCCCGGCGAGGTCGTCGAGTTCACGATCATCCGCGGCGGTGAGGAGATCAAGAAGCAGGTGACCCTCGGCAGCCGCTGAGCGGCGGCTGGTTAGGGTGGAAGCATGATCCAGTTCCGCGCCAACTTCTTCTCGGACGTCCTCGGCATCTCGACCTCGGCCACGATCCTGCTGCCGCAGGAGACGTCGGCCCAGATCGGCCTCACGGGGAACGTCCGTGAGCGGACGCCCGTCCTCTATCTGCTCCACGGCTACTCCGACGACGACACCATCTGGACGCGTCGCACCTCGATCGAGAGGTACGCGTCCGACCGTGGTCTTGCCGTGGTGATGCCGTCGGTCGACACCTCGTTCTACTGCGACGAGCGCTACGGCAAGGCGTACTGGACGTACGTCTCGGAGGAACTCCCCGCCCTTGTCACGCGCACGTTCAACGTCTCGGACGCCCGCGAGGACACCTTCGTCGCCGGCCTCTCGATGGGCGGCTACGGGGCCTTCAAGCTGGCCCTGCGTCACCCCGGACGCTTCGCCGCCGCCGGCTCGCTGAGCGGGGCACTCGACATGGCGACCCGACACGTCCAGGAGCAGCCGGGGCTCGACCACACGGCCGTCTGGGGTGACACGCCGGTCCGCGGCACCGGGGACGACCTCGTCCACCTGCTGTCCACGGCCGACCCGGCGTCCCTGCCGCGGATGTGGATGACCTGCGGCACCGAGGACATCCTCGTCGACGACAATCGCGCGTTCCTCGCCGCCGCCGAGGCGGCGGGCGTCCACATCGAGTCCGACTGGCGCCCCGGCGAGCACGAGTGGGGCTACTGGGACGCGACGATCCAGGACTTCCTGGCCTTCGCGCTCGACTGAGCGTCCGACCGATCGCTCGTCTGATCTCTCGACCAAGCGTCCGGCACGGGGATCAGTTCGTGACCTGCCACCCCTCCAGGTGGTCGGTGCGGTTCACCCAGTCGACGTGCACCACGTCGCCCCACACGATGTGTCCGTGCGTCACAGCCGTGGTCGACGTGTTGTCCATGAAGAACCACGGCGTCCGCACGTCCGGGCCCAGCCCGCTCAGGGCGCGCAAGAGGTACTGGCCGAACCACTGGTGGCACACGAGCGCGACGACCTCGTCGGTGTCGACGTAGCGTCCGATCATCTCGTCGGCCACCCGGGCCGCCCGGGACGCGCACTCCGCGTCCCCCTCGCGTCCCCCGTCGTACCACCCGGTCTCGTCCGCGCAGTCCGGCAGGGCGAGATGGGGGCTCAAGCTCCTCAACCCGGACGCCGACGCCCCGCGGTGCGTGCGTCCGTCGTCGATGTGGTCCTCGTAGGGGCCCCCGTACTCGAACAGTTCGGCATGGCCGTGCAGCGTCAGGTCGAACGCCGCCGCGATCGGGCTCGCCGTCTGGATCGCGCGCCGCATCAGCGACGTGTGCATCACCGTGGGGCGGGGCGCGCGTCCGCTGAGCATGTGCGCCGCCAGTCGTGCCGCCTGCTCGTGCCCCAGCTCGGTGAGGCCGGGATCGGGGACGCGTCCCTCCCAACTGCCCGTGGTGGCGAAGAGGTGGTTGTTGGCGCTCTGGCCGTGGCGGATGATCAGGAACTGCATGCGTCCCAGTGTGGCAGCCGATGGCTCGGTGAAACCATCGCCGTGGAACGCGGGCCGGCCCAGCGGGATCAGACCCTGGCAGGATGCGGGGCGGCACATCGGGGGCCGTGGGTGGATGGGTGGACGCGGCGGGGCGACCTACCGTGGGGACGTGCCCACCCCCGAGCGCCCACGAGAGGCGAGCCGACGCGCGCTCCTGCTCGGTGGACTCGGCATCGCGGCCGTCGCGGCGTCCCAGCTCGGTGGGTGTTCACCCGGCGACGAGTCACCGTCGCCGACCTCGAACACCGAGCTTCCCGGCCAGCACTGCGTCCCCCGCGGCACCTTGACGAGCTACTCCCGGATCGCCCGGAGCGCGCTGGTCTACGAGATCACCGGTGAGACGGCGTCCTTCTTCTTCGACGAGGACTTCCACGGCGCCGTGACCGACTGGCTCACTGACTGGTCGGCGTCCCACGCCCGGCCCGACCAGGTCTGGTCGTACGGTGCCTACGTCGACGGGCAGCCCGAGTGCGACTCGTGGCACGCGGCGGGACGCGCGTTCGACATCTCGCAACTCACCCTCGCCGGGGACGCGGTGGTCTCGTGCCGCTACGACCTGTGGGGCGCCGACACCGCCACCCTGGACGCGGAACGTCGACGCTACTGGGCCCTCGCGGCGTCGCTGCACGCCCGCTTCGCCTACGTGCTGACCTACCTCTACGACGAGGCCCACCACAACCACATCCATCTCGACGACTCGGTGTCGAGGGGTGCGCGTCCGACCTTCAGGACGACCTCGCGCACCCAGTGCCAGTCGGTGCAGGCGATGTGCAGCTATCTGTGGGGACGTCCGGTGGAGCTCACCGGACGCTGGGACGCCGCGACCCGCGAGGCGACGTCGAGCGTTCTGGACGACCTCGGACGCCGTGGCACGCTCGCCTCGGCGGGCAACTGGGTGGCCTTCTGCGAGGCCTCGGCACTGCGGGTGTGACACGCGCACGGCGGCCGGCCTCAGAGACGGTCGAGCACCGCCCGCGCGGTGGCCTCGTCGACCACCAGATCGGTGGCCACCCGAGCCCGCAGCGCCCCCACCAGGGCCGGGGCCTTGCTCGTGCCGGCCACGATGCAGATGCGCCGCGGGATGCGCTGGAGTTCGGCCGGGGTCAGCCCGGACGCACGGGCGTTGAGGGAGATGTCGGCATACGACCCGTTCTCGCGCAGCAGCACGGTGCACACGTCGCCCACCACGCGTTCGCGGCGGATCTGGGCCAGGTCGTCGGTGTCGAGGTAGCCGGCCGAATAGACGTGCGACGGCACCGGGCCGTCGAGTGCGCCGACCCCGAAGACGGCGAGGTCGATCGTCCGCTGGACCGTCAGCACCGAGCGGATCGTGCGCTCGCGCCACATCAGCTGCTTGGTCTCGGCGAAGTCGAAGAAGGCCGGGACGGGGAAGTGGACGACGTCGGAACTGAAGGCGTCCGCGACCTGCGAGATGATCGCGCCCACGTAGGGGATGCCCGAGGTCACCCGGTTGGCCCCCCCGTTGATCTGCACGACGGTGGTGTCGTTGACGTCCCTCGGACGCAGGTGTGGCGCCACCGCGGCCAGCGTCGTGCCCCAGGCGATGCCGATGACCGAGTGGTCGTGCACGGACTCGCTGATGAGCTGTGCCGCCGCCCGCGCGACGCGATCGAGCCGGTGCACCTCGGCGGAGCCTTCACGGACCGGCACAATCACGGTCCGGACGCCGAAGATCCGCTGGATCGTCGTGGCGAGATTGGAATGGACGCCGATCGGATCGGCCAATGTGATGCGCACCAGGCCCGAATCGCGGGCGTCCTTGAGAAGCCTTGAAATGGTCGACCTCGAGACGCTCAACTGGCGAGCGATCGACTCCATCGTCTCGCCCTGCACGTAGTACATCGACGCAGCCAGGTACAGGTCGTCGGATCGCTCGTGCATGCCCCTCACTACCCCTCTGCACGTTTGTTCACTGTGGTGGCGCAATCGTGCACCCCATGATGGAGTGTTGCACATCGCCCGTCACGAACCCAGCAGGGGCTCACGTCCCCGACATGGAAGCGCACGGACACGCGGGGCTCGCGGCACAGATCCGAGAGCGTGACACGACCCCGGAACAGAATGGGAGTGCGTCCACAAGGGGCGCCAAGACATGGTGCTGACGAGCACCGAAAGTGAGATACACGTGACTCTCCTCGTATCCAACGGGACAGCCTTCATGTCCGAATTCATGGGGACGATGATCCTGATCGTTCTCGGTTGTGGCGTTGTCGCCAACAACCTCCTCAAGGGGACCAAGGGCGAAGGCACCGGCTTCCTGCATGTCAACTGGGGGTGGGGTATCGCGGTCATGGCCGGTGTGTACTTCGCCCAGCCCACGGGCGGCCACCTGAACCCGGCCGTCACCCTCGGCATCGCCACCAAGAACATCGTCGCCGGCAATTCGTCGGCGAACAACTGGGGCCAGATCATGGTCTTCATCGTCGCCCAGTTCCTGGGCGCCTTCGTCGGCGCCGTCCTGTGCTGGCTGGCCTACAAGCAGCACTACGACACCGACATCGACCCGGCCCTCAAGCTCGGCACGTTCTCCACGGCACCTGCGATCCGCAACCCGCTGTGGAACACCGTCACCGAGGTCATCGGCACCTTCGTGCTGGTCGGCTGGGTTCTCATCGCCGGCCTCATGGATCCCAAGGGCAACTCCTTCATCCCGCTGGGCGTCACGATGCTGATCGTCGGCATCGGCGCGTCCCTCGGTGGCCCCACCGGCTACGCCATCAACCCTGCTCGTGACCTCGGCCCGCGCATTGCGCACGCCGTTCTCCCGATCAAGGGCAAGGGCGGCAACGACTGGGGTTACGCCTGGGTTCCCGTCGTCGGTCCGCTGGTCGGCGCCATCCTCGCCGGCATCATCATCCCGCTGACCTACGGCAGCCTGGTCAAGTAGTTACCACCCGACGTTGCGGGGAGGGGTCATCCCCTCCCCCTCCGTCCTGACATCGGACGCACGCCACTCGGAGCGGGCGTCACAGCACCACCACCCGGGCAGGACGACCTGCCCCTCACAACGACGTGGAGAAAACATGACCGAGAAGTACATCCTGGCCGTCGACCAGGGAACCACCAGTTCGCGCGCGATCGTCTTCAACCACTCCGGAGAGATCGTCGCGACCGGCCAGAAGGAGCACGAGCAGATCTTCCCGCGCGCCGGCTGGGTCGAGCACAACCCGATGGAGGTCTGGGACAACGTCCGCGAGGTCTGCGCCACCGCCCTCGCGAAGGCCGACATCGACAAGGAATCCATCGCCGCCATCGGCGTCACCAACCAGCGTGAAACCACAGTGGTGTGGAACAAGGAGACCGGTGTCCCGGTCTACAACGCGATCGTCTGGCAGGACACCCGCACCGGCAAGATCATCGAGGAACTCGGCGGCGCCGAGGGCCAGGACAAGTACAAGGCCCGCGTCGGACTGCCCCTCGCGACCTACTTCTGTGGCCCCAAGGTGAAGTGGATCCTCGACAACGTCGAGGGTGCCCGCGCCGACGCCGAGGCCGGCAAGCTGCTCATGGGCACGATGGACACCTGGACGATCTGGAACATGACCGGCGGCATCGAGGGTGGCGTCCACGTCACCGACGTGACCAACGCGTCGCGCACCATGCTCATGGACCTCAACACCCTTGACTGGGACGCCGAGATCGCGGCAGACATGACCATCCCGATGAGCATGCTCCCCGCGATCAAGAGCTCCGCAGAGGTCTACGGCGTCGTTCGCGACCATGGCGTCCTCGCGGGCGTCCCGATCGCCGGCGACCTGGGCGACCAGCAGGCAGCCACCTTCGGCCAGGCGTGCTTCGAGCCCGGCATGGCGAAGAACACCTACGGCACCGGCTGCTTCATGATCATGAACACGGGCGAAGAGATCGTTCCCTCGAAGAACGGCCTGCTGACCACCCTGTGCTACAAGATCGGCGACAAGAAGGCCGTCTACGCGCTCGAGGGTTCCATCGCTGTCACCGGTTCGCTGGTGCAGTGGCTGCGCGACAACCTGCAGATGGTCTCGTCGGCACCCGAGATCGAGGAACTCGCCAACAGCGTCGAGGACAACGGTGGCGCGTACTTCGTGCCGGCGTTCTCGGGCCTGTTCGCCCCGTACTGGCGTGCTGACGCACGTGGCGCCCTGGTGGGCCTCACGCGCTACGTCAACCGCGGCCACATCGCGCGCGCCGTCCTGGAGTCCACCGCGTACCAGACCCGTGAGGTCCTGGACGCCATGGAGGCCGACTCCGGCGTCAAGCTCGCCGAGCTCAAGGTCGACGGCGGCATGACCGAGAACGAGACGCTGATGCAGTTCCAGGCCGATCAGGTCGGCGTCCCGGTGGTTCGTCCCGTCGTGGCCGAGACCACTGCCCTCGGTGCGGCCTACGCGGCCGGTATCGCCACGGGTTACTGGAACGGCGAGCAGGACGTCATCGACAACTGGGCCGAGGCGAAGCGTTGGGAGCCCAAGGCTGCCGACGACGAGCGCGAGCGCCTGTACCGCCTCTGGAAGAAGGCCGTCACGAAGACCTTCGACTGGGTCGACGAAGACGTCAAGTGACACCTGCCTGACCGACGCCCGGTGAGCGTCACAGCATGAACAGCGAGGGACGGACCCGTGGGGTCCGTCCCTCGTGGTTGTGTGAGGCGGTGTGTGTCAGGCGGTGCGCGGGCCGCGGATCAGGCCCTCGTTGACGAGGGAATCGCGCAGCATCTCCGAGCGTGCGTCCAGGGTGGCCTGCGGTGCCTCACGCGACAGCCAGTCGAACAGCACCGAGTGGCCCCTGTCCATCAACGAGGTCGCGACATAGACCTTGCCGCCGGTGGTGACCAGCTGGAAGTCGGGGGAGCGTCCGTTGAACATGTACTTCACCCGGACGACGTCCGCGCCCTTGACGACGTGCATCGTCGTGATCTTGCGGACGCGGAGCTCGTCGACTGTCGCCTGCAGGAACGCCCTCGTCTTGAGCCACTGCGAGAACACGTAGAGGGCCAGCAGCGCGATGCCGGTCGCGGCGAAGGTCACGCTCGCCCAGTTGCGGCTGATCGCCGCCGTGATGGCCAGCAATGCGCCGATCGAGCCCGCGATCGTGGCGTGGCGTCCGAAGTCGAACAGGTTGACCAACGGCGTCGTGGGCTGGGGCGGGGGTGGCGACGACTTCTTCGGCCCGGACGCCGCCTTGGGGATGAGGTGGCCCTCGTCACGGGGGTGCGGACGGTTGAGCTTCACCATGACGCCTCCTGGGTGCCGGTCAGTGGGGTGGTCAGCAGGTGCTTCGGCGACACGCTCACGCCGACACCACGATCTCGGCGATCGCCGCCTGGTACTTGTTGCCCCCCACGTTGGGCAGCGACGTGGCGTACACGAGCAGGTAGCGGGTCGTCACCGGCGCCGACGGCTCCAGCACGACGGTCGTGCCCCCGGTGGGTTCGACCGCCACCCGCGTCCACTTGTTGATGCCGCTCATCGGCACGGGTGAGGCTCCCGACGCAGGGACGCGGAGCTCGAGCGAGGTCGGGGTGCCGATCATCTTCAGGGTGACGCGTCCGACCTCGACGGGCGTGCCCAGGTCGAGCACCAGCCCGACGCCCGGCTTCAGCCCACCGAGTTTCGCCCGGTTGAGATAGGTGAGGGTGTGCCACGCGGTTGCCGGGTCCTTGTCGTAGGCCAGGGCGAGCTGGTTCGGGTTCTCCTGGTCGTTGCCGCCGTCGCCCGAGGGGTCGAAGTCGTCGACGCCCGAGATCGGGATCACCGTGCGAGCGACGGATGTGGGCGACCCGGAGGTGTCGTCCTTGTCGCCCGAGAAGGCCTGGATGAGGGCCGCGACGATGGCGAGGGCGACGGCGAGGATCACCAGGGTGAGCCAGCGGCGATTCGTCCGGCGTTGGGGCGCGGGCGCCGCGTTGTGAGCTCCGTCCGGGGACGCGCTGCCTGGTGACACTGCGGGCTGGACGCTGGTCTGGACGCGCGTCTGGCCCGTTGCAGGGCTCACGGCTGTCGGGGGACGCACCGGTGCCGGGACGGGCGTGTACGGGGCCGTGGCGTCCTGGTCCCAGACGGTGTGGGTCGCTTCGCCTGATTGGGGGCGTCCGGGGACGGCCTGCGTGGCGTCCATGGCCGCGGCGGCAGCCGTCGCAACCGTGTCATCAGTTCTTCCGGCCGGGTCAGTGGTCGATGCGCTGTCCGGCGCCGACCCGCGAGCGATCGCCGCGTTGTCCGGCGCCGACCCGCGAGCGATCGCCGAGTGCGCGGCGGCGAGGGCCCCGCGCGAGTCGGTTCGCACCGTCTGGCGCGTGTGGTGCAGGCGCCGCTCGAGGTCGGCGGACGCGTCCGCCGCTCCGAGCGCCGTCGACAGGGCGAGCATCAACTGCGAGGCCGTCCGGATGGGCTGCTGGTTGTTGCGGGGCACGTCCGAGAGGACACGGTCGGTGATGGCGTCGAGCACAGGGGCGACGCCTGCGTGGACCTGTCGCGGGGTGATCCAGCCGTGCGGGTCGGGTTGTGCGTGCGCGAGCCCGAAGTCGGGCCCGACCTCGCCTGTCTCCAGCGGCCATTCCGACACCAGCCCCGCGTACAGGATCTTGCCCAGCGCGCGGACGTCGCCGGCCTCCCGCTCCGACCACGTGCTCGCGCGTCCCGGCTCGGGGTGCAGGGCCGCCTCGATGAGGAAGCCCGCGATCTTGACCCCACCGGTCGAGGTGAGGATGACGGTTTCAGGGTTGAGACGCTGGTGGAAGAGTCCTGCCGCGTGCTGGGTGGTCAGGGCGTCCGCCAGTTCGCGGACGATCCAGGCCGCCTCCAGACCGCTCAGCGGAGCCTCCGCGAGCACCTGCGCGAGACTCCGGCCCGGCGCGAACTCGCAGACGATCACGGCGGGTGCCTCGACGTCGCCGTCCGCGTCCACGGCCTCCTCGGACGACAGGGCGTCCAGGACGTGCAGGAAGCGTGAGTCCGAGACCGTCGCCGCTTTCCTGGCGGCGTCGAGCGAGACGTCGGTGCGCCGGTCCTCCGCCGCCAGCAGGTGCACGAGGACTGCCCGTGACAACTTGGTGTCGAACGCCCGCCACGTCACCGTCCCGCCGCGTTGGGCCAGCGGTGCGTCCAGCCGGTAGCGCCCGCTGAGCACGTGCCCCACCTCGACCCGTGGGGCCGGGGGTGCGTCGGGCCCGCCGGTCGGCTCGCTCGCGTCCCAGTCGCTCATGACGTCCCCTCGTCGACAGTGGGTCCAGTCTGCCCCCCGGACGCAACGGCCGACACCCTGGCCCGCTCTCGTTGCACCTGCTTGATGCGGACGCTCGTCGCGCCCAGGAACACGATGCCGGACGCCATCATGATGATCCAGCCCACGCGTCCCAGGGACGTGGCCGTGACCGTGAAGCTGCGAACCGGGCCGATCGGGCGTCCACCGACGGTGCGCAGTTGCGCGTCCACGGCGACAGCGCCGTTGGTCTGCGCGTTCGGCTGGAACATCACCGTGACCGACTCACCCGCCGTGACGAGGACGGGCTCGGTGTCGGGGATCGAGAGGCGCTGGGGGTTCTCGGCGACGAAGCCCACCGTCACCGTCACCGGGACATCCAGGTCGTTGGTGATCGTGAGCGGCATCTGCTGCGTGGCCTCGCTCATCACGAACGACTTGCTGATCGACAGCGTCACGCCCTGCGAGCCGAGCACGCTCCCCATGTCGGCCAGCGACAGGTCGAGCCAGTCGGACGCGGCCTGTGCGTCGGTGCCCCAGTCGATCGAGAGCCCCTGGTTGAGCACCTCCGTGGCACGCTCGCTCGCCAGGGTCGTGCGTCCGGTGAGGTCGGACCAGTCACCGATCGTGGTCGTCGACCGGCGCACGGAATCCATCCAGTCCGGGTCGACGCCGGCCTCGACCACCGCGACCAGCGCCCCGGACGCCGGGGTCGTTCGCGTCAGCAGGTCGGGCAGCGGGACGCGGACGAGGCCCGGCACGGCCACCCCGTCGAGGGCCGCGGACGCCTCGTCGTCGATGAGGGTCACGACCGGACCCGTGGCGGGGTCGCCCAGTGCGAAGGCGGCGAGCATGCGTCCGATGACCTGGGGATGCGACGTCGAGGGTTCTGGCCCGGGGCCACCTGCGGTCGCGGACGCGTCCACGCCGACCACGACCTGGGACGCGACCGCGAGGACGCCGCTGGCCGGCGACGTGTTCGTGGCCAGGACGACGGCTGGGCCCACTGCGCTGAGGGCGGTCGCGAGGGTCTCGCCCAGGAAGCCGTCCCGGGGCACCACGGCGAGGGGCAGGGCGGACGCGAGGTTGGATGACGGCAGCACAGCCGCTGCCCGCGCCAACGCCGAGGCGTCCTCGACCTCCGCCGCAGCCCTCAGGTCAGGGTTCCCGTACGGAAGGCGGTAGCCCACGCCCGCCGAGAGCAGTGGCCTGACGTCGGCCAGCCAGACCACGGCGGCCTCGGTGCCCGCGCCGGCGACCAGGTCGTTCCCCTCGTGCACCTCGTAGGGGGACGTCATCACCTGCACGGCATCGAGCAGGGCCGGGTCGACGACGAAACTGGCCCCGGGACGGCGGGCCGCGTCCAGGAGCACCCTCAGCCTGCCACCCGCCGCGAGTTGCGTGGCGAGGGTGTCGTCGGCGAACGTCTGGTCAGGGAGGCGGGAGGGACGCGCGGTCAGCATGACGACGCTGGTGTGGGTGAGGGTCGTGCCGTCCTTCAGGTAGGGCACGAGCAGGCGCCCGCGCGCGAGGGTCTGGTTGGACCCGCCGTCGGGGATCCCGCGGACGTGGATGCCCACCGGGTACACGGCGTCGAGCGTCGGGAACTCCAGGGCCTCGTCGAGGCCCGCAGAACCCTTCGGGGCGCTGGCCGTGGCCTGCACCGAGAACGTCCGGGACTCGCCGGGTTCGAGGGTCGGGTCGTCATCGGGGGTGAGTCTGTAGAGGTTGCCGTTCTCGGTGCCGAGCAGCCGGCGTCCGAGGGGGACGTTCGCCGGCGACGCCAGGATGGTCGCCAGGTCGTCGGCGTCCGTGATGGGTTCGACGCTGCGCCACAGGTGGACCCAGGCGTTGGTGATCGCCACGTCGGACGTGTTCGTCACCTTCCCCTCGATGCGCAGGACGCCGGTGGGTCCGATCACCGACGGGGTGACCGACGTGAAGTCGATGCGCAGGTACTGAGGCACGTCGTCCGCCCCTGCGGGGGTGGCGAGGGTGGCGCCGGCCACGGCGAGCAGGAGCGCAAGGACGAGCCGAACCAGGTGCGTCACGGATCGGAGGTGACCCGGACGCGACGATGTGCCCCGTGCGGGACGCTCGTCGGTGTCGTGGGTCACGCGTCCATCGTAGGCGTGGTGGGCGCTGCGCCCGCCTGACGCCCCGCCCACCACTCGAGCAGGGCGGACGCCGCCCCCTCGGCGCCCAGGGGGCCCTCGTCGAGGCGACGTTCGAGGAGGTAGGCGTAGGCGGCGCCGACGTCGCGTCCCGGGGGGATCTCGAGCAGGGCCATGATCTGCGTCCCGTCCAGGTCGGGTCGGATGGCGTCGAGCTCCTCCTGCTCGGCCAGGACCGCGATCCTCGCCTCGAGCTGGTCGTAGGCGGCCCTCAGGCGTGCCGCCTTGCCGCGATTGCGTGTGGTGCAGTCCGACCGGGTGAGGATGTGGAGGCGTTCGAGTTCGTCGCCCGCATCCCGGACGTACCGGCGCACCGCAGAATCGGTCCACATGCCGTCGCCGTAGCCGTGGAAGCGGAGGTGCAGCGTCGTCAGGGCCGCAACCGAGTCGATGACCGCGGTCGGGAAGGTGAGGGCCTTCAGCCGCTTCCGGACCAACTTGGCACCCACCACGTCGTGGTGGTGGAAGCTCACGACGCCCTCGGCCTCGAACTTGCGCGTCGCGGGCTTGCCGATGTCGTGGAGGAGCGCGGCGAGCCGGGTGACGATGTCGGGGGCGTGCCCGCGGGCCTTCTCGAGGGCGATGGCCTGGTCGAGCACGGTGAGCGAGTGCTGGTAGACGTCCTTGTGGCGATGGTGTTCGTCGCGTTCCAGGCGCAGGGCGGGCAGTTCGGGCAGCACGTGGTCGGCGATCCCCGACCCGACGAGCAGGTCGAGGCCGGTGCGGGGAGTGTCCGACAGCAGCAACTTGATGAGCTCGTCGCGCACGCGCTCGGACGAGATGATCTCGATGCGTCCGGCCATGTCGCGCATCGCCTCGCGCACGTCGTCGGCGAGGTCGAAACCGAGGCGGGACGCGAACCTGGCCGCCCGCATCATGCGCAGCGGGTCGTCGGAGAAGCTGCGTTCGGCGGTGGACGGCGTCCGCAACTGCCCGGACGCGAGGTCGGCGAGCCCGCCGAAGGGGTCGATGAAGGCCTTGTCGGACAGGCGGATGGCCATCGCGTTGACGGTGAAGTCACGCCGTTGCAGATCGCCTTCGATGGTGTCGCCGAAGCGCACCTCGGGTTTGCGCGAATCGACACGGTAGGTGTCGTCACGGAAGGTGGTGACCTCGATCAGCCAGTCCTGCCCACCGGCGTGGTGGGAGGCGCCGATGGTGCCGTACTCCTTGCCGATCGTCCACACGCTGTGGGTGAAGCCGCGCAGCAGCTTCTCGATCGCGTCGGGGCGGGCGTCCGTGGTGAAGTCGAGGTCGTCCCCGAGCTCGTCGAGGAGGGCGTCCCGGACGCTGCCGCCGACGAGGTACAGCTCGTGGCCCGCTGCGTGGAAGCGCCTGGCGAGGTCGTCGACCACGGGCGTCACACGCAGCATGGCGGCGACGGCGTTGGTCTGGGCTTGGGTCAGGCTGGGCACAGCGTCTGATTCTATCGTGGGAGCGCCGGCGTGCCGATCGTGAGTTCTCCCGGGCATCGCGTGCCCGGGACGAGGACGGCGATGACTGGGAGAATGGGGCCACACGAGTGCGAGGGGGGTCGGTGATGAGGGTCGTCGTCGCGATCGACGGGTTCAAGGGGTCGCTGCTGCCGCGTGAGGCGGCGGACGCGGTCGTGGCCGGGGTGATGTCGGCGCAACCGGACGCGCAGGTGGTCACGGTGCCGCTCTCGGACGGGGGTGAGGGTTTCGTCGAGGCCTTCCTGGCGGCGGGATTCGCCGAGGTCCCTGCCGCCTGCAGTGGGCCCACGGGGGAGCCGGTCGTGACGCGCTGGGCCCACCGCGACGGCGTGGCCGTCGTCGAACTCGCGGACGCCTGCGGCCTCGGACGCCTGCCGGGCGGTGTGCTCGCGGGCATGGACGCGTCCAGTGAGGGTCTCGGCGAGGTGCTGGCAGCGGTGCTGGACGCCGGGATCCGCGAGATCGTGGTGGGCATCGGCGGGTCGGCGTCCACGGACGGTGGAGCCGGGATGATCACCGCCCTCGGCGCGCGACTGCTCGACCTGGGCGGGGAGCCGGTGCGTCCGGGTCTACGGGGGCTGGCCGACCTGTGGTCGCTGGAGGTGAGCGACGTGCGCCAGGACATCGCCGAGGCCGACATCACCATCGCCTCCGACGTGACCAACCCGCTGCTCGGTGCGTCCGGGGCGGCGGCTGTCTTCGGCCCGCAGAAGGGCCTGACGAGCGACGACATCGCCGCCGCGGACGCCCGACTCGCCCACCTGGCCGACCTCGTCGAGGCGTTCGAGGTGTACCGGGACGTTCGGGGGGCCGGCGCGGCCGGCGGCGTGGGCTGGGCCTTGCTGGCGCTGGGAGGGGTCATGCGTCCGGGCGTCGAGGTGGCGCTCGAGCTGGGGGGTTTCGATGCGGTGGTGGCCGGCGCCGACCTGGTGATCACCGGTGAGGGACGCCTGGACGCCCAGTCACTGCAGGGCAAGGCGCCGATCGGGGTGGCGCGGGCGGCGCGGCGGGCCGGCGTCCCGGTGGTGGCGATCTGCGGCCGGACCACCCTGGACGCGGCGACGCTGGCGTCCGCGGGGTTCGCGCGGGTGATCGCCCTGACTGAGCTGGAGCCCGACCCGGACGCCTGCATGGCACGGGCGTCCGAGTTGGTGGAGCAGGCGGCAGCGGCGCTGCTCGTGTGAGGGTCGCACCACCCGAGTCCCCACGAACATTCAGGCGGACGCACGCGTTCGGGTCGCGCCGACGCTCGCGATGACGACGCACGCCATGGCCAGCAGGTCGATCGGCGTGAGGCGCTCACCGAGCACCACGAGGGCGGCGAGAGCCGCGGCCGCCGGTTCCAGGCTCATGAGGATGCCGAACACGGCCGTGGGGATCGACTTCAGGGCCGTGAGCTCGAGCCCGTAGGGGATCACCGAGCTGAGCAACCCGATCGCCAACCCGGTCGCCACGATCCCGGGACGCCACAACTCGTCGCCGCCCTGGCTGATGGCCCACGGGGCCAGGGCGACCGCGCCCAGGGTGCAGCCGATGGTGAGGGCGTCCAGGCTGGGCCAGGTGCGTCCGACGTGTGATCCCAGGACGATGTAGCCGGCCCAGCCGGCCCCCGCGAGCAGCGCGAAACCGACCCCGGCCAGGGTGGGGGACGTCGGGGCGAGACCCAGCAAGGCCACGCCGCACCCGGCCAGCGCGACCCAGACCAGGTCGACGCGGCGCCGCGACCCGAGGACGGCCACGGTCAACGGGCCGAGGAACTCGATCGTCACCGCGACCCCGAGCGGAATCCTGCTGAACGACTCGTAGATGGCCCAGTTCATCGTCACCAGGCACGCCGACCAGGCCAGCACCAGGCCCCAGTTGCGTCTCACGGCCGGACGCCCGGTCGGTCGTGACCGCACGATCGCCGAAACCAGCAACAACACCGCGGACGCCGTGACCAGCCTTAGCCAGGCCATCGACGTCGGCGGGACGCGTCCGAAAAGACCTTTCGCAAAGGCGGCGCCCACCTGCACCGACGCGATCGAACCGAGCACGAACCACACGGCCGCCCGTGACGTCCGGGAGGCCTGCGTCACCTCAGGCGTCCCTGGCCGACTTGCGACGCTCGAGTTCGTCCAGTTCCCGGTCGAGCCGGTCGAGTTCGGCCAGCCTGCCCTTGCGCCCCGACACCAATGCCATCACCGCGACGATGCCCAAGCCGACCACCACCGTGAAGATGACCGTTCCTGCAATGAGGAACAACAACCCGCCGCCCATGTCAGTCCTTCCGCCGTGCCACGTCTCGGAACGCACAGTCTCTCTAACGCACAGTTTCTCTGACGCACAGTTTCTCTGAGCGCACAGTCTCTCAGGTCGCCGGAGCCGACCGACGGGCGCTCACGCCGGTCCGCGCACCCCGGCCGCGTCCAGGGCCAGCTTGGCCCGCTCGCGCAATTCGCGCTGCACCTCGCTCTGGTTCCGGGCGACGCACTTCGCCTGCATCCGGAAGGTCATCGCCGACCCGACGATCGACTCGACACCCAACACGTGCGGCGTGTCCAGCAGCTTGTCGGCCCAGGCGGGGTCGGCGTCCAGTTCGGTGACGACCGACTCGAGGACGCCGGCCACCTTCGCCGCGTCCTCGGTGTAGTGGACGGGGATGTCGATCGTGGCGCTCGCCCAGCCCTGCGAGAAGTTGCCGACCTTCGCGATGTCGCCGTTGCGGATGTACCAGACCAGCCCGGTGCCGTCGCGCAGGCGGGTGACGCGCAGGTCGACGTCCTCGACGGTTCCGGTGATGTCGCCGATCGTCACGAGGTCACCGACGCCGTACTGATCCTCCGCGATCATGAACAGCCCGCTCAGCAGGTCACGCACCAGGGTCTGCGCACCGAAGCCCAGCGCCACGCCGCCGACACCCGCGGACGCCAGCACCGGCGCCATCGGGATGCCGAGGATGCCCAGAATGGTCAGCGTCGCGACGGTGGCGATGGTGAAGCTTGCCACGTTGGCGAGCAGGGCGCCCAGGGTCGCAGCGCGTGCCGGCTGCCGCTCGCCGCCGAACTTGGAGAGGATCTCGCCCGTGCGTCCGGGCAGGAAGTCGAAGCGATGGGTCGAACGGTCGACCGACGCGCGCACGATGCGGCGGATCACCTGCTGCACCAGCCACCGGGAGACACCGGCGATGGCGAAGACGACGACGACCTGCAGCAGGGTGTCGGGCCACACCCAGATCAGCGACTCGTGCAGGGTCACGACAGGAACGCCTTGATCAACGGTGCCGCCGTGGCTGAGCCGCTCTTCCCATCGTTCACCATCACGGCGATCGCGTAATCGGCGTTCCAGGCGATCATCCAGGCATGGGTCTTCGGTGGGGACGCGGTGCCGAACTCGGCGGTGCCCGTCTTGGCGCCCGTCACCAGCCCCTTCAGAGTCCGCCCCGACCCGGAGGTCACGACCGAAGTCATCAGCGAGCGGAGGTTCCGGGCCTCGGCCGCGGTCAGTGGCGCCGCGGTCGACGTCGGTTCCTGCCCCTCGAGCAGGTGGCCGATGGTGGTCCGACCCGACTGCACCGACGCGGCCAGCCCTGCCATGGCCAGCGGCGACGCCTCGATCTCGCCCTGTCCGATCATGTTGGCGGCCTTCGTCACCAGGTCACCCGCAACCGGGACGGAGCCGTAGAAGGACGGGAATCCCGTGTCGTGGTCGACGCCCACGCCGAGGCTGGCGGCGGCGTCGGCGAGTCCGCGCGCGTCGAGCTTCGTGGCGCTCGAGATGAAGGCGGTGTTGCACGAGTTCGCCAGGGCGTCCCGCAACGGGATCGACCCGGTACCGGACGCCGGATAGTCGTCGTAGTTCTTGAAGACCCGACCGTCGACGGTCACACGAGCGGTGCAGGACACCGATGAGGTGGGGCTCAGCCCGGCCCGCATCAGCGCGAGGGCGCTCGCGACCTTGAACGTCGACCCGGGGGCGTAGCGGCCGTAGGTCGCGTCCGGGTTCGCCTGGGACGCCGGTGAGTTCGCGGCGACGAGGACTGCCCCCGTGGCAGGGTCGAGCACCACCATGGACGCGACGCCCACGACGTCGTTCAGGACGTCCTCCGCCTTCAGTTGCAGGTCGAGGTCGAGAGTGGTCTCCAGGGGCGTCCCCACCACGGGGTCGGACGTGAAGAGCACCGTCTCGACGAAGGGAGGGGTCGACGCGCTCGGCGACGGGCTCCCGGACGCGGTCGGCTTCGTCGCCTTGCGCGCCACCAGCGAGATCGTGTGCCCGGGCGTGCCCCGCATCTGGGCGTCGTAGCGTTGCTGCAACCCCGAGATGCCCACGATGTCGCCCGGCATCAGGTCGCCCTTCGCCGCCGTCACCTGTGCCGACGACGCCTCACCCACGCTGCCGATGATGGCCTGCGCGAAGAGCCGGTTGGGGGCGAGCATCGACGTGGACCCCAGGGCCCGGGCCCCGTCGACGGTGGCGAGATTTTTGGGCAGTTCCCCTTGTCGGAGCGTGATCGCCACCACGAATGCCTTGACCCCCGCCGCCTTGACCTGCTTGGTGAATGCGGTGGCATCCACATCGACCATGGACGCCAGCGCCTTCGCCGACGCCGCCCAGGCACTCGAAGGGATCAATGACTTGTCGATGCCGACCTTGTAGACGGGGAGTTCCTCGACCAGGGCGACGCCGTTGCGTCCGGTGATCGGCGCTCGCTTCGGGACGTCACGGGTGTGACGCAGGCGGATCGCGTCGGTGAGGTCGGGGTGCACGAGGGTGGGCGTCCATGCGATCTTCCAGATGCCACCATCGAGTTCGAGGGACGCGGACGAGGCGAACGTCCACGCCTTCTCGCCCAGCGAGTACGACTGGTTCAGCGTGGCTGTGGCCGTGCCGCCGTCGTAGGCGATGGGGCCGGCGGTCACAGCCGGACGCAGACCGTCCATCCCGGCCATGATCACGGTCAGTTCAGCGGTGGCGTCGACGGCGGGTTCGGTGAACTGGACGCGGTCGAGGTCCCCGGACGCCAGCCCGGCCGCGAGGGCGGCCACCGCCCCGTCCGCGGGCGTCGAGTCGTCGCGGCCCGGGCTCCGGTCGGGCTGGGGCGTCGTGCCGGAGCAGCCGGCCACCGCCAGCAGGCACGCAAGCAGCACGGCCAGTAGTCGCAGGGTGCGAGTCATCGAACCTCCCGAGGTCGTCAAGAGCCTACTGGTGGGGTTGACCTTGACGTCTCTTCACCTTGCCGAGCGCGCCCTTCAACACGTCACCCAGGGCTCCTGCCACCCGCCCCGCCATCTCGGCCCGGACGCGTGCCCGCTCGTCAGCCTCCTCGTGCTCCCCACGGGACGCCGACTCGGCCACCGAGGCGTCCGAGGTCTCGATCAGCACTGCCACCGACCACGGCTGACCGTCGTAGGTGTCACCGACGACCTCCGCGTCCGGGACGTGCCAGCAGTTGCCGACAGCCTCGGCGTACGCGTGGGTGTCGATGATCTTTCGCCACTGCTTGCCGATGCTGGGCCGGTGCAGGTTGAAGGTGACCGGCTCGGTGCCCATGGTGATGAGCATCACCAGGTCGTCGCCCTCGACCGTGGACGCATCGATGTGCACGCGCAGGTTGCGCTCACCGTCGACCGGTGGCGAGCCGTCCGGACCGGCGAACTCGTAGGTCACGTCGGCGTCGTCGAGAGTGGTGTTGCCGTACGTCGCCTGCCGCAGGCCGGGGTGGGCGCGCCGCAGGTTCGCCACATACGTGGCCAGCGTGAACAGCGGGTTCACGCCCTCCGGAGCCCCGGACGCACCGAAGTTGTCGTGGTAGCGGTACTCCGGGTGGGTCTCGTCGACCGACACTTGCGTCGGCGCGTTCGACGTCGCCATCGCCCAGTTGTTCCACATGCCGACCGTGTCGAGGGCCCACGGGTTGTTGTTGCCGTTCTGGGTGCGTCCGAATTCGTCCCCCGACACGACCATGGGCACGCCCCGACTGAGGAACAGGACGACCCAGAAATTCCGCAGGCGCTGGCGACGCACGGTCGCGTCGCCCCCGGAGTCCCACGAGAGGTTGGCGTCCGAGCCACCGTCGGACGGGCCGAACGGGAACGGTTGGCCGTTGTTCTTGGTGTCGTAGCTGACCAGGTCCATCATGGTGAACCCGTCGTGCGCGGTGACGAAGTCGATCGAGCGCTGCGGCCCGCCCTGGTCGTTGAAGGCAAGGTA
This sequence comes from uncultured Propionibacteriaceae bacterium, assembly GCA_937988865.1. Taxonomy (GTDB): domain Bacteria; phylum Actinomycetota; class Actinomycetes; order Propionibacteriales; family Propionibacteriaceae; genus CALKHV01. Next base: position 10,652 of record CALKHV010000121.1, on the reverse strand, counting down.
GTCACCGTTGAGCTGGTCGATGAACGCCGTCGTGTTGCCGTCGCCTTTCAGGAAGCCGCGGACCGCGTCCCGATAGCGACCGTTCCACTCCCCCCACCCGGCGGGGAAGTTGCCCACCTCGTAGCCCCACAGGTCCCACGCCTCGGCGATCACCTCGAGATCACGGGCGGACGCGAGGTCGCGCACCGCCCTCAGTAACGGGTGGTCGGAGAAGAATCGTCGCTGGGCACCCCAGTCCTCGCGCGGTGCGTCCTCGGGCAGGCGTCCCAGCACGGGTGCGAGGTCGAACCGGAACCCGTCGACGCCCATCTCGTCGGCCCAGTGGATGAGGGAGTCGGTGACCAGGTTCCTGGCCGCGTCCGAGCTCATGTTGGTCTGGTTCGAGCACCCCGTGGCGCCGTCGATGAGGCGGTGGTCGTCGGTCAGCACGTAGTAGTCGGGCGTCGCGAAGCCGCCGAGGCTCGTGAACCCCACGGTGTCGCGGTCGCCGGCCCAGTGCCCGCCCTCGGCGGTGTGGTTGAACACGACGTCGAGGTAGACCTCGATGCCGGCGTCGTGGAAGGCCCTCACCATCGACTTGAACTCGCGGGTCGGACCACCCGGGGACGTGTCGTGGGCATAGTCACGGTTGGGGGCGAAGAAGCTGAGCGTCTGGTAACCCCAGTGGTTGGCCTCGCCCCGGGCGACGGCCGCGTCCGATGAATTCGTCTCGTGCACCGGCAGGAGTTCGATGGTGGTGAAGCCCAGGGCGTGCAGGTAGGGCGCGAGGTGGGCCGCACCGGCGTACGTCCCGCGCTGGGCCTCCGGGATGTCGACCACATCGGCGTAGCCGGGCAGGTGCGCGAAGATCTCCGTCAGTCGGGACGCCGACGGGTGCATGGTCAGGTTCTTCACGTGCGCCTCGTAGAGCGCAGTGTTCTCGGGCGGGTTGCGCGGCCGCGTCCCGGTCGGGGTCGCGTCGTCGACGACGATCCCCTTCGGCGCCCAGCGCGCCGTGTCGAACTCGCGCCTCGGACGTCCGCGATAGTCGTCCCCACCGGTCCCGAACATGCCGCCGTCCCCACCATCGGTCTCGATCAGCGGCGACAGCAGGTTGTGGCTGACCTCGCGGGCGTAGGGGTCGAAGAGCAGCTTGTTGGGGTTGAACCGGTTCCCGGCGTCGTCGACGTCGCAGACGAAACCTGCCCCGCTGCCTCCCGGCGTCCACGCGGGGTCGAACTCCCACGTGGGGCCCCAGGCGCGATACCCGTAGTGGACGCCCGGTCCGACGTTGGTCACCTTCGCCCGCCAGGCACCGTCGGCGCCCTTCGCGGGCAGGAAGGTCGCGAACGGCTCGCCGGTCGGGCCGGTGAAGAATTCGAGTTGGACGCGTGTCGCCGCCGGCGCGTGGACCGCGAAGGTGGCCGAGTTCGTCGCCGCGTCCAGGTGCGGGCCCAGTGGCCAGTCCGCAGACCCCCAGGACTCGGGCGAGACGGCGAGGGGAAGGGGTAGGCCCACCTCTCAGACCTCCGTGTCGGAACGTTCGGGGTCGAGCTCGCGCAGCGACTCCATCGATCCCGACACGATGAGCCGTTCGCCCCGCAGGAGGACGCGGTCGTCGGCCGGGGTGGCCTCGTAGTTCCCCTGGGCGTGCATGATCGCCATGGTGAAGACTCCGCGGTTGCGGAGTTCGCCGACCGAACGTCCGACGAGCTTCCCCTTCGGCCTCACCGTGAGTTCCTCGAAGGTGAACGACAGGTCCTTGCGCGAGAGGGCGGCGTCCAGGAAGTCGGCCACCCCGGGACGCAGGGCCAGCTCGACGATCCGGCGTCCCGCCATGAGGTACGGCGAGACGGCGCGATCAGCGCCTGCCTGCAGCAGCTTGTCCATCACGGCGCGCGAGCTGGCGCGTCCGACGATCGAGAGCCCCCGGTTCATCTTGCGTGCGCTGAGCGTGACGTAGACGTTCTCGGGATCGGAGTCGATGCAGGTCACCAGACCGCGTGCCCGCTCGACGCCCGCCGCGCGCAGCACCTCGTCGGACGTCCCGTTGCCGGGCACCACGGGGTAGCCGTCGTCGATGGCCCGTTGGAGCGACTCGGCGCCGATGTCGAGCACGACGACCTCCTCGCCGTCAGCGGTCAGTTCACGGGCCACGAGCGACCCCACGCGTCCGTACCCGCAGACCACGAAGTGGTTCCTCATGCCCGCGATGCGCTTCTCCATCCGCCTGGCCTCCCGCCTGCCGCTGGCCGTGTTGGCCATGATGCCCTCGGCCACGAAGCCGACGGTCCCGAAGATGATGCCGATGGCGGCCACCGAGAGCACCATCGTCCAGACCTGGCCCGCCCGATCCATCGGGTGGACCTCCTTGAAGCCCACCGTGGCCAGCGTGATGACCGACATGTAGAGCGAGTCGAACCAGTTCCAGTGCTCCAGGCCCATGTAGCCGGCGGCGCCGACGACCGAGACGAATGCCACGGTCAGCACCCAGTTCCGGACGAGTCGCAGGGCGGTGAGACGCGGGTCCTTCCGCACGTCAGCCCAGGACGCTGCCCTCATGGCACCATCGTAGGGCTGGGACTCCTCCCCTCGCGGGGGCGACAGTGGCCAGGGTCGCCCGACCCGGCCGGGGGGAATGAATCGCGTCCCGAGTGGGTTAAGATAGTTGAATCCTCAACCAATCAGGAGCACTCGTGCAGATCGGCATCTTCAGCGTCAGCGACATCACCGTCGACCCGACGACCGGACGCGCACCCACCGAGGCGCAGCGCATTCGCGACATCGTCACCATCGCGAAGCACGCCGAGGACGTCGGCCTCGACGTGTTCGCTCTCGGGGAGCACCACAACCCGCCCTTCTTCAGCTCCTCGCCCACCACGACGCTCGCCTTCATCGCGGCCCGGACCGAGCGCCTCATCCTGTCGACCGCGACGACCCTCATCACGACGAACGACCCGGTGAAGATCGCCGAGGACTTCGCGATGCTGCAGCACCTCGCCGGCGGACGCGTCGACCTCATGATGGGGCGCGGCAACACCGGCCCGGTCTACCCGTGGTTCGGCCAGGACATCCGGGACGGGATCAGGCTCGCGCTCGAGAACTACGCCCTGCTGCACCGCTTGTGGCGTGAGGACGTGGTCGACTGGGAGGGCAAGTTCCGCACCCCCCTGCACGGCTTCACCTCGACCCCGCGTCCGCTCGACGACGTGCCCCCCTTCGTCTGGCACGGCTCGATCCGGTCGCCCGAGATCGCCGAACAGGCCGCCTACTACGGCGACGGCTTCTTCCACAACAACATCTTCTGGACCATGGACCACACCCAGCGCATGGTCGAGTTGTACCGGCGCCGCTTCGAGCACTACGGCCACGGACGCGCCGACCAGGCGATCGTCGGCCTGGGCGGGCAGTTCTTCATGCGCAGGAACTCCCAGGACGCTGTGGCCGAATTCCGTCCCTACTTCGACGACGCCCCCGTCTACGGCGGCGGACCGAGCCTTGAGGAGTTCAGTTCCTACACCCCGCTCACCGTCGGCAGCCCGCAGCAGGTGCTCGAGCGGACGCTGTCGTTCCGCGACCACGTCGGTCACTACCAGCGTCAGCTGTTTCTCCTCGACCACGCCGGCCTGCCCACGAAGACGGTCCTCGAGCAGCTCGACCTGCTGGGCGAGATCCTGCCGGCCATGCGTGAGGGCTTCGACGCCGGGCGTCCGGCGGACGTCCCCGAGGCGCCGACCCATGCGTCCCTGCTCGCGGCCCGTGGTGCCGTCGACACGGACGGTGTGCTGGATCGCGACGTGCCGGTGCGCGACACCGTGACGGGTGCCACCGACCGGATCGCGGTCTGACGATGCGCATCGTCGTGGTGCAGGCCGGGCTGGGGACGCCGTCGAGCTCGCGGATGCTGGGCGAGCGCCTCGGCGCCGCCGTCCGCGGGATCGAACCGGACGCCGAGATCGTCGAAGTCAGCGTGCGGGAGGTGGCGTCCGATGTGGTGAATCGTCAGCTGACCGGCGTCGCGAGCCCGGCCCTGGCGGCCGCGTTGGCCGACGTGGCGTCCGCGGACGGACTCATCGCCGTCTCGCCCGTCATGAACGGCTCGATGGGCGGGCTGTTCAAGCTGTTCTTCGAGGTGCTCGACGAGGGCGTCCTGCGCGACACGCCCGTGCTGCTGGGGGCCACCGGTGGCACGGTGCGTCACACCCTGGCCATCGACGCGTCCATGGTGCCGCTCTTCCACTACCTCCGCGCGAGGGTGCTGCCGGGCGGCGTTTTCGCGGCGACCGACGACTGGGGCACCAGCGCCTCGCTCACGACCAGGATCGACGAGGCTGCTGCCGCGCTCGTCGCGGCCGTTCGACGGGCCGCGTTCGACGATGCGTCACGACCGACGCCACTCAAACCGGTGGACGCGCAGTCGTCGGACGCAGGCCTGGTGCTCGAGATGGATTTCGAATCGATGTTGCGCGACCTCTGACCACGTCACGCCCGGGGGGATGGAGACGGGTAGTGCCGGCCACGCGGCTGATCGTTCAGAGAGCTCCCGGCCGCCGGGGGAGGGTGTCTCGCGGTCCCACGTCGGGGGAGGGGACGCTGCGATCGGCCGGGAAGCTCGTGGACAACCCTAGACCACTTCCGTCACGGGACGATTGAATCGATCACAGAACGCTCACAAGTTCCTTGATTCACAAGCCTTCGGGTTGGTCAGGTGCCCGTCGCCAGCCTCAGGGCTCCCCCAGCCGGTATCCCTGTCCCCTGACGGTGTGGATCACGCGCGGCCCGTGCGCCTCGAGCCGGCGCCGTAGCGACGAGATGTGCACCTCGACGATGTTCTCGTCGTATCCGTCGTAGCCCCAGACAGCGGCCAGGAGTTGCCCCTTCGAGACGACCGTCTCGGGGTGTCTGGCGAGCTGCACGAGCAGGCGACGTTCGGTCAGCGTCAGGTCGACGGGGACGCCGTGTCGACGGACGGACGCACCGTCCTCGCTGACCGTGAGGTCGGCCACCGTGACCGTTGCGCTCCGCGAACCCGTCCGGCGCAGGATGGCCTCACACCGCGAGAGGAACTCGACCATCGCGAAGGGCTTGCGCAGGTGGTCGTCGGCGTGGGCGGAGCCCGGCGTCCGATCGGTGGGTTCGTCACGGACCGAGGTCGCGAGCACGCCCGCCCAGCACGTCCGCCGGACCACGGTCAGCAGGTCGAGTCCGTCACGGTTGCGGGGGAGTTCGGCGTCCAGGACCACGAGGTCGGGACGCCCGGCGATGATGGCCCTCTCGAGGGCCGAACCGTCGGGCAGTCCCATGGCGAGGTGACCCTGCGAGCGCAGGGCCGACACCACGGACGTCCGAACGGCGTCCGAAGGCTCCACCACCAGCACCCTGCTCACCTGCCCAGTTTTCCACCGCGCCGGGCTGTACGCCTGCCCCGGGACGAACCGGACCGAGCGGGTGGCCCCACGCATGGCACCATGGCAGCACGAACAGGAGGTGGGCATGGACGTCCGCAAGCAGCGTCCGGTGTCGACGCGCGCCCTGCCCCTCGTGGTGCCGGCCGTGCTCGTCGTGGCCCTCATGGGATTCGTCGGCATGTCCGAGAACGTCGGACGCTGGTTCGGCGATGTCGGTCGGGCGCCTTGGCAACAGGCTGCGGAGACGGGCGTCCCCGCCTTCATGTGGAACACCCCACCCGGCTTCGCGTCCGCGCCGGCCAACCCCGACGACACGACCGTCGGGCACGAACTGGTCCGGTTCTCCTCGGACGCCGGCGCCACGATCTCGCTGCTCCTCGACCCGGACGCAGCGCGCTCCGGCTCGGCCCAGCGAGCGTGCCTGGCGTCCCTGGAGGGATGGGCGAGTCGCAGCGGCATCCAGGGTGACGTCGTGCGGACGCCCACGGCCAGGATCGGCGCGCTCGTGGCGTCCGGGGTCGCGGTGGACGGCACCGCCGTGGACGGGCATGCGGTGCACGCGGTCGAGCACTGCGCGTGGCTCGACGAGGGTGGGCTGCTGTCGGTCAGGGGCAGCTCCGCACCGGCGGACGCAGCCGGTCTGGACGCCGCCCTGGCGACGTTCGAGGCCTCCGTCGCGCGCAAGTGACCTCACACCCAACGGCCGGAAACCCCTGTGGGAAGATGGACCAAACCCGCACACAGGAGTGGAAATGGCTGAATTCGCCTACGAGGACATGCTGCCGCTGGGTCAGGACGAGACCCCTTACCGACTCTTGACCACCGAGGGCGTGAGCGTTGTCGAGGGGCCCGACGGGAAGACCTTCCTGCAGGTGGCACCCGAGGCGTTGACCCTGCTCGCCGAGACGGCGATGCACGACATCGCGCACTTCCTGCGTCCGGCGCACCTGGGCCAGCTCCGGAAGATCCTCGACGATCCCGAGGCGTCCCCCAACGACAAGTTCGTCGCGCTCGACCTCATGAAGAACGCCAACATCTCGGCCGGCGGAGTGCTGCCGATGTGCCAGGACACCGGCACGGCGATCGTGATGGGCAAGCGCGGCCAGCGCGTCCTGAGCGAGGGTACGGACGAGTCGCCCCTCAGCCTCGGCATCTACAACGCCTACACCAAGCTCAACCTGCGCTACTCGCAGAACGCGCCCCTCACCATGTGGGACGAGAAGAACACCGGGAGCAACCTTCCCGCGCAGATCGAGCTCTACGCCGACACCGCCCCCGGGCACGAGAACACCTACAAGTTCCTCTTCATGGCCAAGGGCGGCGGCTCGGCCAACAAGAGCTACCTCTTCCAGGAGACGAAGGCGATCCTCAACCCGGCGTCGATGATGACGTTCCTGGAGCAGAAGATCCGCTCGCTCGGCACCGCAGCGTGCCCGCCCTACCACCTGGCGATCGTCGTCGGCGGCACCTCGGCGGAGTTCGCCATGAAGACGGCCAAGTACGCGTCCGCGAAGTACCTCGACACCCTGCCCACCCAGGGCTCGATGACGGCGCACGGCTTCCGTGACGTCGAGCTCGAGGAGCAGGTGCTCGAACTCACCCGCCAGCTCGGCATCGGCGCCCAGTTCGGTGGCAAGTACTTCTGCCACGACGTCCGCGTGATCCGGCTGCCGCGTCACGGCGCATCCCTGCCCGTCGCGATGGCCGTGAGCTGTTCCGCCGACCGTCAGTGCCTCGGCAAGATCACCCCCGAGGGCGTCTTCATCGAGCAGCTCGAATTCGAGCCGGCCCACTTCATGCCCGACCAGGTGGACGCCGACCTCGACGCCGAGGCCCAGGGCGTCACCGGCACCGGCGCCGGGGCGGTCGTGACGATCGACCTCAACCAGCCGATGGCCGACATCCTCGCCGAACTGAGCAAGCACCCGGTCAAGACCCGCCTCTCGCTCAACGGCACGGTCATCGTCGGACGCGACATCGCCCACGCGAAGATCAAGGAACGTCTGGACGCCGGCGAGGCGATGCCGCAGTACTTGAAGGACCACCCGGTCTATTACGCGGGCCCGGCCAAGACACCGGTGGGGATGGCGTCCGGATCGTTCGGGCCCACCACGGCCGGACGCATGGACTCCTACGTCGACCAGTTCCAGGCCGCCGGGGGCTCGATGGTGATGCTGGCCAAGGGCAACCGCAGCCAGCAGGTCACCGACGCGTGCGCCAAGCACGGCGGTTTCTACCTCGGATCGATCGGCGGACCGGCGGCGCGCCTCGCGCAGGACTGCATCAGGAAGGTCGAGGTGGTCGAGTACGCCGAGCTGGGCATGGAGGCCATCTGGCGCATCGAGGTCGAGGACTTCCCGGCCTTCATCGTGGTCGACGACAAGGGCAACGACTTCTTCGCCGAGGTGAACAAGCCGATCGCGCTGACGATCCCGAGGCGTCCCGGTCTCTGAGGCAGGTGCTCGGCACGATGTGGGTCCTGACGGCCCTCCACGGCCATTGAACCGATCAAACGGCCGAAAAGTCCCACATCGTGCCGGTGATGTGGGGGACCTTGGCGTCCTCGGGATCAGTCGGGACGGTGGAGCGACGACATCAGCAGGCTTGACGGGTGCCACTCGTCCGTGATGAGGCAGGATCCGGTGATGGCAGGCCGTGTCGCCCGCCGTGCCGGGAGCGGTGCGGCGACGGCATGTTGTCTCGGCAGCGGACGCGCTGCCACGACCCCCTCCGGCGTCCGGGATGCATGCACCTGGGGCGGCGTCGCAGGAGCTGCCTGCTGATAGCCCGCGTGGGGTGCCCCCAACTGGTAGCCGGCATGGGGAGCACCCAACTGGTGAACCTCACCCTGGGGCCCGACCACGAGGTGGGGTTGCTGCCTCGCCGCCATCCTGCGTTGCACCGTGCGCACCTGGCTGCGGGCAGAGACGACGGCCAGCACCAGGATCAGGGCGATCATCACACCGATGAGGGGAGTGCCGCCGACCGTGTTGGAGGCGAAGCTCCCGACAGCGATCATGAGGAAGAGTCCGACAACCATCGCGCGTGCGAGACCCTGGGGTCCGCGGGTGTTCATGGCCATGGGGTCAGGCTAGCTCGCCGACCGACGCCGAGGGCCGGGGACGACGGTGCGTCCCCGGCCCTCGGACCAGCTGTGGTGAGGTCGTGCTCAGCTTCGAGCGTCCAGCGGGACGTAGTCACGTTCGGTCTCGCCGATGTAGACCTGACGCGGACGCCCGATCTTCACGCCGGTCTCGAACGCCTGCTCGCGCCACTGGGCGATCCACCCGGGCAGGCGTCCGATGGCGAAGAGCACGGTGAACATGTTCACCGGGAAGCCCATCGCCTCGTAGATCAGGCCCGAGTAGAAGTCGACGTTGGGGTAGAGCTTGCGCTCCTGGAAGTACGGGTCGCTCAGGGCGGTCTGCTCGAGTTCCTGCGCGATGTCGAGCAGGTCGCGACGGCCCTCCTTGAGCTTCAGCACCTCGTCGGCGTGCTTCTTGATGATGCTGGCGCGCGGGTCGTAGTTCTTGTAGACGCGGTGCCCGAAGCCCATCAGCCGGATGCCCGACTCCTTGTTCTTGACCTTGGTCACGAACTCCTGGACGGTGAGGCCCGAGTCCTTGATGGCCTGCAGCATCTCGAGGACTTCCTGGTTCGCGCCGCCGTGCAGCGGGCCGGACAAGGCGTTGACGCCGGCCGAGAGGGACGCGTAGATGTTCGCCCCGGACGATCCGACGAGGCGCACCGAGCTGGTGGAACAGTTCTGCTCGTGGTCGACGTGGAGGATCAGCAGCACCTCGAGGGCGCGGGTGATCGTCTCGTTCACCTCGTAGGGCTCGGTGGGGAAGCCGAAGCTCATCCGCTCGAAGTTCTCGATGTAGCTGAGCGAGTTGTCGGGGAACAGCGTCGGCTGACCCATCGAGTTCTTGTAGGAGTAGGCGGCCAGGGTGGGCACCTTGGCCATGAGGCGCTCCGTCGCGCGCTCGACCTCGGCATGTGAGAAGCCGAGGGAGTCGGTGTTGAACGTTGACAGGGCCATGATGCCGGCGCTGAGCACGGGCATCGGGTGGCTGCGGCGGGGGAAGCAGCGGAAGAAGTCACGCATGCGCTCGTCGATGAGAGTGGACTGGCGGATCCGGGACTCGAAGTCAGCCAACTGCTCAGTCGTCGGCAGCTCGCCGTAGATCACGAGGTAGCTGGTCTCGAGGAAGGTCGACTTCTCGGCCAACTGCTCGATGGGGTAGCCGCGGTAACGCAGGATGCCCTTGTCGCCGTCGATGAACGTGATGGCCGACTTGCAGGACGCGGTGCTCGAGAAGCCCTGGTCGTAGGTGACGGCGCCGGTGCCGCCCAGCAGTTTGCCGATGTCGTAGCCGTTGTTGCCTTCGCGGGCCTCAACGAGGGGGAGGTCGAGGCTGGCGTCACCAAGGCTGAAGGTGGCATTCGTCATGTGAGTCGTTTCCTCCTTGAAACGGGCGAGGAGAGCAGTCTCCGCGTGGGGTCATGGCGTGTTGGGGCCCAGACTATCGCCGTTCACCACACCGTTGGACCGCGCGGGAAGACCAGGGCGGGCGACAGCGCCCCAGAGGTAGTTGACAGTTCAAGGAACGTCCGGGTATAGTATTACTTGACAGTTCAACATTCCACTCCCACCCCAATCAGGAGCAACCATGACCGCCCTCTCCGATCTCAACGGCACCTTCGCCATCGATCCGGCCCACTCGGCCATCAGCTTCGTGGCGCGTCACGCCATGATCACCAAGGTCCGCGGCTCGTTCACCGAGTTCGAGGGCACCGCCCAGGGCAACGGCGCCGACGCCGCCGACGCCAAGGTCGAGCTCACCATCCAGGCCGGGTCGGTCAACACCCGCAACGAGGGACGCGACGGCCACCTCGTCAGCGCCGACTTCTTCGACGTCGAGAACTACCCGACGATCACCTTCAGCTCCACCTCGGTCAAGGTGCTCGGGGACGACAGCCTCGAGCTGACCGGTGACCTCACCATCAAGGACGTCACCAAGCCCATCACCATCGGTTTCGAGTTCACCGGTGCAGCCACCGACCCCTTCGGCAACGAGCGCGTGGGCTTCGAGGGTTCCGTCGTCGTGAACCGCAAGGACTACGGCCTGACCTGGAACGCGGCCCTCGAGGCCGGCGGCGTCCTCGTCAGCGAGAAGGTCACCCTCGAGTTCGAGATCAGCGCCATCAAGCAGGCCTGACCCCGGGCGGTCCGTGAGGACTGTCCTCTCCCTCGTCGCACCC
>CALKHV010000120.1 GCA_937988865.1 uncultured Propionibacteriaceae bacterium | reverse complement strand
TGATCGGCATCGCGTCGATCCCCGTGCCAGGTGAACCCGTCGAGCTCAACCAGCAGAGGGAACTCGTCGAACGAGGCGTCCGAGCGGGTGCCGCGCCGGTGCGAGACCTGCAGTGTGATCTTCGGGAGTCCGTGCGCCTTCACCACGTCGCGGGCGAACCGCCACTCCAGCGGACTCTCGACACCTCGATTCACCGGCTGGACGAGTTCGGTCAACAGCGCTCGATGGGAGACCTTCGACACCGCCGCCAGCTCTGAACGCAGCCGCCCCTGCAGACCGGGCGACACGCGACGCGCCCGAGTCACGAGTCCGACCACGTCATCGTCACTGAGCCCCGCCACGGAGTCGAGGATCGTGCGTGCGGCGGACGTGATCGCCGGCGAGCCGCGACCTCGCCTCACCCCCTCGTGCAGCACCACCTCAGGCGGACCAGCGAGGCGAAGTCCGGTTCGGGCCGCACCCTCTGACCAGATGTCGATCACCGACGGGGCCTCCGCGAAACCGTGGAGATGGGCCGCAGCCCATCCGCCGACGACTGCGGAGTCGCCGCCGAGCAGCACGCCGGCCCAGAGATGCGACATCCAGTCAGGTTGGCGGGTGGCATAGAGCCCGTTGGCCATCAGAACCCACTGGCCGTCACGGCACAGGCGTCTCATCGTGGCTTGTGGCAGGCCGAATGCACGGATCTGGGGCAGGGTCAGGACACCTGCTTGCTGCGCTGACAGGTCGATCAGGCCTGCAGCGGGGATCTGACGAGTCCTCACACTTCTGGAAGGCCCATTGAGATGGCCCGTTTGTGAGGTCGTCGGCGAAATCTTCAGGATTCACTCCTGCGGATGTGTCTGAACTCAGACACATCCGCAGGAGTGAATGGACGCTCACTCGATGACGAGCCGCGCGCCGCTCTCATCGAGGCCGAAACTCACCTGGTCACCGTCCACGACCTCACCGGCGAGGAGGCGCCTGGCCAGCAGGTCCTCGATCGTGGACTGCACGAGCCGACGCAGCGGACGCGCGCCGTAGACCGGGTCGAAGCCGTTGCTCGCCAGCCAGGCCGTCGCCTCGGGCGACACGACCAGCGTGATCCGCCGATCAGCGAGCCGGGCGTTGAGCTTCGCCAACTGGATGTCGACGATGCGCGTCAGGTCATCGGTCGTCAAGGGGTCGAACATGACGATCTCGTCGAGCCGGTTCAGGAACTCCGGCCGGAAGGCCTGCCGCACGGCGCCCATCGCCGCGTCCCGCTTGAGTTTCGGGTCGAGCGTCTGGTCGGCCAGGAACTGCGAGCCCAGGTTCGACGTCATGATCAGGATCACGTTGCGGAAGTCGACCGTGCGTCCCTGCCCGTCCGTCAGGCGCCCGTCGTCGAGCGCCTGCAGCAGAATGTTGAACAGGTCGGGGTGCGCCTTCTCGACCTCGTCGAGCAGCACCACCGAATACGGACGCCGGCGCACGGCCTCGGTCAGCTGGCCGCCCTCCTCATAACCGATGTAGCCGGGAGGGGCTCCCACAAGGCGCGACACCGAGTGCTTCTCTGAGTACTCGCTCATGTCGATGCGCACCATCGCGGTCTCGTCGTCGAACAGGAAGTCGGCCAGCGACTTCGCCAGCTCGGTCTTGCCGACACCGGTAGGGCCGAGGAAGAGGAACGAGCCCGTCGGACGATTCGGGTCGGAAATGCCGGCCCGACTACGGCGAACAGCGTCCGCCACAGCCTGGACCGCCGCCCGCTGACCAATCAGGCGCTCACCGATGTGGGCCTCCATCGTCAGGAGCTTCTCGCTCTCACCCTGCAACATCTTGCCGACGGGAATGCCCGTCCACGCGCTGACGACCTCGGCGATGTCGCCCGTGCCGACCTCTTCGCTCACCATCGATGGCAGCGACGCCTCCGCCTCGGACGCAGCCTCAAGTTCCTTCTCCAGCCCGGGGATGCGTCCGTACTGGATCTCGGACGCCTCGGCCAGCTTGCCCTCACGCAGCAGCCGGTCGGCCTCGATCCGCAGCCGGTCGATCCCTTCCTTCAGGTCACCGACGCGGTTCAGCCCGGCCTTCTCGGCCTCCCACCGCTGCTCGAGCCCGCGCAACTCCTCCTGGGTGTCGGCCAACTCGGCCCGCAGTCGGCCCAGCCGGGCGACGGACGCGGCGTCCGCCTCCTTCTCCAGAGCGAACTGCTCCATCGTCAGCCGGTCGACGGCGCGACGCAGCTTGTCGATCTCTTCGGGGGACGAGTCAATCTCCATCCGCAACCGGGACGCCGCCTCGTCGATCAGGTCGATGGCCTTGTCAGGCAGCTGTCGCGAGGTGATGTACCGACCCGACAGGGTCGCGGCAGCGACCAGCGCGCCGTCGGTGATCCGCACCTTGTGGTGCGCCTCGTAACGCTCTCGGAGCCCGCGCAGGATCGCGATGGTGTCCTCGATGGAGGGCTCCCCCACGAACACCTGCTGGAATCGACGCTCCAGGGCAGGGTCCTTCTCGATGCGCTCACGGTATTCGTCCAGCGTGGTCGCGCCGATCATGCGCAGCTCGCCACGGGCGAGCATGGGCTTGAGCATGTTGCCCGCGTCCATCGCGCCCTCACCCGACGCACCCGCGCCGACGACGGTGTGCAACTCGTCGATGAAGGTGATGATGCGGCCCTCGGCGTCCCGGATCTCGTTCAGGACGGCCTTCAGCCGCTCCTCGAACTCACCGCGGTACTTCGCGCCGGCCACCATGGACGCGAGGTCGAGCGACACGACCCGGCGTCCCTTCAGGGAGTCAGGGACGTCACCGGCCACGACCCGCTGCGCCAGACCCTCGACGACGGCCGTCTTGCCCACGCCCGGTTCACCGATCAGCACGGGATTGTTCTTGGTTCGCCGAGCCAGCACCTGCACCACGCGACGGATCTCGGCATCCCGGCCGATGACCGGGTCGAGCTTGCCCGCGCGGGCGCGCTCGGTGAGGTCGATGGAGTACTTGTCGAGGGCCTTCTCGCTGCCCTCGTCCTCGGCCGACGTGACGCGGCGGTCACCGCGCGAGGCCGCAAAGGCTGCCTCCAGCTTGTCGGTCGTGGCGCCGAGGTCCCGCAGGATCTTCGAGGCGTCCGAATCGACGGCGGCCAGGGAGATCAAGAGGTGCTCGGTCGCGACGAAGTCGTCACCCAGGGCGGCTGCGCGATTCTCGGCGTCCGCCAGGACGCGCGCGAACGAGCCCGAGAGCCCGGGTTGCGACACCGACGACCCCTGCGCCGACGGGAGCCTGTTGATCGCGCCCGTCGACGCCGCCTGGACGACCTGCGGGTCGATCCCCGCGGACGTCAGCAGCGGCCCGACCGTGTTGTCGGGCACGAGCAACAGCGCGTGCAGCAGGTGGCTCGGTTCGGCGTTGGGATTGCCCTTGGTCAACGCGCTGCGCACCGCCGCCGAGACGGCGTCGCGGCTCATCGTGGTGAGTTTGCTGGTGTCCATGTCTCCCCTGACTGCGTGAAAATGAAAGTTGAGTCTACTTCACTCAACTTTGGTGACTTGCGGCCTATTCCCAGGTCATGAATCCCCCGGGAAGGGCCGGTCAACGGCTCGGGAGCGCCCGTCGCGGGCGGGGTACGTGGCGTCCCAGGTGGACGGCCCCCGACGCCTCGGCCGTGAAGACCCGCGTGCCGACGACAGCTGCCTGGGCGTTCCGCAGGGCTTCGCGCAGGGCTTCGACCTCATCGCGCGTCCGCTCGAGTTCGTCACGCATCTCGATGATGCGGCGGATGCCGTTGAGGTTGATCCCCTCCTCCTGCGAGAGGTACTGCACGAGCCGCAACTTGGTGATGTCGCGGGGCGAGTAGCGACGTCCGCGACCGGCCGTCCGCTGCGGACGCACGAGACCGATGCGGTCGTACGTCCGCAGGGTCTGGGGATGCATGCCGGCCAGACCCGCCGCGACGCTGATCGTGAAGATCGGTGCGTCGCGGTCGACCAGCTGCGGCAGTTGGGCGGTCATGCTCAGCCCCCGAACATCCCGGCGCGGGGGTTGGACGCGCCGACCGCCTTCGCGTAGTCCTCGAGTGCCTTCTTCGCGGCATCGTTGAGGTGCTCGGGCACGACGACCTCGATGGTGACGAGCAGGTCGCCGTGCGTCCCGTCCGCCTTCGCGACTCCCTTGCCCCGGACGCGCAATGTGCGTCCGTTCGGAGTACCGGGGGTGATGCGCAGCTTGACCGGGGTGCCCTTCAGCAGCGGCACCTCGATCTCGGCGCCCAGGGACGCCTCGGTGAACGTCACGGGCACCGTGACCGTCAGGTTGTCGTCCTTGCGTCCGAACAACGCATGCGGACGCACGTGCACGACCACGTAGAGGTCGCCGGGTGCTCCGCCGTTCTCACCGGGGCTGCCCTTGCCCTTGATGCGGATGCGCTGGCCGTCGTCGACGCCCGCGGGGATCCGCACCTGCATGGTCCTGCTCGACCGCGCCCGGCCGGAGCCGAGGCAGACGGCACACGGGTCGTCGACGACGAGCCCGCGTCCCTTGCAGTCGCGGCACGGCTCGGTCACCGAGAACACACCGCCCGAGGTGGACGCCTGCATCCCCGACCCCTGGCAGGTCGCGCAGACCCGGGGCACGGTGCCCGCCTTGGCGCCCGTGCCGCGGCAGGCCTCACAGGCCGCCTCGGACACCATCTGGACGCCGACGGTCGTGCCCTCGACCGACTCGAGGAAGTTGGTCGTCACCTCTCCCTCGACATCACTGCCGCGACGCGGACCGCGTCCGCTGCGTCGTGGAGAGCCGGCCGCCTGGCCGAACAGGTTGCCGAAGATGTCGCCCAGCGGGTTCTCGGACGTGTTGACGTGCCGGAACAGGTCGTCCATCGACGAGGGCCCTGCCTGATTGCTCCCCCGCGGGAAGCGGAATCCGCCACCGCCGAAGAGGCTGCGGGCCTCGTCGTACTCCTTGCGCTTGGCGATGTCGGACAGCACTGCGTTCGCCTCGGACGCCTCCTTGAACCGCCTCTCGGCGGCCGCGTCCCCGGGGTGCTGGTCGGGATGGTTCTCGCGCGCCAGTTTGCGGAACGCCTTCTTGATCTCGTCAGGCTTGGCGTCCTTGGAGACGCCGAGGACCTTGTAGTAGTCCTTCTCGAGCCAGTCCTTGGTGCTCATCTGCGCCTCCTCCCTGCGCTCAGTTGACGGTGTCGGACGCCGCGGCGTCCCGTGACTCGGGTTCAGCGACCGCCACCCGGGCCGGCCGCAGGACACGGTCACCCAGCAGGTAGCCGAGCTGCATGACCTCGGAGCAGGTCGTCACGAGGACGCCCGGCATCGGCATGTGCATGAGGGCGTCGTGCAGGCGGGGGTCGAAGGGGTCGCCCTTCGCTCCGAACGGCACCAGGCCGTGCTTGGTGGTGACCTTCTCGAGCTCGTCGGCGACCAGCTTGAAGCCCCCGTTGAGTTCGTCGTGGGCGCGCGCGAAGCCGATCGCGTCCAACACCGGGAGCAGCTCGACGAGCACGCTCTCTGCCCCGGACGTCCTGGCGACGGTGCGGTCGCGGTCGACGCGCTTCTTGTAGTTCACATACTCCGCGCCGAGGCGCTGGAGGTCGTCGGTGCGTTCGCTGACGAGTGCTTCGAGTTCGGCCAGTCGCTCGGCCGGCACCCCGGGCAGGGTGTTGCCGCCCGAGGGGCCGACGCCCTGGGGTACGAACATGGGCTCGACGCCCTCGCCGACGGCTTCGCCGTCGGGCACGAATTCAGTCATGGTGGCTCTCCTGTGGTGTCGTGGGTGGGTGGGTCCCGGCGGCCCGAAGGCCGCCGGGAATCACTCACTTCTCGTCGTCGACGATCTCGGCGTCCACGACGTCGTCGTCACCCGAGGACGCGTTCGACGAGCCGGACGCCGAGTCACCCTCGGACGCCTCGCTGGCCTGGGAAGCCTGCGCTGCCGCGTACATCGCCTGGCCCATGGCGGACGCCTTGGTGTTCAGATCGTCCATCGCAGCCTTGACCTCGTCATTGTTGTCGGTGCCCTTGAGGGCTTCCTTCAGCGTGGCGACGGCCTCGACGACGGGCGTCTTGACCTCCTCGGGGATCTTGTCGGCGTTCTCGGCGAGCAGCTTCTCGGTGCGGAACGCCAGTGCGTCCGCCTCGTTGCGCATCTCGACGGCCTCGCGACGCTTGCGATCCTCCTCGGCGTGCGCCTCGGCGTCACGGATCATGTCGGAAATCGTGTCCTTGCCGAGTGCAGAACCACCGGTCACGGTCATGGACTGCTCCTTGCCCGTGGCAAGGTCCTTCGCGTGCACGTGGACGATGCCGTTGGCGTCGATGTCGAAGGTGACCTCGATCTGCGGGAGTCCGCGCGGGGCGGGCATCAGGCCGGTGAGCTCGAAGTTGCCGAGCGACTTGTTGTCGCGGGCGAAGTCACGCTCGCCCTGGTACACCTGGATCATCACCGAGGGCTGGTTGTCGTCGGCCGTGGTGAAGACCTCGGAACGCTTGGTGGGGATCGTGGTGTTGCGCTCGATGATGCGCGTCATCACGCCACCCTTGGTCTCGATGCCCAGCGACAGCGGGGTCACGTCGAGGAGCAGCACGTCCTTGACCTCGCCCTTGAGGACGCCGGCCTGGAGGGACGCACCGAGTGCGACGACCTCATCGGGGTTGACGCCCTTGTGGGGCTCCTTGCCGCCGGACAGTTCCTTGACGAGTTCGACGACGGCCGGCATGCGGGTGGAACCACCGACGAGGATGATCTGGTCGATCTGGCCCACGCTGATCTTGCCGTCCGACAACACCGAGTTGAAGGGTGCGCGGCAGCGGTCGAGCAGGTCCTGCGTCAGGCGCTGGAACTCGGCGCGGGTCAGCTTCTCGTCGAGGTGGAGGGGCCCCTCGGCGCCGGCCGTGATGTAGGGCAGGTTGATTGAGGTGTCGGCCGCGCTGGACAGCTCGATCTTGGCGCGCTCCGCGGCCTCCTGAAGACGCTGACGAGCCATCTTGTCGTTGGACAGGTCGATGCCGAACTTGTTCTTGAACTGCGTCACGAGCCAGTCGACGACGCGCTGGTCCCAGTCGTCGCCACCGAGGCGGGCGTCACCCTTGGTGGCCTTGACCTCGAAGACGCCGTCCGAGATGTCGAGCAGGGAGACGTCGAACGTGCCGCCACCGAGGTCGAAGACCAGGACGGTCTGCTCCTGGTCGGCCTTGTCAAGGCCGTAGGCCAGTGCCGCGGCGGTGGGCTCGTTGATGATGCGGTCGACGATGAGGCCGGCGATCTCGCCGGCTTCCTTCGTGGCCTGGCGCTCGGCGTCCCCGAAGTAGGCGGGGACGGTGATGACGGCGTTGGTGACCGGTTCACCCAGGTAGGCCTCGGCGTCCCGCTTCAACTTCTGCAGGACGAAGGCGCTGATCTGCTGGGGACGGTAATCCTTGTCGTCGATCTTGATCTTCCAGGCGCCGCCCATGTGGCGCTTGACGGAACGGATGGTGCGGTCGACGTTGGTGACGGCCTGGCGCTTGGCGACCTCGCCGACCAGGACTTCGCCGCCGCGGGCGAACGCGACGACCGAGGGCGTGGTGCGCGCGCCTTCGGCGTTGGGGATGACGGTGGGTTCGCCACCTTCGAGAACCGCGACGACCGAGTTGGTGGTGCCGAGGTCGATACCGACTGCACGAGCCATGAGTGTTTCCTCCGTGTGGGACAGAGTCCGTGTGGGACAGGTGTGGTGCTGGATGACGTGGATGGTGATGAACGTGTTTGCTTCTTGAGCGTTGCAGGCTCAACCTTACGACCAGGTGCGGACGCCGACAAGTCGAAGTTGAGTCCATGTCACTCAACCATGGTTGTTTCAGGGTTGTTCCCGATGGTCAGTGCTGTCCGGAGGTCTCGGCGGCATCAGGCAGAATGGGCGCGTGAATCCCGACGACCTGACCAGCCTGCTCCCCGACGTCATCGCTGCCCACTGGGCGCTGACCGGCGTCCATGTCGATCCCATCGGCCAGACCGACGCCACGATCACCGCGGACGTCGCGTCCGACCAGGGGCAATGGGTCGCCACCCTCGTCCCTGCCGACGGTGGCGATGCGCTCTTCGCGGGGACGCTCGCCACGGCAGCGCTCGCGGGCTCGGGCGTCCGGGTGGGTGCCGCCCTGACCACCACCGACGGACGCACGGTCGTCGACGTCGCCGACGGCACGCTCGCCCTCCTCGAGCCCGTCCCCGGACGTCCGTTGACCGCGTCCGCCGACGACCAGGCCCTCATGGGCGACATCCTGGGACGCGTCCACCGCGCAGGGCTCGCCGATGACGAGACCGAATCGGCCTTCTTCTCGTGGCTCGCCCCCGCCGATCCCGGCCTCCAGGCGGAACTGTGGGTCGCCCGGGCGGTCGCGGCGGCGCTCATCGGCTACAAGGACGCCGAGGCGAGCCTGACCTTCGGCTACGTCCACTGCGACCCGTCGCCCGGGACCTTCCGCATCGACGCCGACGGGACGCCCGGGCTGGCCGACTGGTCGGGCGCCGAAGTGGGGCCGTTGCTGTACGACGTGGCCACGGCGGCCAGCCACCTCGGACGCCGGCCCGACGCGCAACCCTTCCTCGAGGCCTACCTTGCGTCCGGGGTGATGGGACGCGAGGAGCTCGAGACGCACCTGGACGCACTGCTCGTCTACCGCTGGGCCGTCCAGGCGGCCTACTGGTCGTTCCGGATCCTGACCGCCGACCCGAGCGGCAAGCAGCGTTCGGAGACCGACATCGCCGGCCTCGAGCACGCCCACCAGGAATTGCTGGCGCTCGGCGTCGACTGACCGGGACGCTACTCGGCCAGGCCGAGGGAGTCGATGAGCGCGTTGACGTGCGCCTCGATGTCGTCGCGGACGAGGCGCATCCGGTCCGCGCCCATGATGCCGCGCGCCGACGGCTCGTCGATGATCCAGCGGTGCACCGCCGCCCGCATGCCCGCGGGTGGCTCGAGGTCGACGTCACTCCCGAGGATCACGACGGCGTCCGCAGAGAGCAGGGCCTCGTCGTCGAGGGGCTTGGTGCGCGAGCGGGACATGTCGCCGCCGATCTCGCGGATCACTCCGGCCGCCAACGGGCTGACCCGGCGCGCGGGTTGGGTGCCCGCTGATGACACGCGGCAGCGCGTGCCCGCCTTCAGGTTCATCAGGGCCTCGGCCATCTGGGACCGACCGGCGTTCGACGTGCACACGAAGATGACGTGTGGCATGGGCGCATACACGACGGTCGGTCCGTTGACGGCCGACTCGGCGGGTTCGTGCCCGTCGAGCAGTGCTCGCATCACGTCGACGTGTCCGGCGTGCCTGGTGACGTCCTCGAAGAGATGCACCATGGCCGTGTGGAGGGTGATGACCTGACCCGCGCGCGTCACACCCCGGGCGTCCATCTCGACGTTGCGGATCACGCGGTCGGCGCACTCCCTGGCTCGCCGGTAGTCGGCGAACACGCCGTCGACGGACGCATGGGGCCCGACGCGAAGGTCGACCTCCGAATGGTCGTCGGGCACCCGAACCGCCACCTCATTGCCGAAAGGTTCGCAGATCCACACCGTCTCGCTCTCGGCCAGGTGCTGCAGCAGGCCGAGCAGGGAGTTGCCCGACGGTGTCAACACCTGCCGCAACTGGGCCTCGGAGAGGGCGTGGAGTGTCATGACGATGTCGGCGCGCTGCCGCCCCAGGGCTTCCAGCAGGGGGTCCTTCTCCCCTGCGACTGGAGCACCCGACTGTGGCATACGCTGATTCTTCCGGGTATGCGTGGGGTTGTGTGGGGATCGGGGCGAATCGCTCCAGCCTTCCTTGACAGCGATCACACGGGGCGGTTGAATGCCCCAACGCGGCCAGGGGGTCAGGCTGCCCGAGCCCCGGACAGCCGCAACGACTCTGCGGACGCCGATTCCACCGCCCAGCCGCGTGATTCGAGGTGGGCGAGCACGTCAGCATCGGGTCGCACGAGCAGGTCACCCCACGCGGTGTCGCACGCGGCGATCACCTCGTCGACGAGTCGCGACGCGAGCCAGGGGTCGAGGGCACGGTCGAGGTCAGCGATGCAGACCTGGTGCAGGTGGATGTTGCCGTCGTGCGCATCGGCAGCCGCGAACCCGACGACGCGATCCCGGACGAGCGCGACTGCCACGTGGTAACGCGGACGCCGGGAGGAAAGCAGCCAGCGATTCACGGCGGCGGTCGAATCGGCGCGTTCAACGGCGTCCAGGTGGTGCACCCACGCGTGCATGGAATCGCCATGAAGAACCCTGACGTCCATCGAGACCTCCTCAGCGTCCAGATCTTGTGACTGGCGAATCAGCTAGACACTACCGGTGGTGGCGTGATCCTGGTGCGGACACGCCCTTCAACGCACGTGTCGCGCTCGCAGGACCAGCTCGAGCTCGAAGCGGACGTCCGGGTCGTCGAGTTCCTCGCCGAACAGGTCGCGCAACTGTGCGACGCGATAGCCGATGGTCTGCTCGTGGACGTGCAACTCGGCCGCCATCGGCGCACGCTGACCCCGGTGGCGCAGCCAGCAGGCCAGGGTGTCGGTGAGGCGTTCGCGCTGACCCGGACGCACACCCTGCAACGGCGCCAGCCGCCACTCGCCCAGCTGGGACACGAGGTCTGGTTCCGCGTGCACGATCAGGTCGGCCAGATGCTCCTCGGCCCAGGCCGCATCCCCCTCCGGCCCGGTCACGACGGCCCGCACTGCGCGGGCCAGACGCCACGACTCCGACACCTTCCGGTGGACGCGTGCCGGCCCGACACCGGCCCCGCGTCCGGCCAGGGCTGCATCGACGCGGGCCCGGGCAGCGGGCGTGAGTGGCTCGGGCAGCAGGACGACGACCTCACCCGGACGCGCAACTGTCAGCGCCTGCGGCAGCGCCGCGCGCAGCCCCTCGGACGTCGCCTCGGGCACGCTGACCGCCACCAGCCGATCCGGGATGGCCCAACCGGCCGCCCTCGACGCGGCGGCAAGGGACTCCGCGTCCGCCTCGCCGCGCAGCAGGAGGTCGGCGAGGGCGACGCGCAGCCGGTCGCGCTCCCCCGCCTGCTCGCTCAGCTCGGCGGCATAACCGTGTGCGCTGGCGGCCGACAGTTCCTCGATGTAGGCGAGGACCGATTCGCCCAGCAGGACGACGTCCGCGCTGTCGAGGCCGGCGTAGAGCGCGATCGCCGAGAACTCGCGGAAAGCCGTCCGCGCACTGGAGCGGTAGGCGGCCAGCAGTGCGTCGATGGTTCGTCCCTGCGTGACCTCGCCGCGTCCGAGCCTGGTGTAGACACCCCGGTCGTCCGGCCCCAGCGCCGGCCAGTCGGTGCCGGGCAGCTGGGCGAAGCGGGCGAACGCCACCTGCACCCCGCGTGACAGACCGGCCCCGAAGCGACCCTCCATCGGACGCGCATACTCGGGCACGTCGAGGGGCAGCACACGGATCACCTCGGCGGCGACGGCGTCCGCATTGTCACGCAGGAGTCCGGCAACTTGGTCGGACAACGATAACCACGGCTGCCCGTTCAGTGCGACATCCACCCCAACTCCCCATTTCTTGTCGTGTGACGATAGTCATCTGCCTCGATGGTATCCCCCGACGACGAGGGCGCAACCGCCCCCGCACGGGAGAATTGTCTGGTGGGCACACTCTGGTCGAAGGCGGCGCGCGTGTTCACCACGCCCCACCACCCCGAGGACTTCTGGGCGCTCGTCAACCCGCTGGCCAGCGCACGGCAGTTGCGCGGCGTCGTCACCGCCGTCGTCCGCGAGACCCCGCAGGCCGCGACCATCTCGTTCCGTCCGGGCAAGGGCTGGGACGCGCACCTGGCCGGCCAGTACGCACGCATCGGCGTCGAGATCGACGGCGTCCGACACTGGCGCAGCTACTCCCTCTCGGCCGCCGAGGGACGCGACCCCGCCATCACCGTCACCGACATCGGCAGGGTCTCCCACGGCCTCGTCTCGGGGACGCGCGTGGGAGACGTCCTGTTCCTCGCACCGCCACAGGGCGACTTCCTGCTGCCCACCCATCCGCGTCCGCTGCTGATGCTCACCGCCGGCAGCGGACTCACGCCGGTCATGAGCATGATCCGCACCCTCGTGCCCGCCCGCGCGGACGCCGACGTCGTCCTCGTCCACTCCGCGCGCACGCCTGCGGACGCCCTGTTCCGCGAGGAGCTCCTCGAGACAGCCGACCAGTTCAGCGGCCTGGTCGTGCACCACTGGTTCACCACCGAACGTGGACGCCGCCTCGACCTCACCTCGACCGCCGACCTCGACCTCCTCGCCCCCGACTGGCGCGACCGGGTCGCCTACACGTGCGGGCCTGTGGAGATGCTGGACGCGGCGGAGGCGCTGTGGGCGTCCGAGGGTGGCGACGTGCGCATGGAACGCTTCGCACCGACCCTGCTCCCCGGCACGGGCGGGCACGGAGGCACCATCAGCTTCGAGAAGTCCGACCGCGAGGTGGACGCGGATGGCGCGACCACACTCCTCGACGCCGGCGAGGAGGCGGGAGTCCTCATGCCCTCCGGGTGCCGCATGGGCATCTGCCACACCTGCCTGACCCCCCTGCTGGGCGGCCAGGTGCGCGACCTGCGCACCGGCGAACTGCACGGCGACGAGGGCGAACTCATCCAGACCTGCGTGAACGCCCCCGCCGGGCCCGTCCGGCTCGACCTCTGACCCGTCCCCGAGGAGCCCCTGTGACCACCACCACCATCGAGCGCCGCAGCCCCGTGATCGCACCGAGCGGTCACCCGACCGTGCGTCCGCCGGCCGCCGCACACCTCTCGGACGAGGACGTCGCCCGACTGGGCGCGGAACTCGACGCGATCCGCGACGAGGTCATCGCGTCCCGGGGCGCCTCGGACGCTGCCTACATCCGTCGCATGATCAGACTGCAGCGGACGCTTGAGATCGGCGGTCGGGCCGCGCTCGTCGTGGCGAGCTTCCCACCCGCCTGGATCGCCGGGACGGCCATGCTCAGCATCGCGAAGATCCTCGAGAACATGGAGATCGGGCACAACGTGCTCCACGGCCAGTGGGACTGGATGCGCGACCCCGACATCCACTCCTCGACCTGGGAGTGGGATTTCGTGGCACCGGCGTCGGGGTGGCGTCATGCGCACAACGACCTGCACCACACGTGGACGAACGTGGTCGGCAGGGACCGGGACGTCGGCTACACGGTGCTGCGCATGGATGACTCGATCCCCTGGCGTCCCCGGCATCTGCTCAACCCGGTGATGAACGCGATCCTCGCCCCGATCTTCGAGTGGGCGATCGCGTTGTTCGACCTCGAACTGGACGCGGTCAAGGAGGGCAAGAAGACAAGGAAGGCCCTCAACTCCGACCTTCGCGAACTGGGCGTCAAGTTCTCACGCCAGGTCGCCAAGGACTACCTGGCCACGCCCGGCGTGGCGGCGCTGACGGGGTCGTTCGTCCCGGCCCTCCTGGCCACGCTCTCGGCCAACGCGATCCGCAACATCTGGGCGCACGCCGTCATCTTCTGCGGCCATTTCCCGGACGGGACCGACACGTTCACCGAGGAGATGATCGAGGGCGAGACCCGCGGCGACTGGTACATCCGCCAGATGATCGGGTCGGCCAACATCTCGGGTTCGAAGCTGATGCACACGATGACGGGTAACCTGTCGCACCAGATCGAGCACCACCTCTTCCCCGACCTTCCCAGCAATCGCTACGCCGAGGTGGCCGTCAAGGTCCGCGAGATCTCCGAACGCTACGGGCTCCCGTACACGACCGGGCCACTGCTCAGGCAGGTGGGCTCGACCTGGAAGAAGGTCGCCCGGTTGGCACTTCCCTGACACGGAGCACCGCCCCTGGTGGTCAGTGGAAGTAGGGGATGATCAGGTAGAGGGCGTAGACCACGACGCAGGCCACCAGGCCGACGAGCACATAGCCGACGCCGGGGAGCACGCCCGCCGGTTCCCCCCGCGTCTGCTTCGCATGGCCGGTGTCGAGTGCCAGGGCAGCCGTCGCCACCACGGTGACCACGATGACGGCCACGACGAGTGTGGTGATGGCCACCTGCATCAGGGCAGCCCAGTCGATGGCGAGGATGATCATGCGTTGACCTCGTTCTTGCGCACCACGTGAACGTTGACGTCGTCATTGACATTGGACGCGTCCACCTTGTGATGGCTGGCCAGGCGCAGGATCGCGAACACCCCGGCGAGCATGAGCACGCCCACGATGGCCACACCGATGACGTTGTTCCATTCGGTGAGCAGCGCGGCGAGACCTCCCACGATCCCTGCAGCCGGCAGGGTGAGCAGCCAGGCGATCAACATGCGTCCGGCGATCCGCCAGCGCACAGGGGTTCGACGTCCCACACCCGACCCGAGGATCGACCCGGTGGCGACGTGAGTCGTCGACAGGCCGAAACCGAGATGCGAGGACGCGAGGATCGCGACGGTCGAAGCGGTCTCTGCGGCAAAGCCCTGCGCGGGTTCGATCTCGACGACGCCCTTGCCCATCGTGCGCATGATGCGCCAGCCACCCGAGTAGGTGCCCAGACCGATGGCGAGGCCTGCGAGCAGGATGACCCACCACATCGGGTGCGTCCCACCCACCTCAGCGGCCTGGTATCCGCCGGCCACGAGCACGAGGGTGATGATGCCCATCGTCTTCTGGCCGTCGGCGGTGCCGTGCGCGAGGGCGACCATGGACGCCGAGACCCGTTGGCCGTTCTTGAAGAGGATCTCGGAGTGTCGTTGCGTGTGATCGGTGATGCGATAGGCCAGCCAGGTGGCCATCCCTGCCGCCAGACCGGCCACGACTGGGGCCACCAGCGCCGGGAGCAGGATCTTCGAGACGATCACGCTGCCGTGGATGCCCTGGGCTCCCGCGCCCACGAGCACGGCACCGATGAGTCCACCGAAGAGGGCGTGTGACGAGCTGGACGGCAGGCCCAGCAACCAGGTCGCGAGATTCCAGAGGATGGCGCCTGCGAGGCCGGCGAACACCATGGTGGGGGTGACGAGCTTGTCGTCGACGATCCCGCCGGAGATGGTCTTCGCCACGGCGTTCGCCATGAAGGCGCCGACCACGTTGAGGACGGCAGCCACCAGCACTGCCCGCTTGGGGCTGAAGGCCCCCGTGGCCACCGAGGTGGCCATCGCATTGGCGGAGTCATGGAAGCCGTTGGTGAAGTCGAAGACGAGCGCCGTGATGACGACGATGACGACGATGGTGAGGGTCACGAGGACCACCCACTGGTGCCGGACATACTGTTCCCCTTGTTCGAATGGTGTGGGGGTCGGGTGCCGCTCGGCAGCCGTGGCGTCAAAGGTGACACCGTCATGTGAAAAGCATATCCAGAGGGCGGACGTCGGTGAACCAGCGGGGGCACGTACGAGCTGTGGGTGCCCGTGAAGAACATCCTTGGACAAACTTTGGACAAAGTGCATCCAAACTCAGGACACCGGTCGTAGTAGGGGGTGTAGGTCACACCAGGGTGACCACGACGCCCCACCGAAAGGACTCGCCATGATCACCACCCGCCTCATCCTCGCCGGCGCTCTCGCGGCCTCGGCCCTCGGCTTCGCGGCCGCACCCGCCCACGCCGCCGACGACGCCACAGTCTCCGTGCTCCACGGTGTCCCCGGCGCCACCGTCGACGTCTACGCCAACGGTTCCGCGCTGCTCACCGACTTCAAGCCCGGCACACTCACCGACCCGGTCAAGCTGCCGGCCGGCGAGTACGACCTCAAGGTGACCGCCGCCGGAGCCGGTGCTGACGGCGACGCCGTCATCGAGGCCAACGACGTCAACGTCCCGGGCGGTGCGAACATCACCGTCGTGGCGCATCTGGACGCCGCCGGCAAGCCCACCCTCACCCCGTTCGTCAACGACGTCTCGACCATGGACGCCGGAATGGGACGCCTGACGGTTCGCCACGTGGCCGCCGCTCCCGAGGTCGACGTCCGCGCCAACGGCAAGGTGGCCTTCGCCTCGCTCGCCAACCCCAAGGAAGTCAAGGCTGACCTCGCCGCCGGCACCATCTCGGCGGACGTCGTGCTCGCTGGCACCGACACCGTCGCCATCGGCCCGGCCGACGTGACCCTGAAGGAAGGCACGAACACGATCGTCTACGCGTGGGGCAGCGCTGCTGACGCCAACCTCGCACTGGCCGTCCAGACGATCTCCGGCCTCCACTCCTCGCCGACCGGCGTGCCCGCGGGCTCCGGTGGCCAGGCTGACGACGCCGCACTGGCCGCCCAGATGGGCGCAGCACTCCTCACCGCGATGGCCGCCGGCGCCGGCGTCCTGGCCGTCACCCGCCGCAAGGCCACTGAGCGGGCGTGACAATGCCCCGGATACTCAAGGCGAGGGTGGCTGTCGCTGCGGCGGCGGCCACCCTCGCCGGTGTCGTGACGTTCACTGCCATGGGCGGGACGCGCGACCCAGCGTCCGCCCTGGCGGCCGCGGAAGCGGCGCTCCCCACCACCTCGCCCACCGTGGTCGTGAGCACGACGAACACTGTCAGCCCCACACCGTCGGTGAGTGCGAGTCGATCCCCCAACCCCCGCACCACCGGCGTCCTCCGTGCCAGTGACGCTTCGCTCACGGCGGCGCGTCCCGCGTCCAGACCACCGACCCGGATCCGCATCCCGTCCCTCGGGGCTGTGCTGGGCATCGACCCCATGGGGCTTGATCGTGATGGCGCCATGGCGCTTCCCGAAAGCCCTTCCCGGGCGGGCTGGTACCGCTTCGGACCAACCCCTGGCGAAGGCGCGGGGGCTACGGTGGTCGCCGCCCACATCGACTCCAGGGCCGAGGGAGCGGGCCCGTTCGCCGGCCTTCGCACCCTCGACAAGGGTGACCTGATCGAGGTGGTCGCGGGCCGGACCATCCGGTACCGGGTCACGGACGTCCTCAGGATCGACAAGGGCGAGCTGGACCTCGACTCCGTCTTCTCCCGCACCGGCCCGGAGCGCCTGCACGTCGTGAGTTGCGGCGGGCCCTTCAACCGCGTCACCAGGCACTACGAGGACAACATCGTGGTGATAGCCGTCCCTGTTGGCGCAGGATCACCGTGACCGGCGCCCGTCACGCAGCGGCTTCAGCCGGCTCGAAACCGAGGAACACGAAGACGAACACCGACATGAGGATGACGACGGTCTTGGTCACGTCGTCCTTGATCCTGCCGTTGTAGCGCTGCCCAGTTGGCCGTCATGGCCTCAGAAATTCCGCACTTGTACGTGCGCCGGGCCGGAACCGCCCCCTGGGATGACCGGTGACGCGCCGCACCCGCACCAACCCGGCCCCCACGCGTCCCGGCGTTAGCCTTGGAGTCAGGTCACCCCCTCGTGTGATCGTGTCGACAGGAGTGCTGATGAAGTCCTTCGTCCGAGTGCTGCAGGACATGGTGCTCCTGGTCGCGCGCATCGCCATCGGCGTGGTGCTCGTCGCGCACGGGTACTGGCGCTGGCAGGTGCAGGGCATCGACACCGAGATCGCCCACCTCACCGAGCGGGGTGTCTGGGAGCCGACCCTGCTGGCCTGGGGGGCCACGGTGTTCGAGTTGATCGGTGGCGTCCTGCTCGTGTTCGGGTTGGCCGTGCCGGTCATCGGCCTCGTGATGGTCGTGCAGAACGTGCTCGTCATCGCCTGGCTGCGGTGGCGCAACGGGGTGTTCCAGGTCGACGGCGGCTGGGAGTACAACCTCGTGCTCGCCGCCGTGGGGCTGCTCTTCTTCGGCTTCGGATCGGGACGCGCCGGGCTCGACGCGCTGTTCCGCCGCAGGGGTCCGGACGCCGAGTACCGGACCATCGACGACAACGCACCCGCCTGAGGTCTGGGGTTCTCACGATCTGCGATTCACACGTCCGCCTTCACAGGGATTGCACAGCAACTGCACAGCGCCATCCCACCCTGCGGTGCGACAGTGGTGGCATGGTCCGATTCGATGCGATGACAGAACACCTCACCCGACCCGACGGGTCGCCCATCCGCGTCCTGACCGTGGACGACGAGCCCAGCCTCACCGAACTCCTGTCGATGGCCATGCGCTACGAGGGCTGGGAGGTGTCGACCGCGGCGTCCGGATTGGGTGCCGTGAAGACGGCGCGTGACGTACGTCCGGACGCCATCGTGCTCGACATGATGCTTCCTGACTTCGACGGCCTCGAGGTGATGCGCCGCATCCGCACCGAACAACCGGACGTCCCTGTCATCTTCCTCACCGCGAAGGACGCCGTCGCCGACCGCATCGGCGGCCTGACCGCGGGTGGGGACGACTACGTGACCAAGCCGTTCAGCCTCGAGGAACTCATCGCCCGATTGCGTGGCCTGCTGCGCCGCAGCGGCGCCACCACCCCGCGGGACGACTCCCTGCTCGCAGTGGGCGACCTGACGCTCGACGAGGACTCCCACGAAGTCGCCCGTGGTGGCGAGGAGATCAACCTCACCGCGACGGAGTTCGAACTGTTGCGCTACCTGATGCGCAACCCCAAGCGCGTGCTCTCGAAGGCGCAGATCCTCGATCGGGTGTGGAACTACGACTTCGGGGGCCAGGCCAACGTGGTGGAGCTCTACATCAGTTACCTGCGCAAGAAGGTCGACGCCGATCGTTCCCCCATGATCCACACCATGCGGGGCGCCGGATACGTCCTGCGACCGGCGGCCGAATGAGCCTCACCCCTCCCGCCGGCGTCCCCGACGTCACGCTGGACGCCAGGTCGCTGCCCCCGCTGAGTCCCCTCGGCCGGGGCACGCTCGGGCGTCGCCTGGTGATCCGGGTGGCTGCCATCGTCGCCCTGGTCGCGTTGCTCCTGGGTCTGCTGAGCACTCTCGCCGCGCGTCAGATCATGATCGCCCAGCTCGACGACCAGCTCGACGCCGCCCTCAGCCGCGAAGCCAAGAGCTCCGACGACGACCGCATTGATGACGACCGCGGGGTGCACCCCACCGGGGTCTTCCTCCCGGGAATGCCCATCGGGACCATCGTCCTCGAGAAGGCCGGCGACAATGCCTGGCGCATCAGCCAGGTCTCGGAAAGGGCACCGAACAAGCTTGACGAGTCGGTCGCGCTCGACCTCATCGCCGTGCCCGTCGACGGCGAGAAGCACACCATTGTCGTCGGTTCACTCGGCACCTTCCGTGCAGAGGCTTTCGACGACAACCTCGGCCACGTCGTCGTCGCCCTGCCCATGGCCGACGTCATCCATGCCCTGTGGCGACTGATCGGCCTCGAGATCGCCCTGACACTCGTGGCCCTCGCTGCCGCCGCAGCCGTCGTGCGGACGATCGTGATCGCGAGCCTGCGTCCGCTCAACCGGTTGGCAGCGACCGCGACCGAGGTCTCGACCCTCGAACTCGGACGCGGCGAGGTGCAGCTGCCCGTCCGCGTCGCTGCCCCGGACGCCGACCCGACGTCCGAGATCGGACGCGTGGGACACGCCTTCAACCACATGCTCAACAACGTCGAGGGTGCTCTGGCCGCCCGCCAGGAGTCCGAGACCAAGGTGAGGCAGTTCGTGGCGGACGCCAGCCATGAACTGCGCAATCCGCTGGCCGCCATCCGCGGCTATGCAGAACTGACCCGACGCCACCGCGACCAGGTGCCGCCCGACGCCGCATTCGCCATGGGACGCATCGAGGCCGAGAGCGGACGCATGAGCAAGCTCGTCGAGGAACTGCTGCTCCTCGCCCGCCTCGACAGCGAACCCAATCTCGCCCTCTCCCCGACCAACCTCAACGAGTTGGTGCTCACCGCCGTCAGCGACGCCCAGGTCGCCGGCCCCCGGCACGACTGGGGCGTCGACCTCCCGCCGTCCGCCGTGATCGTGCACGCGGACGCCAACCAGATGCACCAGGTGCTCGTGAACCTGCTGGCCAACGCGCGCAAGCACACCCCCGAGGGCACGACCGTCGACACCGCAGTACGTGCCGAGGGCGGAGTCGCCGTGGTGACGGTGACCGACAACGGCCCGGGCATCGACGAGGTCAGCGTCCACCACGTCTTCGAACGCTTCGCCCGCGCCGACACGGCCCGCACGCACACGGCCGAGACGTCCACGGGTTTGGGGCTGGCCATCGTCGCGGCGGTCATGGAGGCCCACGGCGGCACGGCGAGCGTCGACTCCCGCCCCGGACGCACGGTCTTCGCCCTGCGCATTCCCCTCGCCTGACTCAGCAGGTCTCGTCCTGGCCCGTCCAGCAGGGCGGGGTCACGTAGAGGCCGGCGAACGTGTGACGGTCCTCGTCCTGGCTCGGGTAGTAGTCGAGGAAGAGCCCGTCGGCGTACCCGGTCGCACCGGATGGCTGGTCGTGCGCGTCCAACCAGGTGTGGATCGCCGGCGCCTCCAGGGGGAACAGGCCCAGCACATCGTCGGTCCGTCCGAGGAACGCGGCGTTGACCTGGGAACCCGGGGGCGTCATGGCCTCGACGTAGAGCGTCCGGGTGCCGTCGGGCGACCCCTCCAGGTAGAGCGAGAAGTCGACATCCCCCTCTGTGGCCTCGCACGTCAGGCTCCCCCCGGAGACCGGGTCACAAGCCCAGCCCTGGTCCATCAGACGCGGACGCAGACCGGCCGGGTCGCCGGTCAGGACCGCCGACCGTGCGTCCACCGGCAGCCAGTCGAAGGACGACATGATCACCGACCCGTCCGCGAGGCCGCTGACCGAGACGTCCCGGACGATCGTGCGCGTCGGGTCGGCGCCGGTGGCCGCGGCCAGCATCTCGCGGACGCGCGCCCGGTCGTCGGGGTCGCCGAGGTACTGCTCGACGAGCCAGCGCTGGAGTCTCAACCGGTCGGTGTCCCTCGGCTCCCCCGGGTCGGTCTGGATGTCGAGCGCGAGCCGCTCGGGACGTCCGCCGGTCTGCCCTCCGATGTACAACTTGGCCGGCGAGGCGACCTCGTAGTCGAAGCAGACGACCGAGCTGAACTGCGTCTGGCCCTCGTCCTCACATTGAAAGCCGAGATCCTCGGCGTGGGCGCGGATCCCCTCGACCGTGCCCGGCCCGCGAAGCGCCGGGTCGGACGCGGCCGGTGCGCTGGACGTCGCCGACGGCCGTTCCCCACTTCCGGTGAAGAGCTGCTGGATGCCGTTCCACAGCCACCATCCGCCCAGTGCCACCCCGGTCAGCAAGCCCGCGATGACAGGCCACGCGATCCTCGCCGTCCGACGCCGCGAAGGAGTCGGACTGCTCGGCGCAAACGGGGGAACCCACCCGGCGACCGGCGGTTGGGGCCGCGGCGGCGTCGGTCCGGCCGGGGGCTCGAAGTCAGGCCCCGCGTGGGTGGGTTCGCTCACGCGTCGATGGTAGGCCCCGGCCTGACGTCCCACGCCGGAACGACCCTGTCACGGCTACGCTCGGACGCATGAACCGCGCCGCGCTCGCCCACCTCATCGACCACACCCTCCTCAAGACCGACGCCACGCCCGCCGATGTCGCTGCCCTCGCCGCCGAGGCCCGCGAGCTGGGGACCTACTCGATCTGCGTGTCACCCTCGATGCTCCCCGTGGACGCCGATCTCGGCGACGTCAGGCTCGCGACCGTCTGCGGATTCCCGTCGGGCAAGCACACGGCGTCCACGAAGGCGAACGAGGCACGCGAGTCTGTCGCGAACGGCGCCGACGAGGTCGACATGGTCATCGACATCGGCCTGCTGAAGGCCGGGCGTCCGGCTGCGGTTCGCGACGAGATCGCCGCCGTGAAGGCCGAGGTGCCGTCGCCGAAGGTGCTGAAGGTCATCATCGAGTCGGCGGCCCTCACCGACGACGAGATCGTGGCCGCCTGCCGCGCGGCCGAGGACGCGGGGGCCGACTTCGTCAAGACCTCCACCGGCTTCCATCCCTCCGGCGGGGCGACGGTCCACGCGGTCGAACTGATGGTCGCCACCGTCGGTGGGCGGCTCGGCGTCAAGGCGTCCGGGGGCATTCGCGACCACGCGTCCGCGATCGCCATGGTCGAGGCCGGCGCCACCCGCCTCGGCGTCTCGGCCAGCAGGGCGATCCTCGACGGCGTCGCCACCGATTCCGACTACTGAGGACGCGACGTGCTGCTCTCTGACCGCGACATCCTGGCCGAGACCGGCGATGGACGCATCGCCATTGACCCGTGGGACCCCGCGATGCTGCAACCCTCGAGCGTCGACGTCCGGCTCGACCGCTTCTTCCGCGTCTTCGAGAACCACCGCTACCCGATGATCGACCCCTCGCTCGAACAAGCCGAGTTGACGCGCGAGATCGCCCCGGTCGGGGACGAGCCCTTCGTGCTCCACCCCGGCGAGTTCGTGCTGGGTGCGACCTACGAGCGGGTGACCCTGCCCGACGACATCGCAGCCAGGCTCGAGGGCAAGTCGTCCCTCGGACGTCTGGGGCTGCTCACCCACTCGACCGCCGGTTTCATCGATCCCGGCTTCAGCGGCCACGTCACCCTCGAACTGTCGAACGTGGCCACCCTGCCGATCGCCCTCTGGCCGGGCATGAAGATCGGCCAGTTGTGCTTCTTCCGCCTCAGCTCACCCTCGCTGCATCCGTACGGCAGCAGCGCCTACCAGTCGCGCTACCAGGGTCAGCGCGGGCCGACGGCGTCCCGCTCGCACCTCAACTTCCATCGGACGCCGATCGACTGAACCCGGGAGGTCGCCATCACGACCGATGGACGCACGAACGGCCGCCCCCGAGGGAGCGGCCGTTCGTACGTTGGAGCCGGGATTACACGTCGTTGACCCGCTTGCCCAGCGCGGCCTTGGCAGCAGCGAAGCGGGCGATCGGGACGCGGAACGGCGAGCAGGACACGTAGTTCAGCCCGACCTCGTGGAAGAACTGGATCGAGTCCGGATCGCCGCCGTGCTCGCCACAGACGCCACACTTCAGGTCCGGCTTGACCGAGCGTCCCTTCTCGACACCGATGCGGACGACCGCACCCACACCGTCGACGTCGATCGACTCGAAGGGGTTCTTCTCGAGCACGCCATCCATGACGTAGGTGGTGAGGAAGCCGTTCTCGGCGTCGTCACGGCTGATGCCGATGGTGGTCTGCGTCAGGTCGTTGGTGCCGAACGAGTAGAAGTCGGCGTACTCGGCGATCTGGTCGGCGACCATGGCCGCCCGAGGCAGCTCGATCATCGTGCCCACCGTGTACGGCAGCACCTTGCCGGCCTTCTCGAACTCGTCGGCCACTGCGGCGTCGACGATCGCACGCTGCATCTTGAGCTCGGCCTGCAGTGCCACCAGCGGGATCATGATCTCGATGCCGACGGTCTCACCCTCGCGCTCCAGGACGGCCAGGGCAGCGCGGATGATGGCGCGGGCCTGCATGTCGGGGATCTCGGGGTAGAGGACGCCGAGCCGGCAGCCACGGGTGCCGAGCATCGGGTTCTGCTCGTGGAGCTTCTTGACCT
Organism: uncultured Propionibacteriaceae bacterium; assembly: GCA_937988865.1. Taxonomy (GTDB): domain Bacteria; phylum Actinomycetota; class Actinomycetes; order Propionibacteriales; family Propionibacteriaceae; genus CALKHV01. Next base: position 7,056 of record CALKHV010000120.1, on the reverse strand, counting down.
GCGCCAGCGTGGTGCGGGCCGCCATGAGCTCGGCGGCGTCGCCACCGGTCAGCTCGAGCTTCTGCACCAGCAGGCTCTGCTCCACGATGTTCGGGAGGAACTCGTGCAGCGGCGGGTCGAGCAGGCGCACGGTGACGGGCAGGCCCTTCATCGCGGTGAAGACCTCTTCGAAGTCGGCCTGCTGCATCGGCAGGATCGTCTCGAGGGCGGCGGCGCGCTCCTCTGCGTTCTCGGCGACGATCATCTGGCGGACGGCCGGGAGCCGGTCGGCACCGAAGAACATGTGCTCGGTGCGGCAGAGGCCGATGCCCTCGGCGCCCAGTTCGCGGGCCTTGGTGGCGTCCTCGAAGTTCTCGGCGTTGGCGCGGACGCCCAGCGTCCGGAACTCGTCGGCCCACTTCACGACGTTCTTGAAGTCCTCGTTGATCTGCGGCGGGATGAGCGCGAGCTCCTCGCCGTAGACCTCACCGGTGGTGCCGTTGAGGGTGATGATGTCGCCCTCGTGGAAGACGAGCTCACCGACGGTGAGTGACTTCGCGACGGGATCGATCTTGATGCCGGCGGCACCCGCGACACACGGCTTGCCCATGCCACGCGCCACGACGGCGGCGTGGGAGGTCATGCCACCGTGGGCGGTCAGGATGCCCTGGCAGACGATGACGCCGTGGATGTCGTCGGGAGTGGTCTCGAAACGGACGAGCACGACCGGCTCGCCCTTCGCGCCACGCTCGGCCGCAGTGTCGGCGTCGAAGACGACCTCACCGACGGCCGCACCCGGGGACGCCGGGAGGCCCTTGGCGATCGGCGCCTTGCCGTGCTTGGGATCGATCGCGGGGTGCAGGAGCTGGTCGAGCTGGGCGGGCTCGATGCGGTTGATCGCCTCGGCCTTGTCGATGACGCCCTCGGCGACAAGGTCGGACACGACCTTCAGCGCCGCGGCCGCGGTGCGCTTGCCACTGCGGGTCTGCAGCAGGTAGAGCTTGCCGTTCTCGATGGTGAACTCCATGTCCTGCATGTCCTTGTAGTGCGCCTCCATCTTGTTCATCGTGTCGATGAGCTCGCGGTAGGCCTCGGGCAGGACGGCTTCCATCTCTTCAAGCGGACGCGGGGTGCGGATGCCGGCCACGACGTCCTCGCCCTGCGCGTTGGTGAGGAACTCGCCGTAGAGCTCGCGTTCGCCGGTGGAGGGGTTGCGGGTGAAGCACACGCCGGTGGCGGAGGTCTCGCCACGGTTGCCGAACACCATCTGCATGACGTTGACGGCGGTGCCGAGGTCGGCAGAGATGCCGTTGGCCCTGCGGTAGACGTCGGCGCGCGGGTTCAGCCAGCTCTTGAACACGGCGTCGATGGCGCGGTTCAGCTGCTCGACCGGGTCGGTCGTCCACTCGCCACCCAGCGCCTCGTTGCTGATGGCCTTGAACTCGGCGACCAGTTCCTTGAGGTCCTCGGCGGTGAGGTCGGTGTCGAGGCTGACGCCACGGCGCTGCTTCATCTCGTGCAGGGCGTCCTCGTAGGCATGTCCGTCGACTCCTTCGACGACCTCGCCGTACATCTGGATGAAGCGGCGGTAGCAGTCCCAGGCGAAGCGCTCGTTGCCACTCTCGGCCGCGACGGCCCCGACGGTCTCGTCGGAGATGCCGAGGTTGAGGATCGTGTCCATCATGCCGGGCATCGAGAAGACGGCACCCGAGCGGATCGAGACGAGGAGGGGCTTGTCGGCGCCGCCGAGCGTGCGTCCGGTGCGCTCCTCGAGTCGGGCCAGGCCTTCGGCGACCTGGTCGGTCAGACCCTCGGGCCACTCGCCACCGCGGCGCATGGTCTCGACGGAGGCGACCGTCGTGACGGTGAAGGCGTCCGGGACGGGCACACCCACCCGGTTCATCTCTGCCACGCCGGCACCCTTGCCGCCGAGGAGGTTACGCATCGACGCGTCACCCTCGGACAGGTCGTAGACGTACTTCTGAATCACTTGACTATCTCCTTCGATACCTTTGTGTGGGCCTTGCTGGTTGGATTTCAGGGCCGGATCTTGACGCTTCCGGCCGGTCGGCGGAGCACCGCGCCTGCGCGCCGTGCACGTTGGTCGACGAGGTCGATCACCTTCGCCGCGGCCTCTTCGAGCGCGAGGCCGGTGGTGTCGATGACAGGGCAACCCAGCTTCTTCTGGATGGCCCGCACCTCGTCGAGTTCGTCGTAGATCTGGGCGAGGTCGGCATAACCGTCCTTGGTTCCGAAGCCGCCCAGTCCCTTGACGCGACGGTTGCGGATCTGGAGCAGTCGCTCGGCGTCGATGGTCAGGCCGACGATGCGCCAGCGGTCGAGGCCCATGAGTTCGGCGGGCGGCGCGATGCCGGGGATCAGGGGGACGTTGACCGTCTTGTACCCGCAGTACCCGAGGTAGATCGAGAGGGGCGTCTTGCCGCTCCGGGACGCCCCGATCAAGCAGATGTCGCACTCACGCAGGGCTTCGGGGATCGCACCGTCATCGTTGCGGACGGCGAACTCCATCGCCGAGATCCGCACGAAGTAATCGGCCTCGGCCACCACCGGACGCATGACCACCTCGTCCGCGCTGGCCCCGGACGCCTGCTCGAGGGCCGCCAGGGTGGGGCCCATCAGGTCGGACGACGGCAGGTTCAGTTCTTCGCACGCCCGCGCCACGAGCTTGCGCATGTCTTCGTTGACCAGGGTGTAGAGCACGACCTTGCGGCGCGACTCGTCGGCGCGCAGCTCGTCGAACACCTTGAACAGGCGCTCGGGCGTGTTCACCCGGGCGTGGCGCACGAGGGCGAAGTCGGAGTGACCGAACTGGGCCTGGGCAGCGCGCGAGAGCCGGGCGGCTGTCTCGCCCGACGAGTCTGCGATCACATGGATCTGGATCGGCTCCTGCGGCACGGGAGACAACCTACCCCGTGGACGCGCACCCACCCGAACGGGGTCTCGCGGCACCCGGGTCGCCCCAACCCCGCGCGGCTGACAGGATGGACGGATGACACCGCTGGAGGACCTCCTGCTCGACGAGTACGACGCGCTCGACGTCCCGCGTCCCGGTCGGATCGTGTTGCTCGACCTGCCCGGCATGGTCGACGCCGCGGCGGCCCGCACCGACGACGTGGTCGTCTGGTGTGACGACCTGCGCGACCTCGCCGGGGTCGACCCCTCACTGGTCGCGACCCGTCTCGACGCCGACGCCTTCACGGGCGCGGACGCCGTCTGGATGCGCCTGCCCAAGTCACTCGCCGCCCTCGACGAGTACGCGGAACTGACGGCCGACCACGCCTCCTCCGACGTGCGGCTCGTGGCGTCCGGACGCATCAAGGACATGACCTTCTCGATGAACGAGGTGCTCGCGTCCCACTTCGGGCACGTGTCGGCGTCCCGCGGACGTGGGAAGGCCCGCGTCCTGCGCGCCTGGATCCCCTTCGTTGCGGACGCGACCTGGCCGCGGCGCAAGGCCCACGCCGACCTCGGGGTCGACCTCGTCGCCCATGGTCACGTGTTCGCCGGCACCAAGGTCGACCCCGGGACGCGCCTGCTGCTCGACCACTTGAAGGAGATCGGGACCGGTGATGTGCACGACCTCGGGTGCGGCAACGGCGTGATCGCGGTCATGCTCGCCCGGCACCAGAGCGGGAAGTCGCGGGTGTCGGCGTCCGACGTCTCGGCGTCGGCCGTGGCCTCGACGCGTGAGTCGGCGTCCGCCAACCGGGTCAAGGTCGACGTCAGTTGGGCGGACGGCCTGACGCAGCTCGCGGATGCGAGCCTCGACGTGATCGTGACGAACCCTCCCTTCCACACCGGGATCGCCAAGGATTCCGACCCGACGCTGGCGATGTTCGAGGATGCGTCCCGGGTGCTCCGCAAGGGGGGCGAGCTGTGGTGCGTCTACAACTCGCACCTGCCGTGGCGGGGTGCGCTGAATGCGTCCGTCGGGCCGACCCGGGTCGTCGCGCAGAACCCGAAGTACACGCTCACACGCACGATCGCCCGCTGACGGGCGCATGGCCAGGCACAGGCGCCCGGGGTGGGTGCCGCAACAGCACGGGGCGTGGGCGATGCTCGTCGTGCCACTGGCCGTCGGGATCGTGCTCCGCGTCCGATCCGGGGACGCTCCCGCCTGGCTGTGGACGCTCGGCCCCACGTGGTTGCTGGGCTACTTCCTGTTCAACGTCGCGGTGCTGTGGGTGAAATCGCCGGCGCGGCGACGCAGTGCCCTCGTACGTCCGTTGGTGACGTATGCGCTGGCCACGGCCGGATTCGGGGTGGCGACACTCGCGCTGGGTGGCTGGGAGCTGTTGTGGTGGACGCCCGTCTTCACCCCGCTCGTCGGCGCTGCGCTGTGGTTGGCGTCGAGCAAACGGGAGCGGTCGTTGGCGTCCGGGGCCGTGACGGTGTTCGCGGCATCGCTGATGACCCTCGTGGCGCGATTCGGTGCGCCGCAAGTCTTGTGGGCCGAGTGGCCGGACACGCGGCACGACACGCTCGTGGCGCTGCTGGTGTTCTGCTATTTCTTCGGGACCGTCTTCTACGTCAAGACAATGATCCGCGAGCGGGGGCAGGCGGCGTGGTTGGCGGCGTCCCTGGGGTGGCATGCGGCGTGCACCGCACTCGCTGGGGGGTTGGCGGTCGCGGGGTGGGCGACGGTCGGATGGGTGGTGCTGTTCGCGTTGGCGACAGGGCGCGCCTGGCTGATGCCGCGCATCCAACGGGGACGCAGGGTCACGCCGTTGCAGGTCGGACTGCTCGAGATCGCGTTCAGCATCGCCGTCGTGGTGTGCGCGCTGGGCTGACGCTTGACACAACCCTCCCAGCTTGGGCACAGCCTGGGCACAGGTTCGCTGAATACCCTCGGCTCAAGGTCGAGTCCCACCGGGGCTCGCAGCGACCCGGGAGACCTCTGATGGACGAGAACACCAGCTACGACTACGCCGCCTATGACTACACCCCGCCGCACTCGCCCCCTGAGCCCTCGGCCGCGCCGCCGGAGGGTCAGGAGAAGGAACGCAGGCGCCTCATCACGCCCCTGGTGATCGGCGCCCTGCTCGGCGCTGCCCTGCTGGGCGCGGGAGGTGTCGTGGTCGCGAAGGCCATGGGTGGGAACGACGCGGCCGACGCCGGCCAGGTACAGGGTGGAACCGTGACCGACGGAGGCACCGTCTCAGGACCGGGCGGAACGGTCACCGGAGGTGGGACGACCGACGGCACCCGCCCCGAGCGAGGTGGTGGCTTCGACGGCAGCGACGACGGGGACGAAGGGGACGACGACGGTGACGGGGATGGCCGCCATGGTGGCGTCCCCCCGCAGGACGGCCAGTTCCCCGGACGTCCCGGCGACGATTCCGGCACCGATTCTGACGGTGACGACTCGGACACTGCGACCGGTGGCGGGGTCGTGGTCGGTGGAACGACCACCGACAGCTGATCACCCCCGTTCTAGGCTGGGCCCGTGGCTGAACTGGTGAGGGTCGGGCTTGTCTCCGCGTCCGGGATCGACGAGCGCGTGCTTGATCGCGCGTCCCGGCTGTCGAACGGGGAGCTTTCGGGACCCGCCGCCGCCCCGTGGGGCATGCGGGCGTCCGTGCTGGGCGAGGTGCACGATGCCGCAGCCCTGCGACGTGACCTCCGCGCACTCTCGCGCGGCACCGGTACCGACGTCGCCGTGGTCACCGGGCCACTCGCCACCCAGCCGCCGAAACTGCTCCTGATGGACGTCGACTCGACCCTCATCAACGAAGAGGTCATCGACGAACTCGCCCACGTCGCCGGCGCAGGCCCACGGGTGGCCGCGATCACCGAGGCGGCGATGCGGGGGGAACTCGACTTCCGGGAAGCCCTCGCCGAGCGCGTGAGCACGCTCGCAGGGCTTCCGGCGTCCGTCTTCGAGACCGTGGCCGACCGCCTCACCCTCTCGCCGGGTGCCCAGAGCCTGGTGGACGCCGCCCACGCGTCGGGGGCGAAGGTCGCCGTGGTGTCGGGGGGCTTCACCGAGGTCGTCGAAATCCTGGCGTCCCGCGTGGGGCTGGACTGGTTCGAAGCCAATCACCTCGAGGTCGTGGACGCCCAGCTCACCGGACGCACGACAGGCGACGTGGTCGACAAACACGCCAAGCTCACCCTCCTGCACCGCTTCGCCGAGACGGCCGGGTGCCGCGCCGACGAGGTCGTCGCGATCGGCGACGGGGCCAACGACCTGCTCATGCTCGGCGCCGCCGGGCTGGGCGTCGCCTTCTGCGCCAAGCCGGTGGCCGCGGACGCCGCGGACGCGTCCCTGACCTTCCGTCGCCTCGACGCCGTGGCCGGTTTCGCCCAACTGGGCGTCCGCTGATCGGCGCCGACTGATCGGCGTCCGGGCTTCGGCGGGGCCTGTCCATGGCCACGACCTGACGGTCACACGCGGGCCACGACTTCGGTAGCCTGAACCCAGACCACCGGGAGGCAACGGCGCCGCCCGAACATGCACGCCAGCTGGTCATCTTCGAGGAGGACAAACATGGCAGGACGTATCCACAACGATGCCTTCAAGGCCAAGGTCATGGAGCCGAGTCAGGCTGCCGCCTTGGTCAAGCCCGGCTGGAACATCGGCTTCAGCGGATTCACCGGCGCCGGTTACCCCAAGGAGTTCCCGGTCGCCCTGGCGTCCGTGATCAAGGAGGCCCACGCCCGCGGCGAGGAGTTCAAGGTCGGCGTCTGGACCGGAGCGTCCACCGCCCCCGAGCTCGACGGCGCGCTGGCCGAGACCAATGGCATCAGCTGGCGGGCGCCGTACCAGTCCGACCCGATCATGCGGAACAAGATCAACGACGGCACGTCGTACTACTCCGACATCCACCTGTCGCACATGGGCCCGCAGGTCAGCCAGGGATTCCTCGGCAAACTGCACCTCGCGGTCGTGGAGGCCACGGCGATCACCCCTGAGGGCGAACTGATCCCCTCATCGTCGGTTGGCATGAACCGCACCTACATCGACGAGGCGGACGCCGTCATCATCGAGGTCAACGAGTGGCAGTCCGAGGGCCTCTACGGCATGCACGACATCTACTACGAGATCGGCGCCCT
>CALKHV010000119.1 GCA_937988865.1 uncultured Propionibacteriaceae bacterium | reverse complement strand
ACCGACTGTGAACTCGCGCCCCACAGGAGGGCGAGGGCCATGCCTGCGCCAGGTCCGGCCAACTCGCGTCCGAGCAGGAAGAGCGCCCACGCGGCCAGGAGCCCGGCAGCCCAGGCGACGCCCAGCAGAGCCCACCCGGCGGGGATCGGTGTCAGCCTCGTGAGCAATGAGGCGAGCAGGGGAAAGAGGGGGAAGAAGGCGAGGTTGGTCGGGAGCGGGGCTCCCGACGGGTCCAGGCGGGGGTAGGTCTGGTACCCACTCCTCACGATCCCGAGGTACCAGCCCGCGTCATAGCGCAGGAGGGCTCCGGACAACCAGTTCGGGCCGGCGATGGTGATCACCGCGATGAGCGCCACAATCCGCTGCAGCGTGAACAGCACCAGAGTGGGGGCCGCGGCCAGGAACTCGGTGCGGACGCGGCTGGCCATGGGGTCAGACTACGGGTCCCCCTCGCCGATCGCGGGCAGATGGGTGGGCAGCGATAGGGCCTCCGCCCGCTAGAGTTGCCTCGCCCAACACCGACCGGGGAGAACATGACGGCTTCCGCTGCCCTGAAGGACGCGTCGCCGAGGCATGGCCTGCCCGCTCGCGCGGGTGCCCGGCGCCTCGACATCCAGGGCATGAGGGCGCTCGCGGTGCTGATGGTCGTCGCCTTCCATGCGGGCCTGCCGATGCCGGGCGGCTTCGTCGGTGTCGACGTCTTCTTCGTGATCTCGGGCTTTGTGATCACCGCGATGCTCATGCGCGAGTGGGTGGGCGAAGGCCGACTGCGGCTGGGGCGCTTCTACGTGCGACGGTTCAAGCGACTCACGCCCGCACTCGCCGTGACGCTCTCGGTGACGATGCTCCTCGGGTTCTTCGTCCTCTCCCCCCTGGGCCCGCAACAGGACACGTCGCGGACTGCGCTCGGCGCTGTTCTTCTTGGCGCCAACGTCGTGATCGCCCGGCTGACCGGTGACTACTTCGACGTGGCAGCCGACTCGAACGCGCTGCTCAACACCTGGTCACTGTCGGTCGAGGAACAGTTCTACCTGATCTTCCCGCTGCTGCTGGGCCTGACGTGGACGCTGGCCCGGACGAGGCGGGCTCGCACCGTCGCCTCGCTGGCCGTCGTGTCCGGTCTGAGCGTGGCGTCGTTCGTCGCTGCCCTGGCCGGTTCATCGGGATATCAGCTCGCGAGCCAGCCATGGTTGCTGGGCTTCTACAGCCCGGTCACCCGAGTCTGGGAGTTCGGGGTGGGGGCACTGCTGGCGTTGCTCGGGCCACGGCTGGCCGTTGAGTCGAAACGTCTCGCGGCGGTCCTGGGTGGGTGGGGCGCTGCCCTCCTGCTGGTGTCGCTGTTCGCGATCACCGGGTCTACCCCGTTCCCCGGCCCTGTCACCCTCGTCCCGGTGGCGGGCACGGCGGCGCTGCTGGTGGCCGGAAGTGCTCGTGACGGCGTCACGGCCAGGGTCCTGTCGTTCTCACCCCTGGTGCGCTTGGGCGACTGGTCCTACTCGATCTACCTCTGGCACTGGCCGCTGATCGTGTTTGCGGGTGCCCTGTGGCCCCACCACGAACGGGCGGCCCTCGTGGCCGCGGTGGTCTCGTTCGTCCCCGCGATCGCGTCCTATCGGTGGGTCGAGACGCCACTGCGCACGAGGCCCACGACGACGCGGAGAGCGTTCACGCTCTTCGTCGCGGCTGTGCTGCTGCCCCCCATCGTCTTGTCCGTGGGTCTGTGGCAGGCGTCCGACAAGGGCTTCCTGTTGCCCCGGGTCCAGGACTTTCAGGAGGCAGCGTCCGCCCGGCCCGAGGGGTGCCACCGGTTCGCGCCGCTGCGGGGTGACACCGCGGACGAGTGCACCTGGAACATCGACGCAGACGGAGCCCCCATCTATCTCTTCGGCGATTCCAATGCGGGCCAGTTCGTCGACAGCGTCGTGGGGGCGGGGCGGACGCTGGGGCGTCCCGTGATCACCTCTACGGCCAACTCCTGTCCGATGGTTGACCTGCCTCTCGACAACCGCACCCAACCGCGCGGATGGGATGAGAAGTGCATGGGCTACGTGCGAGGAACGCTGACGTACCTGCTGGAGGAGGCGAGCCCCGGCACGGTGATCATCGCCAACATCGACACCTACTGGGACAATCGGATCTGGTCGACCGGGCCGACCACCGAGTCGATGTCGACCGAGACGTCCGAGAAACTGGAGAGCCTTACCCAGGGACTGACGACCATGGTGGAGTCACTGCGTGGAGCGGGGCACGAGGTCGTCCTGGTCCAGACGATTCCGCGTTGGACGGGCGAGGACAAGTGGAATGCCGCAACCTGCACGACGGCACGGATCCTGATGAACGGGTGCGACCAGTCGATGAGCGTGTCCAGTGCGATGGCGCGTCAAGGGGCGACGCGTGCTGCGTTGACAGCTGCCGCCAAGGCGTCGGGGGCACGGGTGTTCGACCCGTGGTTGATCCTCTGCCCTGACGGTGAGTGCACGATCCAGGGACCGGGTTACCTCCGCTACTACCGTGACGGCATTCACCTGTCCCTGAGGCAGGGTCAGGAACTTGCGCCTGACTTCACCGAGTTCCTGTCGGGCCCGGCCTGACTCCTGTTCCATCCTGCCGACCCGAGCGAGTCGTCAGCGTTTGTACTCCTCGTGGTTGACCCCGACCACGCCTGCGAGGGAGCCGACACCCGAGACGATGCGGCGCAGGCCCTTGATCCGTCTGGGTGGCGAGGCGACGCCGAGGACGAGAAGTCCCAGCCCGTTCACCATGCGTCCACCGCCCAACACCACGGACGCGGTGGCGCCCCGCCATCCCGGGGTGATGAGCCGACGGCTGATCGAGTCGCCGGCCCCCGAGCGGAAGGCGCGGCGGGCAAGCCAGGCGAGCGTCACACGCTCGGGTGGGACGACCTCCTGGACGATCGCCTCGTCGTCCCAGACGATGCGGAAGCCGGCGGCGTGGACGCGGAGGAAGAAGTGCAGGTCGCTCGACCCCGTGAACCGGAAAGCCGGGTCGAAGGCAGGAGTCACGGTGTCGAGGACTTCCCGCGACACGAGGGTGTTGTTCGTGTAGGCCTTGTCGAGTTCGTCGCCGGTGGCGTGCCGGCCGACGCTCGTGTAGACGTCGGAGTGCCGGGCCCAGGCCGGGGCGTCCGGGGGGAGAATCCCTTCGACCGGCCCGGTGACCACGTCGGCGCCCGTGCGTTGCCAGGTGGTGAGGAGCCGATCGAGCCAGCCGGGCGGTGCGATCTCGTCGTCGTCGACGAAGACCACGGCGTCGTCGTCCGCGCAGAGGCCGACGCTGGCCTCGCGGGCGAGGGGGATTCCGGGCTCGGACTCGGTCTCATAGTGGATCGGCCACGGCCCGGTGGACGCGGAGACGACCTCGCGGGCGCCGGCGTCCGGGTCGTTGTCGACGACGACCACGCGGACCGACCAGGCGTCCGGGTGCGTGAGTTGCTGGGCCTGCAGACTCTCGAGGAGCCCCGCGAGGAGCTGCGGGCGCCGGTACGTGATGACGGCGAGAGCAACGGCGAGCGGCATGCCGCCCACTCTAGGGAATCTCAGATCTCCTCGGCGTCCATGATCCGGTAGGCGTACCCCTGCTCCGCCAGGAATCGCTGGCGATGGGCGGCGAAGTCGGCATCCGAGGTGTCGCGTGAGACCACCGCGTAGAACCGGGCCGTGCGTCCCTCCTTCGGACGCAACAACCTTCCCAACCGCTGCGCCTCCTCCTGTCGGGACCCGAATGCCCCCGACACCTGGACGGCCACCTCGGCCGTCGGCAGGTCGATCGAGAAGTTCGCCACCTTCGACACCACCAGCAGGTTGATCTCGCCCGCCCGGAACCCGTCGTACAGCTTCTGCCTCTGGTTGGTCGTCGTCGCGCCGGTGATGAGCGGGCAGTCCAGGGCCTCGGCCAACTCCTCCAGCTGGTCGACGTACTGGCCGATCACCAGCGTCGGTTGCCCCCGGTGCTTCTCGACGAGGGCTTCGATCACCGGCAGCTTCGACTCGGCACACGCCGCCAGCCGGTGCCTGAGCTCAGGGTCGGCCGTGGCATAGGTCATCCGTTCGTCAGGCGTCAGCGTCACCCGCACCTCGACGCAGTCGGCCGGGGCGATCCATCCCTGCGCCTCGATGTCGCGCCAGGGCGCGTCGTACCGCTTGGGTCCGATCAGGCTGAACACGTCGCCCTCGCGTCCGTCTTCGCGCACGAGCGTCGCGGTCAGCCCGAGCCGCCGCCGCGCCTGCAGGTCGGCGGTCATCCGGAACACCGGAGCGGGCAACAGGTGCACCTCGTCGTAGACGATCAACCCCCAGTCGCGCGCGTCGAAGAGCTCGAGGTGCTTGTGGACGCCGCCCCGCTTCGTCGTCACCACCTGGTAGGTGGCGATCGTCACCGGACGCACCTCCTTCTTCGCCCCGGAGTACTCGCCGATCTCGTCCGCCGTCAGGGTCGTCCGCTTCAGCAGCTCGTCCTTCCACTGCCGCGCCGCGACGGTGTTCGTGACCAGGATCAGGGTGGTGGCCTGGGCGCGCGCCATGGCCGCCGCCCCGACGATCGTCTTGCCGGCCCCGCAGGGCAGCACGACGACACCCGACCCGCCGTGCCAGAACGAGTCGGCCGCCTGCCCCTGATAGGGACGCAGGCTCCAGCCCTCCTCGCGCAGCTCGATCGGGTGCGCTTCGCCGTCCACGTAACCGGCGAGGTCGTCGGCGGGCCAGCCGAGCTTGAGCAGGACCTGCTTGAGATGCCCGCGCTCCGAGGGGTGCACCACCACCGAGTCCGTGTCGATCCGTGCTCCGACAAGGCCTTTCACCTTGGACGATCGCAGCACCTCGGTCAGCACCGCAGCGTCCGTGCTGACGAGGACCAGCCCGTGCGTCGGATGCTTCTCGATGCGCAGCCGCCCGTAGCGTCCCATCGTCTCCGTGAGGTCGATCAAGAGGGACGCGGGCACGGGGTAGCGCGAGTACCGCAGCAGCACGTCGACCACCTGCTCGGCGTCGTGTCCGGCCGCGCGGGCGTTCCACAGTCCCAGCGGCGTCAGCCGGTAGGTGTGGACGTGCTCGGGGGCCCGTTCAAGTTCGGCGAAGGGCGCGATCGCGATGCGGCACTCGTTCGCCGATTCGTGATCGACCTCGAGCAGCAGGGTTCGATCGGACTGGACGATGAGGGGACCGGGCGTATTCATCGCGTCCACCGTACCCGGGCGGGGAAGCCGTCGGTCGACCTCAGGGCACGCTGAGGTCCGACACCGGCGCGACCGGCGTCGCCGTTGCCGTCGGGGTGCCCGTTCCCGTCTCCGTCGGTGCGGGTGTGACCCCGGACGCCCAGAACGTCGGGATGGGCCACGGCTCGATGTGTCCGGTCGGATCGACGAAGGACGACGACGGGACCGGAGTCCCTGATGTGGCAGAGGTCACCGACGGGCTCGGCGTCCCTGACGCGGTCGGCGTCGTCGATGGTCCGGCCGACGGCAGTGCGCTCGCAGGAGGGGACGTGGGCGACTCGTCCAGCGGAGGTGGGGGATCGTCCACGGTCGGGGCGACCACGACCGGCGGAATGATGACGATGGCCCGCCACTCCGAGCGGTTTCCCGCCTCGTCGAGCGCGGCGACCTGGACGAGCAACGGCTCGACGTCCGCCGGCCAGTCCAGTACGGCGAACTCCCGTGGCACGAGGGCGACGATGTAGCCGTTGAGCAGTACCTGGTAATTCGCGACGCCAAACGCGTCGGACGCGGGGCCCCACGACACCGTGAACGTTGCCACGGTGTTTCCCGCGAGTGTCAGATTGCTGACCGGAGTGGGTGGCCTGAGGTCGCGCTCGGCCGTGGGAGTCGCGGTGGTACGAACCGGCTGCACCACGGGCGATGTCGGCGACACGCTGGGCACTGCGGTCGCCGCAGTGCTCGCGGTGGGTGGTGGCACCACCGCCGACTCCGTGGGGTCGGACGACCCCGGCCAGAAGTACACGGTCAGCGCAGCCACCACGCACGCCGCCCCCAGGGCGGCGCGTCCGAGCGTTGACCTGCGCATGGCCCAGATGCTACCCGCGGTCGCCTTTCCAGCCCGGCTGGCGGGACACCCACTCGGGGTGGATCGGGCGCGTCCCAGCGGTCACCCGCGCACCGAGATGATCCGGGCCACCGGGACGTTGAGTTGCCCCGTGCCACGCCTGATCAGACGTGCCGTCCCGCTCGACACCCCGAGGACGCGGACCGCCGCCGTGCGTGGCGTCCCGTCGTCGGCGACGTAGTCGACCTCGACCCATCCCCCCGCGTGGGCAGCCTCGGTGAGGGGTTCGACGATCGACCCGGGCGTCCGGGGTTGCGCGTCCGCCTCGCCCCGGGCGAGCAACCGGGACGCGAGGCCCAGGCTGTCGACCACCGGCGGGAGCGGGCGGATCAGTTCGGGCAACGTGCCGCGCGCGCGTCGAGGCGCAGGCGTCACGAATCGCGCCCCGGACGCGTCCCGGGCGACGGGTGCGAGGCCCATCTCCTGCAGGAACTCCACGAGTTCGGACGGTTCGGCCTGGGCTGCCAGCACCGTGGGCGCCAGCCGCTGCAGCCCCAGCCCCCCGGCCCGGGGGTGGGCCAGCACGGTTTCGACGATCGCCTCGTCGTCAACCGTCAGCACCGACGCGACGGACGCGACCTGGATGCGGCCGTGCAGGCGTCCGATGTCGCCGAGCAGGTATTCCAGGGGCTGTGGTACGCCCGTGGAGCTGTGCTCGGTGACCCACGCGCGCACCTCGTCGACGGTCCAGCCCGCGTCCAGCCCACGTCGGACGCTCGCCGCGCTGAACCGGAAGACTGCCGCCCCTCCGTGTGACTCGCGATCGGCCAGCGTCCGCATGACGAGGGCGACGTCGTGCGCCAGTGGCCCCTGCGCCACGGCCGTCAGGTCGGACTGGATGACGAACTGGTGCACCGGCTCGGGGAAGCCCGGGTCGTCGGTCGCGTCCAGCAGGTCGGTCCGCACGCCCAGCGCCGCCACCCCGAAGCGCGCGAGATCGGCGAGCACCTCGGCGCAGTGGTCGCGCAGGGGGACGCGTCGCCAGGTCGGACGCAACCACTCCAACCTGGACGCCAGTGTCTCCACCCCGATCGGGGTTCCGGGGACCGCGAGGCGGATCTGCTCGAGGGCAGCACGCCTGACGCTCGGAGCCCAGGCGTCCCCCGAACCCGGCGCATCGGACGCCCACCCGGTCTGTTCGATCCAGGCTGCGAGGAGGTGCGTCCACTTGCCCCAGTCAGGCAGGGCGAGCCATTGGTCGAAACCCGTGCTGGGCAGCCACGTGGCCCCCGATCGGGCCAGCAGGCCAGCGTGGGCGGCGAGGCGCAGCAGCACCTCGACCCCGTCGCCGACCTGGCGTCCGAAGTGGGCCACATCTCGCCGGGCCATCCACCCGGACGCCAGCACCCGGGGCTGCAGCGCGTCCACCTCGTCGAGCAGCGACTCCATCGCCCGGAGGAATTCCACGGCGCTCCCGCGTCCGGCCTGGTTGACGAGACCGGATCCGGGCGTCACCGACACGGGCGGCCAACCCGGGACGCGGGTCTCGGCCGGGGTGGCGAACAGGCGTCCGCGTCGCACCCGGAGCGCCACCTCGCGGGGAAGGATGATCGTGTCGTTGTCGAGGGGACGCAGGAGCCCGCGCGCGAGCAACCGGTCGATCGGGTTGTCCTCCGCGAGCGACGCGGCACGCATCTCGGCGTTGCGGACCGCCCCGGTGGGCGGCCCCCAGAGCAGTCGTTCAACCACTTCGGACGCCACGCTCCCGGCCTCGGCCAGTCGTGCGTCCACCTCGGTGTCGGTGAGCGGTTGTGCCGACACGGGTGCGAGCCCGGCGGGGTAGGGCCCGAGACACGCCCGCGCGGCGCGGGTGAGGTGCAGGCCGCGTTCTCCGCCCCAGACCAGTGCCCGCCCGCTGAGTTGGCCCACTGCCTGGTCGACGGGGCCTCGTTCGGTGTCCAGCAGGGCGGCGAGCCTGCGCAACGACATCCCGTCCTCCGACGCGGCCAGCGCCGTCGCCACGCGCAACTGCCAGGCGTCGAGCCCGTCGATCGCGAGTTGGGTGGACGCGTTGCCGGACGCCCGCTCGATGACCTCGGCAATCGTCAGGGGCGTGGGAAGTGCCAGGTCGGGACGCAGCGTCAACAACCGCCCGAGAGCCTGCCGGTCAAGGGCGCGCACGGCGTCGGCCAGGGATCGTGCCGGAGCCATCGGTCAGCGACCGCGCGTGCCGCGGCCGGCCAGCCCGGTGAGCGCCACGGCGACCATCGTCAACCAGCAGGCACCCAGCGCCGCGGTAGCCATCAGGTCCCACGAGGTGCCGTCGACCATCCCGAGGACGCCGAAGAAGCCGATGACGACACTCATCGCCGTGAAGATCCACACGTTGACCTTGCGTCCCTGATCGGTGACGAGGGCCAGCGCGAAGGCCACCGCGAACAGCACGGGTGACAACGGCTGGATGAAGGCCCCGGCCAGCAGCACGAGCATCATCGGGGTGGTCGACCGCAGCAAGCCCTCAGCGGGAGGGGCCGTGGGCCTGTCGACGGGTGCGGGGAAGCCCGGGAGTCCCGTGGGTGGCGGGAAGCTCGGCGCGCCGGTCGGCGCCGGAAAGCTGGGTGCCCCGGTGGGGGCGGGATACTGCGCCGGCGCGCCCGCGTGGTGGCCCGGTACAGGGAGTGGATACGCGGACGCACCCGGAATGCCCGGGAAGGGCGGGGTGACGGGGGCGGGGAATGCCGCCGGTCGGGGGTGCTGCTGCACCGCCACCCCGGTGCCCGAGGTGGGCAGGGGCTGGGTCGGCGTCCACCCGGCCGTGGGGTTGGGGACGCCGAGCGCCCCCCAGGCCGAGTCGGTGACCGCACCCGTCGTCTGGAACGGTGCCGCCGGGTTGCGGGTCTGGGCCATGGCCGGCACGAGCCGGTCGAGGGGGAGGGCCGCCGGAGCGGCGGCGTACTCGACCGGACGCTGGGCCGGCTGGTCGTCCGCCGGGTTCGCCGCCGGCGCGGCCACCGACAGTGGGTCGGTTCGGGGCGTGGCAAAGCCGTCCGGTCGCTCGATGGGTGCGTACTCCGCACCGTCGGTCCATGACGCCATGATCGCCAGTGTAGTTGTCGCGTCACGCTCACTGCCGGTGCTCACCTGACCAGCCCGGATGCTCATTTTGACGCGGTTGTGGCGAGAGCACCCGAAGCTGGAGGCAACGAAGGAGGAGTCATGGAGATCGTCATCTGCGCCACGGCCGACGAGGTGGCACGTGCCGGCGGGGGCAAGGTCGTCGAGGTCGTGTCGCGTGTCGCCGAGCCCGTCCTGGGTGTCGCGACCGGCAGTTCGCCGCTGTCGCTCTACGCCGATCTCGCCCGCCGCATCGGCGAGGGGACGCTCGACCTCTCCCGCGCCCGCGCCTTCTCACTCGACGAGTACGTCGGGATGCCCGCGTCCGATCCGCGCAGCTACGCCTGGACGATCCGGACCACCGTCACCGAACCCCTCGGCCTCGACCCGGCGCGCGTCACCACGCCCGACGGGATGGCCGACGACATCGATGCCGCCTGCGCTGCCTACGAAAGTGCGATCGCCGACGCCGGCGGCGTGGACGTCCAGATCCTCGGGATCGGCTCCAACGGCCACATCGGGTTCAACGAGCCCACGTCGTCGTTCGCGTCCCGCACCCGTCTGAAGACCCTCGCCGAGGCCACCCGCGACGACAACCGGCGCTTCTTCACCGACGGCGAGGAGGTGCCGACGCTCTGCCTCACCCAGGGCCTTGGCACCATCATGGACGCGAGGCACGTCGTGCTCGTCGCGCTGGGCGAACAGAAGGCGGACGCGATCGCCCGCGCGGTTGAGGGACCCGTCTCGGCGATGTGTCCGGCGTCGGTCCTGCAATTCCACCGGCACGCGACGCTCATCCTCGACGAGGCAGCAGCGTCCCGACTTCAACTGGCTGACTACTACCGGTTCGTCTACGCGAACAAGCCGGGCGCGCCCTACGCCTGAGTCGCGGAATACGCCTGAGTCGCGGACGCCGCCTGGGCGAACACCTCGTCGCGCTTGATGATGCGCAGCCGTCCGTCGATCCAGCGCAACTGCTGGTTGGTACTGCGACCGATCAGCAGGGACACGGTGACCGCCCCGACCATCACGATGCCACCGTTGAGGGCGAGCGTGGCGCGCGACCCGATCGCGTCGATCACGCGTCCGAGGATGGGGGCCGACAGCGCCTGCCCCCCCAGGAAGACCATCGAGTAGACGCTCATGATGCGTCCGCGTGCGCTGGGGTCGGCGGTCAGCTGCACGAGGCCGCTCGAGAAGAGCATCTGCATCATGAACAGCACCGCCATCACGAAGGCGAAGCCGCTGAACACCAGCGAGCTGGGCGAGAACGACATGATGATCGCCAGGCTGCCCATGATGAAGAGATTGATGCCCAGGAATCGGACGCGGATGGGGTCGCGCCGCCAACCCGCGATGAGCGATCCCCCGATGGCCCCGAGGGCCGCGATGGTGTTGTACCAGGAGTAGCCGCCGACGCCGGTCGAGAACACCTTGTTGGCCATGTCGGCGTAGATCAGCGGCATGTTGAACAGGTTGACCGACAGGACGCCGATGAGCACGATCGTCCAGGCGATCTGGCTGGTCTCCTTGATGGCCACGAGACCCGCCCGGATCGTGCCGGCGGACTGGACACGCGAGGGCTTCCGGATGGTCGTGATCCGCGTGTACAGCAGGACGGTCATGAAGCCGCCGACTGCGTTGGTGAGGAAGGCGTAGCCAGTGCCCACGCTCGCGATGATGAGGGTCGCCAACGCCGGGCCCCAGAATGCGGTCGCCTGGAAGGCGATCGAGTTGAGGCTCAGGGCCTGACCGAGTCGGACGCCGGCGAGTTGCGAGATCAGGGACGCCCGGGAGGGCTGCTCCAGCACCTGGGCCATGCCGATCATGCCTGCGCTCACGAAGACGTGCCACGGACGGATGTGGCCGGTCAGGGCAAGCAGGCCCAGCGCGGTGCTCGACAGCCCGATCGTGAACTGGGCGATCATCACCAGGTTGCGGACGCTGAACCGGTCGGCGATCGCACCGCCCCACAGACCGAAGATCAGCAGGGGCGCGAACTGCAGCGAGCTCGCGATCCCGACCGTGGCCACGTTGTGGGTCAACTGCAGCAGCAGCCAGTCCTGCGCGATGCGGGCGACCCAGAAACCGGTGCCGCCGAACAGCATGGCGATGAGGTAGTAGCTGTATCCCGGCTGGGCCAGGATCGACCCACGCCACCAGCGCGGACCGCGGCCGGCATCGCCGGCCATCGGTGGCGGTGAGGGGGCGATGGCAGGGTTCGACATTGTGGCTTTCGGCGTTGAGGAGGAACCACGAATGGTGGGACCCCTCAATTCTCACACAGTCTCCGGTCGACCTGAGTCGTCGGCCGGGTCGATTTCGGGTGGTGGAATGACGGGGCCCCGGATACTCTGGGGCCACGGGGACGCCAGCGTCCACGCTGAGCGAAAGGCAGGGCGAGGTGCCCATCGGCAAGGTGCGTTTCTATGACGCTGAGAAGGGTTTCGGATTCCTCACCAAGGACGAGGGCGGCGATGTCTACGTGCGCGCCAACGTCCTCCCGGAGGGTGTCACGGCCCTGAAGCCCGGCCAGAAGGTCGAGTTCGGCATCATCGAGGGACGCCGCGGCGAGCAGGCATTGTCGGTGAGGGTCCTCGAGACGCCGCCGTCGCTGTCGAAGGCGTCCCGCAAGAAGCCCGAACAGATGACGATCATCATCGAGGACCTCATCAAGCTCCTCGACGACATCGAGAACGGCTATCGCCACGGTCGCCACCCCGACGCGCGCCACGGCACGAAGATCGCCGCGGTGCTGCGCTCGGTCGCCGACGAACTCGAGCTCTGATGGCGGTCGTCAAGCCGGACGCGGTCACCGCCGCGTCCGTCGAGTTGGCGAGGGCTGCGGCCGTCGAGGCCGCCGGCGACTTCGGCGTCGGGGAGCACCTCGGCGTCACTCCCGAGGGTGAGCGCGTCGTCACCCACCTGTTCGCCTGTGACCACCAGTCGTACTCCGACTGGCACTGGGCCGTGACGCTCGTCCGTGCGCTGCGGGCCAAGGTGCCGACTGTCAACGAGGTGGTGCTCCTGCCCGGCGACGGGGCCCTGCTGGCGCCCGAGTGGGTGCCGTGGAGCGATCGCATCCAGGCCGGGGACGTCTCGCCGGGCACCCTGCTGCCCACGCCCGACAACGACCCGCGGCTCGAGCCCGGCTACACGGGCGGCGAGGACGCCACCGACGCCGATCCGGCGGAGCTGTCGATGACCCGGGTCCTTGTCGCGGAACTCGGCCTCGGACGCACGCGCGTCCTCTCATCGACCGGACGCGGAGATGCCGCCGAACGTTGGCTGACGGGCGACCCGGGCCCCGAGAACCCCGCGTCCCGGCTGGCTCCGGGAGCGTGCCTGACCTGCGGCTACTTCGTGCGACTCGCGGGCGGCCTCGGGACCATGTTCGGTGCCTGCACCAACGAGTTCTCGCCCTTCGATGCCCAGGTCGTGAGTGTCGACCACGGCTGCGGCGGGCATTCCGATGTGGTGGCAGAGGAACGCGGCATCGAGTTGGGGGACCCCGTGTTCGACACCATCACGATCGACGAGCAGAACCTCTTCGACTGAGCGTCCGCCTGTCCTGGGCGTCCACTTGTCCTGGGCTCAGGGGCGCCTTGCCCTCCGCCTGAGGCAGTAGACCAGCCCGAGGACGCCGAACCCCGTCCCGGCCAGCGACACCCACAGCCACCAGGAGTTGTCGTTGCGTGCCAGCGCGTCCGCGAAGATGAGGCACCCCACGGTGGCCAGGGCGAAGAACACAGTGCCGATCACCATCGATGAGACCCCGTCCTCGTCGAGTGGACGAATGGGCGCCTGGACGAGCAGATGGTGGTGTGCGTGCGTCCGGTCTTCGGCCATGGACGCGAGTCTAGGCCCGGAAACGGCACCTCTACGATATTGCGCATGGTCACCAATTCTCCGAAGGCAGCGCACGTGACGCCGCCCACCAAAACCGGACGCCCCTCGAGCCTGCCCGGTTGGGATCGCTGGTTCGAGGTCACGAAGCGCGGCTCCACGGTCGGCCGCGAGGTTCGCGGCGGTCTCGTGACGTTCTTCACAATGGCGTACATCATCGCCCTCAACCCCCTCATCATCGGCACGGCGACGGACAAGAACGGCAACCTGATCTCGGGCGCCCCGCTCTACACCGACGCCGCGAAGACCGTCATCGACAGCGCCGCACGCGGGCAGTCGATCGCCATGGTCGCCGCGGCGACCGCCCTGATCGCCGGTCTCATGACCCTGTTCATGGGCATCTACGGCCGCTTCCCGATCGGCATCGCCACCGGCCTCGGCCTCAACGCCTTCCTCGCCTACACCATCGCGCCGCGCATGACGTGGCCCCAGGCCATGGGCCTGGTGGTGTGGGAGGGCCTGCTGATCAGCATCCTGGTGCTCACCAACGTCCGCTCGGCTATCTTCCGCGCCGTCCCGCCGGCCCTGCGCACCGCCATCTCGGTCGGCATCGGCCTCTTCATCACTTTCGTCGGCCTGATGGACGCGGGAGTCGTCCGCAAGCCCGCCGGTCCCACGCCCGTCGAGCTGGGCATCTTCGGCTCGCTTCAGGGCTGGCCGATCGCCGTGGCCGTCACCGGCTTCCTGCTGCTGATCTTCCTGTACGTCCGGAAGATCAAGGGTGCCATGCTCATCACCATCCTCGCGTCCACCGTGCTTGCCGTGATCCTCGAGGCCGTCCTCAAGATCGGTCCCCACATCGGCGCCGAGAACCCCACCGGCTGGGCCCTCAACGTCCCTGCGTGGAGCGGCTTCAGCGCCCCTGACTTCGGTCTCCTCGGCAAGATCGACCTCTTCGGCGGCTTCGCCCCTGACGGGAAGTTCTCGTTCTCGATCGTCCTGGGTCTCGTGCTCCTGATCTTCGCCCTGTTGCTGGCCGACTTCTTCGACACGATGGGCACCGTCGTCGCGGTGGGAACCGAGGGTGGCATCAACGACAAGCAGGGCAACCCCCCTCACCTGAAGGAAATCCTGCTCGTCGACTCCGTCGCGGCGATGGCCGGTGGCCTGGGCAGCGTGTCGTCCAACACGTCCTACATCGAGTCCGCAGCCGGTGTCGGTGAGGGTGCTCGCACCGGTCTGGCGTCCGTGGTGACGGGGGCGGCCTTCCTGGCCGCGATCTTCCTCGCCCCGCTGGTCAACATGATCCCTTCGGAGGCAGCCGGCCCGGTGCTCGCGTTCGTCGGGTTCCTCATGATGAGCCAGGTCGTCCACGTCGACTGGGACGACGTCGAAGAGGGCATCCCCGCCTTCCTGACGATCGTGCTGATGCCGTTCACGTATTCGATCACCGTGGGTATCGGCGCGGGCTTCATCGTCTACTCGCTCATCAAGCTGTTCCTCGGCAAGGCCAAGGAGGTCCACGTGCTGCTGTGGGTCGTCTCGGGCCTCTTCGTCATCTACTTCGCCCAGGGAATCCTGATGAGCCTGATCGGCTGATCCACCCGGTCTGGAGCACAGGGGCTGGACGCGAGCGCGTCCGGCCCCTGTTGCGTCCCTGCCGCAACGCGCCGGGTCGGCTTCGGCTCGGTGGGGGAGCACTTCGGTGAGGACGGCGTCGATCATGTCCGCATGGAGCGACACCGCTGGCGCGACCCCCGCTGCCGGTAGGTTGGCGACATGTTCTCCAAGGTCCTGGTCGCCAACCGTGGCGAAATTGCCGTGCGCGCCTTCCGCGCCGCCTACGAACTCGGACGCAAGACCGTCGCGGTCTACGCGTACGAGGATCGCAACGCCGAGCATCGCATCAAGGCGGACGAGAGTTACCAGATCGGTGAGGTGGGGCACCCTGTGCGGGCCTATCTCGACATCGACTCCATCGTCGCGACCGCCAAGGCGTGTGGCGCCGACGCCATCTACCCCGGTTACGGCTTCCTGAGCGAGAATCCCGATTTCGCCGCAGCCTGTGCGGACGCGGGGATCACGTTCATCGGCCCCTCGTCGTCGACGCTCGAACTCGCCGGCAACAAGGTGCGCGCGATCCAGGCCGCCCGAGACGCGGGCCTCCCGACGCTCGCCTCGTGCCTGCCGTCCACCGACGTCGAGTGGCTGGTCGAACAGGCCGAGCTGGTCGGTTTCCCGGTCTTCGTGAAGGCCGTGGCCGGCGGTGGCGGACGCGGCATGCGCCGGGTCGACGCCCCCGAGGACCTCTGCGAATCCCTCGGCGCGGCCATGCGCGAGGCGGACGGAGCCTTCGGTGATCCCACGGTGTTCATCGAGCAGGCCGTCGGACGTCCGCGGCACATCGAGGTGCAGATCCTCGCCGACCAGCACGGCAACGTCATGCACCTGTTCGAGCGCGACTGCTCGATCCAGCGCCGTCACCAGAAGGTGATCGAGCTCGCCCCCGCACCCAACATCTCCGACGAGTTGCGACAGGCCCTCACCTCGGACGCCGTGAAGTTCGCCCGGGCGATCAACTACTCGTGCGCCGGAACGGTGGAGTTCCTCGTCGAGACCGAGGGCCCCCGCGCGGGCCAGCACGTGTTCATCGAGATGAACCCGCGCATCCAGGTCGAGCACACGGTGACCGAGGAGATCACTGACGTCGACCTCGTGCAGTCGCAGATGCTGATCTCTGAGGGGCAGACGCTCGCAGAGCTGGGCCTCTCGCAGGACACGGTGAAGATCCGTGGCGCCGCGCTGCAGTGCCGCATCACCACCGAGGACCCGACGAACGGCTTCCGTCCCGACACGGGCATCATCACGGCCTACCGGTCCGCGTCCGGTGCTGGGATTCGCCTTGACGGCGGCACGGTCGCCACGGGCGTCGAGATCAGTGCGCACTTCGACTCGATGCTGGTGAAGCTCACCGCCCGCGGACGCGACCTCACGATGGCCACGCGCCGCGCCCAGCGTGCCCTCGCCGAGTTCCGGATCCGTGGGGTGTCGACCAACATCCCCTTCCTCAGGGCGGTGCTCGAAGATCCCGACTTCCTGACCGGCGACCTGTCGACGGCGTTCATCACCGAGCGTCCGCACCTGTTGTCGTCGCGGACGCCGGCCGACCGCGGCACCAAGATCCTGCGCTGGCTCGCCGACGTGACAGTCAACAAGCCCAACGGTGAGCCCCTCACCAAGCTCGAGCCGTCGGTGAAGCTGCCGTCCGGCGTCGACCTCACGAGCCCTCTCGTCGACGGCGCACGCCAGCGCCTGATCGCCCTCGGTCCGGCCGAGTTCTCGCGGCAACTCCGTGCGTCCGACCAGATCGAGGTCACCGACACGACGTTCCGGGACGCCCACCAGTCGCTGCTCGCCACCCGCGTCCGCAGTCGTGACCTGCTCACCGTCGCCCCGTACATCGCCCGCATGACGCCCGAACTCTTCAGCGTCGAGTGCTGGGGCGGCGCGACCTACGACGTGAGCCTGCGCTTCCTCGGTGAGGACCCGTGGGAGCGGCTGGCGTCCCTGCGTGAGGCCATGCCGAACCAGAACCTCCAGATGCTCCTGCGTGGACGCAACACCGTCGGCTACACCCCCTACCCCACCGCGGTCACGCGGGCATTCGTCGAGGAGGCATCCCTCGTCGGCGTGGACATCTTCCGCATCTTCGATGCGTTGAACGACGTGGAGCAGATGCGTCCGGCCATCGAGGCGGTGCTGGAGACGAACGCCAGCGTCGCCGAGGTCGCCCTCTGCTACACCGGCGACCTCAACTCGCCGAAGGAGGACATCTACACGCTCGACTACTACCTGCGTCTCGCCGAAAAGATCGTGGACGCCGGCGCCCACATCATCGCCATCAAGGACATGGCCGGGCTGCTGCGTCCCCCGGCCGCACGCAAGCTGGTCACGGCCCTGCGTGAGAACTTCGACCTCCCCGTGCACCTGCACACCCACGACACCGCCGGCGGCCAGCTCGCGACGCTGCTCACCGCGATCGAGGCGGGGGTCGACGTGGTCGACGTGGCGAGCGCGCCGATGGCCGCGACCACGTCGCAGCCCCCGGCGTCCGCGCTGGTGATGGCACTGGAGAACACCGACAAGGCCACGAAGCTGAACTCCCGGGCCGTGGCCGACCTTGAGCCCTACTGGGAGGCCGTGCGGAAGGTGTACCACCCCTTCGAGTCCGGTCTCCCGAGCCCGACCGGTCGCGTGTACGACCACGAGATCCCCGGTGGCCAGCTGTCGAACCTGCGCCAGCAGGCGATCGCGCTGGGGCTGGGCGACAAGTTCGAGCAGATCGAGGCGATGTACGCGGCAGCGGACAAGATCCTCGGACGTCCCACCAAGGTGACCCCGAGTTCCAAGGTCGTCGGTGACCTGGCGCTGCACCTGGTCGCGGTGGGCGCGAATCCCGACGACTTCCGCAACGATCCCCAGAAGTTCGACATCCCCGACTCGGTGATCGGGTTCATGAACGGCGAGTTGGGCGTCCCCGAGGGTGGGTGGCCCGAACCGTTCCGCACCAAGGTGCTCGCCGGACGCAAGCAGCCGATCCGCGTCACCGAGGTCGCCCCGGACGACCTCGCTGCCATCTCCCCGCCCGGCCGCACACGCCAGGAGACGCTCAACCGCCTCCTGTTCCCCGGCCCGACCAAGGAGTTCGAGGAGGCCCGT
This sequence comes from uncultured Propionibacteriaceae bacterium, assembly GCA_937988865.1. Taxonomy (GTDB): domain Bacteria; phylum Actinomycetota; class Actinomycetes; order Propionibacteriales; family Propionibacteriaceae; genus CALKHV01. The sequence continues at coordinate 12,603 of CALKHV010000119.1, read as the reverse complement.
GAGATCTACGGCGACCTGTCGGTCGTCCCGACGATCCCGTACCTCTTCGGCATGCGTCCGGGTGAGGAGCACGTCATCGAGCTCAGCCCCGGCGTCAAGCTGATCGCCGGTCTCGAGGCCATCTCGGACGCCGACAAGAAGGCGAAGCGCACGGTGATGTGCTTCCTCAACGGGGCGCTCAGGCCCGTGCGCGTCCGGGACAACTCCATCAAGGCCGAGCTCATCGCCGCCGAACGCGCTGATGCCTCGAACCCCGGACATGTGGCCGCACCGTTCGCGGGCGCCGTCACGGTCACGGTCGCCGAGGGTGCACAGGTCGAGGCGGGAGACACGGTGGCGACGATCGAGGCCATGAAGATGGAGGCCGCCATCACTGCCACCATCTCGGGCACGGTTCAGCGTCTGGCCATCCAGGGGACGCAGCAACTCGAGGGCGGCGACCTCCTGCTGGTGGTCAAGGAAGCCTAGTCACCGGGGTTCGGACCTGGCGTCAGGAGCGCCAGGTCACGAACAGGTCGGGTTCCGGACGATCGAGTTTGCGGGCGAGTTGCGTCCACTGGGGGTAGGTCTCGAGAAATTGAACCAACCCGGACGCCAACGCCCGGTGTTCGGGTTTCTCGACCTCGGCCGTGATGCGGGCCAGTGCGTCGCGCGTGGCCTCCACGTGCGAGTGACGCGAGTAGCCGACGCGCATCCCCGGGCCCGGACGCAGGGGGAGCGCGGGGTCGTGCTCCATGAGCTTGCCCAGTGAGTAGCGGCTCGGTAGCCCGGCGCGGGCGAGGGCGAACTCCAGGTCATCGAAGCCGGCCTGCGTGATCTCGACCTGCGTCCGACCCCAGGCCAGTCCGTCGAGCCACGCGTCCATGACCTGCCACGCGTGAGCGATCCTTTCGGGGGCGACGAACCGCCCGGCCAGCAGGTTCTCGATGTCATTGGGGGTCGGGTACGAGCTGGGAAGGTGCGGTGCGCGCGGGTCTCGGCGGAACAGCGGACCGACCCTCGAGATCAGCCCACGGGGAGCGTTCTCAGCCTCTGGGACGCGGAAGCGCTCAGCCGCGAGGGTGCGCAGCGTCGAGGCGCGGTCGGCATCGGCCCCGAACATGTCGCGGATCTCGTCGATGCCGATGGCGTGCAGTCGTAACTCGCCCATGCGCCCACGTTAGTCGTTGGGTTGGCTGCGCAATATGGTGGAACTCGTGAATCCTCGCGCGAGACGTCTCATCGTGTCGGGGGTGTTGGTGGCACTCGTCGCACTCGTCGTCCTCGGCGCCGTGCTCGGATGGTAGGGGATGCCTTGGCCAGGTCTGGACGCTTCGTCGCCACATGGCTGGCGGCCGCGACGATTCTCCTCGCGACGTCCCCTGCCTGGGCCGGTGGCACGAGCTTCACCATCACCGAGCCTGCCCTGACCAGCCCTCACGGGTTGGCGTCCGATCCGTCGCGCAGCGTCTACTGGACGGCGAACCAGTCCGGCGCGGGCAGGGTGTTCGCCATCAAGCCCGACGGGTCGACCGCCGGCGTCGTGACCTTCCCCGCCACGACGGTGGCCGTGGAGGCGGTGGCCTACCACGAGAATCGCGTGTACCTGGCCGACATCGGCAACCCGGACGCGTCGCGCGAGTCGGTCACGATCTACCGTTTGGGAAAGCTTGCCTACGGCGGCACGTCCGACGTGGTGGCCTGGGAGTTCACCTATCCCGACGGTCCGCATGACGCGGCCTCGATGATGGTGAGTCCGCGGGGCAATCTCTACGTCGTGACGCGTGGCTCGACGGCCGCCGTCTACCGCGCGCCGTCCAGTCTCGTCATCGATGGCAAGAACGTGCTGACCCGCGTGGCCACGGCCCCGGCCTGGATCACCGACGCGACCTTCATCGACAACCAGCGCATGGCGCTGCGCACCTACACGGGTGTCCTGGTGATGGACGCCTTCAGCTTCGAGACCGTGGGTGCCGCGACGTTGCCCACGCAGGAGGCAGGCGAGTCGCTCACCACCTCCCCGGACGGACTGGGTCTCATGGCGGGCAGCGCCGTGCCGGCGTCCACGGTGGTGGCCGTGCCGATCCCGACCACGATGGCCAGTCTGTCGCCCGCACCCTCCGTGGCGCCGACCGGCGCATCGCCCACACCGTCGTCGTCGCCATCGGCGTCCGAGGATGCAGTGGCCACGACGGAGGGGGGCGACGGGCCCTCGCGCAATGGCACGTTCCTGGCGCTTGGCGGCGCGCTGCTCCTTGCGCTCGTCGCGGCGGCCGTGGTGGCGATCAAGCGCTGACGCCGCGGCGGTCAGGCGAGCTCGTTGAGCGAGATCGCCACCTTCCGTACCTCGGACGCGAACTCGGTCAGCACCACCAGTCGCGGATCAGGGGTGGGCAGCACCGGGTGATGGGTGCGCAGCGCATTCACCGCGTCGAAGCCCTCGAGCACGGCCGTGATCGCGGTCCGGTCGCCTCCGCAGACGATCCCTTCCAGTTCACCCAGGCGTGGCACGAGGAGTTCAGCGACGTCGTCGGCGGCGTCCGAGAAGGCCCGGGACGCCTGGTTGCCCCGTCGACGCGCGTAGCGCTGCTGCGACCAGCCTCCCGCCTTCGTGCGTCCCTGAATGTAGTGGGTGTCGACGCGGTGGAGTTCCAGGGTGTCGCCGACGGCGACCCCGATCGCATGGGCCGACTTGCGGGCAAGCAGGAGGCCGACACGTCGGGGGCGGGTGGCATGAGCGATGAACGCGGCGACCGGGTCATCAGCGTTGGGGACGGGGTCGAGCCACCGGTTGACCAGCCTCGCGGTGGCTCCGTCGGGGGCTGTGAGGAGGAGGGCAGCCGGTGACGCCTGGAAGGCGAGCGTCCCGTGACGTTCGGCGAAGCGCGCGATCCACCCCTCCAGCCGCCCGGGTGCCACGTTGACCGCTCTGTCGCTCACCACGTCAGGCTAGCCGTCGGTGCCCCGCGGCCGGGGCTGGCAGGATGGCACCATGAAGCTCGCGAGTGCGTCGGTGATCACCGGGCTGCTCCCCGTCCCGGTCGCGGTGACCATCACGATCGCGGGAGCGCGCATCGTCGGCGTCGATCCCGGCATCGCACCGGACGCCGAACTCATCGACGGCGTCCTGCTTCCGGGCTATGTCGACACCCACTCCCATGGCGCGGCCGGCGCGGACTTCGCGTCCCCCGACAGTGACGCAACGCAGCGGGCCATCGACTTCCATCGCCACCACGGGACGACCACGCAATTCGCGTCCACCGTCACGGAGCCACTGGACGCGCTCGTGGACCAGATCAGACGACTTCGCGCCTTCGTCGACGCGGGTGAACTTCGTGGCATCCACCTCGAAGGACCGTTCCTCGCCCTGGAACGCAAGGGCGCCCACAACCCGGCCCTGTTGCGCGACCCCGTCGACGTCGACGTGCGCCGACTGATCGAGGCCGGTGGTCCGGCCCTGAAGATGATCACCATCGCTCCCGAGCGGACGCACGGCCTCGAGGCCGTCCGCACCTTCCGCGAGGCGGGGGTCGAGCCGGCCTTCGGCCATTCGGACGCCGGCGATACCACGGTCCGCGAGGCCGTCGACGCCGGGGCGAGCGTCGTGACGCACCTGTTCAACGCCATGCGCCCGATTCATCACCGTGAGCCCGGCCCGATCCCGTGGCTGCTCACCGACCCCCGCGTGATGGTTGAACTGATCTGCGACGGCACGCATCTCGCCCCGGACGTCATCCGGCTGGCCGTCCGGACGGCCACGCCCGCCCGGGTCGCCCTCGTCACCGATGCGATGAGCGCCACCGGGCAACCGGACGGCGACTACGAACTGGGGACGCTGAAGGTCAGCGTCCGAGGTGGGGTGGCGAAGATCCTGAACGACGATGGGACCCTCGGCGCGATCGCGGGCTCGACGCTGACCATGGACCGGGCGGTGGAGTTCCTCGTCCAGCACGTCGGGTCCACATTGGTGGAGGCATCGATGATGGCGTCCACGACGCCGGCGCGCTGGCACGGACTTGACGACGTCGGCACGCTCGAGCCGGGGCGCAGGGCTGATCTGTGCGTCGTGGACGATCATGGTGTCCTGGCGGGCGTGATGCGCAACGGAGAATGGGTCAAACGGTGAGGGGAACCGGGGGAACAACATGAACGACCTGATCGACACCACGGAGATGTACTTGCGCACCCTGTACGAACTGGGTGAGGAGGGCATCCCACCGCTGCGCGCACGGATCGCCGAACGACTTCACCAGAGCGGTCCCACTGTGTCGCAGACGGTCGCGCGCATGGAACGCGACGGCTTGTTGGTCGTGCACGACGACCGACGGGTGGAACTGACCGAGGTCGGACGCGACCTGGCCGAGGCTGTGATGCGCAAGCATCGCCTCGCCGAACGCCTTCTCGTCGACGTCATCGGACTGCCCTGGGAACTCGTGCATGACGAGGCCTGCAGGTGGGAACACGTCGTCTCCGAAGACGTCGAACGTCGTCTCGTAGCCATCCTCAATGCGCCCCAGGTCTCTCCCTACGGCAACCCGATCCCCGGCCTCGACAAGCTCGGCGTCAGCGGGGGGGTCACTGACTTCCGGGCGGACGCGGACCCCCTCACCGAGGTCGTCCCCCACTTCGTGGCGAGGGAGGCGGTCGTGGTCCTTCGCCGCATCGGCGAGCACTCCCAGGCCGATCCGGGGACGCTCGCCGCGTTCGGCGTGGCGGGCCTCCGTCCCGATGCGCGCCTGCGCGTGCTCCCCGACGAGGCGGGCTACCTGCTGACCCTTGACGACGGTCGCACCTGCAAGGTGAGCCGCTCGGCTGCCGAAGGCATCTACGTGGCGCGGGTCGACCCCGCCCACCAGGCCTAGTCTGGACGCATGCCGAACTGGTCGGAGTACCTCGACCGCTTCCACGCCGAGCGTCCCGGCGTCACCGAAGCCGTGCTCACGCGCTGCGTCGCAGGTCACCACAATCCCTACGCCTGGCTCGCGCGCGCCGTCTCGGGCCGGGCCAACCTCGTGTTGGACGTCGGGTGCGGGTCCGGGGCGATGACCCGTGAACTCAAGCGTCCCGATCGCGTCATCATCGGTCTCGACCTGTCGGACGCCGAGATCGCCCGCGCCACCGCGAGCGGTGAGGGGCCGTGGGTCGTAGGCGACGGACGCGCGCTGCCGTTCGCCGACAACTCCGTCGATGCCGTGACCTCCACACTCGGACTTGCCGTCATCCACCCCACCCACGAATTCCTGGACGAGGTCGCCCGCGTGCTGAAGCCGGGCGGCCTGCTGGCCGTGATGACGCCCACCGTGCGTCCGCTCAACTTCAAGGACATCGCGACCGCGACCATCCTCGCCCAGCACCTGCGCACACCACCGCAGTGGCCCGTGCCGTTGGAGTTCACCATCGGTCCCATGCTCGCCACCGCGGGGCTGCGCAAGTTGGAGGACGCTCGGGAGCGGTACCGCTTCACGGTGCGATCGCGGGCGGACGCCGACCTCCTGCTCTCGGCGCTGTACCTGCCGAACTCGACGAAGACGCGGGTGGAGTCGGCTGCGTCGTGGCTTGAGGAACAAGTGCTGGCCCACGGGCAGGTCGACGTCCCGATCCCCATCCGCCGCATCCTCGCCATCAAGTAGGGGGAGGGCTGTATCGGTGAAGGAGGGCTCCGCCCCTTCAGCTGTGTCATGCCAAGGGCGGCTTCGCCCCCTTCAGCTGTGTCATGCCAAGGGCGGCTTCGCCCCCTTCAGATCCCCTCTGCTGCCTGGCTCCGGAATAGGGGACCGGGCGCGGCTGTTGAGTACCCCGTGGGGCATTGCGCCCGAACCAGTTTCCGACCCGCGCACGGCGCGGCCGAACCCGAAGGACATCATGGCAACCCAAGCCCTGACCAAGGACAACTTCAGCGCAACCATCGACGGCAGTGACGTGGTGCTCATCGATTTCTGGGCGGAATGGTGCGGCCCCTGCAAGCGCTTCGGCCCGATCTACGAGGCGGCGTCCGACCGTCACGCCGACGTCACCTTCGCCAAGCTCGACACCGAAGAGGAGCGCGACGTCGCGTCCGCCCTCGACATCTCAAGCATCCCGACCATCATGGCGTTCCGTGAGGGCGTCCTGGTGTTCCGTCAGGCCGGCCTGCTCAACGGCAGCCAGCTCGACTCGCTCATCGAGCAGATCAAGGGGCTCGACATCGACGAACTGAAGAAGCAGGCGGCCGAGCAGGTTTCTGCCGCTGAGTGAATCACCCGAACCGTGAATCACCGGAACCCGAGGGCATGGACTGGTCGCCGGGGCCGCAGATTGTGGGCTTGGTGATGGAAATAGTGTCTCGCGTTGCGCACCATGGAAGTTGGTCAATTCCTGACGTGCAACAACCGAGCACAGCGAACATCGAAAAGTCGAGCACCCCTGCGAGCGGTCAACGAGACTGTTGACTCAAGGTGCCAGCGCGGTGATCAGCGCACCGTGTAACCCGTCGCTGCGTTGTCCGGCGGCCCCGGTCGCGGTGATCACCATGAGGGCTGGTGGCTCCCTTGGGCTTGTCTGTCGATGCGCTCGGTGAACCCCAGCAGGTTGGCCGCTGCGGTGTCGACGTCAGACTGGCTCATCCCTGACCTCGATGGCGGCCCACTTGCGTCCCGGAAAGGTGATGATGGCCCCGACCGCATGTCCCTCGGCATCGCGAGGTGTCGACGCGATCACCGAGTGGTATCACTGGAGAGCGCCCGGAGGTTCGGCATTCGTGCTTGTCAGACGCGCAGTTCACGCTCAGCGTGGATGGCGACCCCAGCAAGATTCGAACTTGCGACACAAGGTTTAGGAAACCTCTGCTCTATCCCCTGAGCTATGGGGCCATGTGAACTCAAGCAAGCGTAGTGCGGCCCCGGCCCGCGTCCCAACTCGGCGCAGGCCGGCCGATGCGCGTCAGTAGGATCATCTGCATGTGCAGTGGTGCGGGCCTCGCCCGGGGCGGCAACGTGGCGGCATCCGTCACGATCGACGTTGTCGACGGCACGATCATCGGGGACGCGGATGCGTGAGGACGCTTTCGTCCCCCTCGCGCTCGCGTTGGTGGGGCAGGAATTCGATGCCCCGGTGGCCGGGGCTGGTTTCGTCACGTGGCTGGCGTCCCTGGGGTGGGACGCTCCCGCCGTGCAGGAATTGAGGCGGCAGCGTCAGGCTGACGAGTTGCCCTGGCCCTTCCCTGTCGAACCGGCAACGCGCGCGGGGGTGGGGGCGGCCCAATTCCATGCCCTGCTGGCGCAGGCCCGGGCCGACTTGGGCGTCGACGGTCTTGTTGCCTCGCGTCGTGTCGGGCCACCCGTGCTGGGGCCGGCCGAGCAGCGACTGCTGCTCGACCGGCCACCCCACCACGGGACCGTCGACTGACGTCAGATCAGCGGGTCTTCAGCAGGTCGCGGATGTCGGTGAGCAACGATTCCTGCGTCTCGATGGGCTCGGCTGCGTCCGGCGTCTTGACCAAACGGGCCTTGGCGGCCTCGTAGGGCTTGACGATGCCGAAGTAGACGACCGCCGACAAGATGACGAACGAGACCAGGGCGGTCAGGAACTTGCCGACGTTGACACCGCCCACGGTGACGGCGCTGAAGTCGGGCTGGCCACCGAACTTGCCCAGGATGTCCATGATGACCTGGGTGAACGAGGTGACGACGGCGGCGAAGCCGGCGCCCATGATGAAGGCGACTGCGAGCTCAATGAGATTGCCGCGCAGGATGAAGTCCTTGAAGCCGGACATGTGGGTCCTTTCGGATGAATGGCGACCCCAATGGAGGTCGATTGATCGTTCAACCGAGAATTATATGAGGCGTGTGGATTGTTCGCGAATTTGACAGGATAGTTGTTCCGTGGCAGCCACCGGCAGCAGAATGATGTGCGGCAATTGCCGGATCACCCCAGGGCAATGCCCAACTCGCTTCGCGCGGCCCAGGTGGCGAGCTTTCCCGCCGTCGTCTCGTCGACGCTCACGACGACGAGCACGCCGTCGTCGCCCGAGGTCACACCCAGCCCGCTGGACGCCGCCGCTGATCGGACCGTCACGATCCGCGCCCGCCTTGCCAGCACCACCACGGCGCCGTCGGCTCCGGCCGTCACGACCGTCACCCGGTCGCCGGACTGGACCAGGGTGGCGAGCCCTGCGTCCGCCAGTCGGAAGGGGACCAGCAACTCGCCCTCACCCGGGCTCGTGTCAGAGCTGAGCAGGTCGGCACGGGTGACGATGCTCCCGCGGCTCACCGCGCCGGCGAGCACCTTGCCGCTGACGGCGTCCAGGGATTCGAGCGCCCCCTCGGGCACGAGATCGACCGGGACCTCGGCCAGTTCCACCGCCTGCGTCCCGAGGGTGGCCCCGGCCGTGAGCGTCGTCGAGGCGACCAGCACCTGTTGAGTCGGCGCGGGCGGGGGAGACAGTGCACTGATGGTCGCCAGGACGCAGATGGCCGCCGCGCAGGCGGCGAGTTCGCGGCGGTGCCAGCGGGCGGCGCGGCGCAGGCCGGGCCAGAACGAGTTGATCCTCACGTCCCTGTTGTGGTGGCGTGAGGATCGATCGTGTCAGTTGTCCACAGGTCAGTTCGCGGCAGCCGGGGCTGTGGATGACGCCGAGGAGCTGGACGACGGAGCAGACGTCGCGGTTGAATTCCCGGACGACTCGCCCGACGTCGCTGCAGCGGGCTTGGCGGCTTGCGACTTGCCCTTCGTGCGATTGTCCGTGGCGTAGAAGCCCGAACCCTTGAAGACGATGCCGACCGCGCTGTACACCTTGCGGAGCTGACCCTGGCACACGTCACAGACGCTCAGCGGGTCATCGGTGAACTTCTGGACGACCTCGAGCTCATTGCCGCACTCGCTGCAGCGGTACTGGTACGTGGGCACTGGCGCTCCTTCCCGGTGACAACCGGGGCTCTCGTGGATCGGGCTGATCCTACCGGCCATGGGTGGAACGTCCGAAATCCGCTCTGTGTTCCCCGACTCAACCGAGGGCGATCAGGCCCTCGGGGGTGAGGGCGGCGTCCACGCACTCGTCACCCGCGCCCCACGGCAGGGATTCGACGAGTTCTCCCGAGCGCACGACTGCCCAGACCGGCGTCCCCGGACGTCTGGCCGGCAAGGCCCTGTCGAACCAGGCCCCACCGACCCCCAGTCGATGGCCGTCCCTGGCCACTCCCATTGCCGAACAGATCACGAGGTCGACGTCCGCCAGCGCGTCCCGGCCCAGGGCCGGGCCGTCCGGGTCGGGAATGCCCCACAGGCCGGGATGCGTGCGTCCGGAGTACCAGGCCCAGTCGGGGACGCGACGCGGACGACCGTCCGGGAGCGGCCCCAACACCGGCACGAGGACCCTCCGACCCTGCGCACGCAGCCAGTCGACCAGCCTCAGGGTGTCGGGCTCGGGCGTCCGGGAGAGGTAGCACGCCACAGTGTGCGGGCCCGCTGCCAGCTCCCGCTGGGCGATCTCGAGGATGGCCAGGTCCTGGGCATCGCGCTCGTCCCGGGAGAGGGAGGCGCGCCTTGCCAGCCCACGCTTGCGGACGTCGGCCTTCTCGATCGCGAGCCCGTGGGGGTCGGACGGGTGGCGGTCCCGGGCGGGCTGGGGCATTCGCCTATCGTAAAGCCATGGCGCTGTTTGGACGCAGGAAGACGATCGAGCCCGATGTGGCCGAACCCGTGCAGGACCACTCACTCCCCGCACCTCCACGGAACACCCCCGAGGGCTTGCGGACGATGCTCGACCATCGTGACTACGTGTTGAGCCTGGTGGAGCCCCTGCCGCCCTTCGGCATGCAGCTCCTGGACGCCTGGGACCTGGCCCTCTGCGAGGACATCCACGCCCACGATGCACTTCCCCGCTTCGACACGGCGCGACTCGACGGGTTCGCGGTCCGCGCCGAGGACGTCGCCGGTGCGTCCCCCGAGTCTCCCCGGACGATCGTCGTCACCGGCCACCTGGGCATCGGGGACACTCCGATGTCAGAGGTCTCGACGGGGCAGGCCGTCCGCGTCGCCGCGGGAGCGCCCGTGCCTCGCGGGGCGGACGCCGTGCTTCCCGCCGAGTTCGCCGGCGGACCCGACCCTGAACTTCGCGTCCACGAACCGGTGGAGGCGGGCGAGTACGTGCGTCCGATGGCCGGCGAGGTGGCCGAAGGTGACCTCCTGGCCCAATCGGGACAGCGACTCGACGCCCGCTCCATCGGCCTGCTCGCGGCGGCGGGCATGGACAAGGTGCTCGTGCGTCCCCGACCACGAATCGTCGTGATGTCGATCGGTTCGGAACTCATCGAGGCCGGACGCGAGGCGAACGTCCCCGGACCGGTGCACGACGCCAACTCGTGGATGATCGCCGCCGCAGCCAAGGCCGAGGGCGCCCAGGTGTGGCGCGTGAGCGGCATTCCCGACGATCCCGCCGAGATCCGCGAGGCCATCGCCGACCAGCTCATCCGCGCTGACCTGGTGATCACCACGGGCGGCATCGGCGGTGGCCCGTCTGACGTCCTGCCCGCCGTGGTCGCCGAACTGGGACGGGTCGACGTCGCCGACGTGGCCATGCACCCCGGACGCCGAAACGGATTCGCCCTCATCGGCGAGGACGACGTCCCACTGTTGATGCTCCCGGGCAATCCGCTGAGTGCCTACATCTCGTTCGAGGCCTTCGGACGTCCGATCATCCGCAAACTCATGGGTGCCTCCCCGGTGACCCCCCAGGCGATCCGCTGCTTCGCGTCCTCGACGATTCGCGGCACCCTCGGACGCCTGGAGTTCGCCCGCGTGATCGTCCGCGATGCCGGTGGACGCAGGATGGTCGAGCTGGTCAACGGCCATGGTTCTCACCAGATCAGCCAGTTGACCAAGGCGAACGCCCTCGCCCTGATCGGTGAAGAGGTCGACCTGGTCAATGCCGGCGAGCCCGTCATGGTGTGGTTGCTGGACCAGGACTGATGCCAGACCCCGACTGGCCGATGCCGGACGGCGTTGAGCTGCCCGATCGTCCCGCGTGGCCGGTGCGACTACGGGCCGGGTCGGTCGGGTTGCGTCGCCTCCTCCAGCGGGACGCGGACGGCTGGGTGGGCGTCCGCGCGCGCAACGCGCGCTGGTTGGCACCCTGGGACGCCACCCCGCCGCCCGAGGGTGACCCCGGCCCGGGCAGCTTCGCCGAGATGGTACGGATGCTGAATCGCCAGGCCCGCGCGGGTTCGACCCTGCCGTGGGCCATCACCTGGGACGCAGGGCGCCCGTGGCGTCCGCTGGCACCACCCAGCCCGGTCATCGGCCAACTGACGGTGTCGGGCATCACCTACGGGTCGGCCCGCTGGGCCCAGATCGGCTACTGGATCGATCGCGACCATGCCGGACGCGGAATCGTCCCGGTGTCCGTCGCCCTGGCCTGTGACTACTGTTTCGGCGTCCTCGAGCTTCACCGGATCGAGATCGACATCCGACCCGAGAACACCAATTCGCTGCGGGTGGTCGAGAAGCTCGGATTCCGGCCCGAGGGCATGCGTCCGGCCTACCTGCACATCGCGGGCGACTGGCGTGACCACCTGACGTTCGCCCTCCATCGCGACGACGTGCCCGAGGGGTTGCTGGTGCGCTACCTCGACGGGCGTCCGCTCCCGGGCGTCAATCCCTGACCAACGTGACTTTCCGGTCAATCTGGCGACACTCCGCCCGGGGTCGCAGACAGGCTGCGGCCCGCCACATACCTTGACCTGTGTGGGAACGACGGGACTGATCTTCGGCGCCATTGCGGTGGGGTGGCTGGCGTACCTGATTCCGTGGTTCGTGACGTCGAGGCGTGAGCCCGAGATCGTCGACGACGTCGAACCCCTGGATCGCCTGTCGTCGTCGATGACCATCATCCGCCGGGGCACCGACCCCCTGGCCGACGAACCCAACCCCAACCTTGAGTTGACAACCCCGTTCACCCGGTCTGCTGCGTTGCGCGAGATCCGTCGCGCGAACAGGGTGGCCGTCATGCGGAGGCGTCGTCTGATGCTGAGCCTGGTGACGTTGACCGTCGTCCTGGCCGTCGTGCCGGTGTTCACGTCCCGACTGCCGTGGTGGTCGTTCCTCGTGACACTCGGCATGGTGGTCGTCTCGCACGGCATCTGCCGCTACTCCGTCGTGACACTGCGCCGGACGCTCGACGAACGCGTCCGTGCCCTGCGCTCGGGGTGGGAGAACGACACGATCTGCTTCGAACTCCCGGTCGCCGCTCCGGTGAGCGACGAGATGTCGATCGAGTTGAGCGCCCCCGTCTCGATGACCGGGTCACTGTGGGATCCCATCCCCGTCACGGCCCCCACGTACGTCTCCAAGCCCCTCGTGCCCCGGACGGTGCGCACCATCGACCTGTCCGCCCCGGAACCCGTGCGTCCGAGCGTGCCGGTGACGGCCGAGGCACCCAGCGAGGCCCAGGTCGAGGGTGAATCGGACGCCGGGATCCGCCGCGCGGTGGGGGAGTAGCCCTGCCGGGTGAAGTGGAACCAACGCCGTCGGCGCTGGTACAGTCAGTGACTGCTGTCGGGGTGACCCGGCAGGTGAGGGGCTATGGCGCAGTTGGTAGCGCGCCTCGTTCGCAACGAGGAGGCCACGGGTTCGAATCCCGTTAGCTCCACC
>CALKHV010000118.1 GCA_937988865.1 uncultured Propionibacteriaceae bacterium | reverse complement strand
GCCCTCGTCGCCCTCATGCTCGGCGTCACCGCCGACCAACTGTGCACGGTCTACCGGACGCAATTCGCCGTCCTCTACGGCTACGACCACACCACCTACCTCTACGACGCCAACGGACGCCTCGTGCCCAACAGCGTCCAGGTGCCCTGGCGCAAGAAGGGGGACGCCACCACCCCCGAGGAACGCACCGCCACCAACCAGGCCGGCAACACCTACACCTACGACCTGCCGTTCACCTTCCTTGACCGCGAGGCCGACATGCGCGCCGCCTACGCCGAGTTCGAGCGCAGGCTCGCGGCTCGTTCGACGCCCACGGGCGGTGGTCAGTGATGACCCAGCCCATTCCCACCCACGTCCTCCACATGACCCGCATCGAACGACTGCCGAACATCGTCGACCAGGGACTTCTGCCCGACAATGAGGTGCGGCGGCGGGGGCTTGCGGGAGTCGAGATCGGCTACCGGCACATCAAGGATCGTCGCGCTCGACGACCCGTCCCATGCGGCCCCGGGGGGACCTTGGCCGACTACGTACCTTTCTACTTCGCACCACGCAGCCCGATGCTCTTCACCATCGACAAGGGATCGTTGGGCTCGGATGCCGCACGGACAGAACGCATCGTGTACCTCGTGAGCACCCTCCAGCAGTTGGTGATGAGCGGCCTCAGTGTCGTGGTGAGCAACCGGCATGCGGAGCTTGCCTACGCCGACTTCCGCGAGGTTGGCCGCGGCGCTATCGATGGGGACTTCATCGACTGGCCACTCATGCGCGCGCAGTACTGGAACAGCACCGATGACGACCCGGATCGCAAGGAGCGCCGCCAGGCGGAGTGCTTGGTGCATGAAGGCGTCCCTTGGGCGGCGGTTCGTGGGATCGTGACCAAGACCGAGGGCTCGGAGGGCGAAGTTCGTGCCACTCTGGCAAGCTTGAGGGATCCGATGGACGTTCGTGTCAGACCCGACTGGTACTTCTGAGGTATGACCATGCCAATCACCCGAGGAACGGGAAACCTGCTCACCGCCCAAGTCGACGCGCTCGTGAACACCGTCAACACTCAGGGTGTCATGGGCAAGGGCATCGCCCTTCAGTTCAAGAAGGCCTGGCCGGCGATGTTTCGTGACTACCAGGCAGCGAGCAAGCGGGGTGACATCGTTCCGGGCCGCGTTCACGTCTGGGAGACGGGTCTCCTGAGCGGTCCCCGGTTCGTCATCAACTTCCCGACGAAGCGCCACTGGCGGGAGCCGTCCCGGCTTCCGGACATCGAAGCGGGTCTGGCCGATCTGGCGGACGTCATCCGTGCCCGGGGTATCACCTCGATCGCAATCCCCCCGTTGGGGTGTGGCAACGGTGGGCTCGCATGGAGGGATGTCGAGCCGGTCATTCATCGAGCCCTCGAGCCGTTGGCGGCCTCGGTCGACATCAGAGTCTTTCCGCCGAGTGGCGCACCGGCCGCTGAAGGGCAACCCGTCGCCGAGCGCCGGCCCACTCTGACACCTGCGCGTGCTGCGCTGCTGGCCATCATGCGAGAGTACGAACGCCTGACCTTCGAACCACCCACGCTGATCGCTGCGCAGAAGCTCGCGTACTTCCTGCAAGCCACTGGACAACCACTCCGACTCGAGTTCGTTCGCGGGCAGTACGGGCCGTACGCCGACAACCTACGCAAGACCCTCCGCGCCATGGAGGGGCACTTCATCGTCGGTTTCGGCGACGGATCCGCCCCTGTCACGGCTGCGGATCCAATCCGCGTCCGCCCCGATGTGGAGGACGAACTCAACGCTTTCGTCGCGGGGGATCCTGCTACCCAGGACCATATTGATGCAGTGATGCGGAGCATCGAAGGCTTCGAGAGCTCCTATGGGCTTGAGCTGTTGGCTTCGGTCCACTGGGTGATGGCTCACGACCCCGAAGCGAGGGCCGAGCCAACGCGGGCATATGAGGACGTGCGTGAGTGGAACCGGCGCAAGGCGACCCTCTTCACGCCGACGCACGTCCGTGCGGCGTGGCTCGCGCTGCAGGATCGTGAACTGGTGCATGCGTCCGAAGGATGAGGTGTTCCACCTCCAATCCGTGGCCGTCGACGGTGCTCGGTTCTTGAGTGGCGGCAACAGGGGGATGGGACATGAGTGAACTACTGCCGACACGGCAGGCCAAGTCCATCGAGGACGGTCTGCTCGACTACTTGGCGACCACCTTTGCGCTGGCCGACGACGACGCGCGCCTGGCCCTCCTGGAGTTCTTGGGCGACGCCGACAACGGCTTGTTCAAGGGGCCGTTCCTGCGTCTTCGGCTGCCGTTCAGGCCGGCGTCCGGCAGTGGGGGCTTCTCATGGAATCCCGACTTCGTCCCCTACGGGCATCAGGCTTCCGCGTTCGCGCGGTTGAGTTCGGCTGAGCTGGGGCCGGAGCGTCCGCGTCCACTCCCGACGGTCATCACGACCGGCACCGGGTCGGGCAAGACCGAGGCGTTCCTCTACCCGATCCTCGACCACGTGCTGCGGGCCCGCCGCGCGGGCGTGACGGGCATGAAGGCGCTGATCCTGTACCCGATGAACGCCCTGGCCAACGACCAGGCCACGCGGCTCACCGAACTGCTCACCACTCGCGAAGAACTGGCGGGCATCACGGCCGCCCTCTACACCGGGCAGGACGGTCCGCAGCGCACGAAGGTCACCAGGGACGGGCTGATCACCGATCGGGCGATCATCCGCGACAGCGCGCCCGATCTGTTGCTCACCAACTACAAGATGCTCGACCAGTTGTTGCTGCGTTCCGATGACCAGCGCATCTGGCAGCAGAGTGCGCTGAGTCTGCAGTACCTGGTGCTGGACGAGTTCCACACCTACGACGGTGCCCAGGGCACCGACGTCGCGATGTTGCTGCGGCGCCTCGGCCTCACGGTGAAGAGTCATTGGCCGGCGGACGTCGGCACCGACGACGACAGGGCGCGTCCGCTGGGCAGGATCACCCCGGTGGCGACGTCGGCGACGCTGGGAGACCAGGGCGATCCGGGGGCGATGCTCGACTTCGCAGCCACCGTGTTCGGCGAGACCCTGGACGCGTCGTGCGTGATCGGCGAGGAACGTCTGACCCTCCAGGAGTGGGTCGGGGAGGCGCCGACCGAGGTGATGGCGTCCGGATTCGTGGCGAGGACGCCCGCGCGGGCCGACCTGGCGTCCATCAACACCGCTCTGGACACGGCTGCGGGGGACGCGCACCAGCTGGCTGTCGCCGTGGTCGCCGCCCTGTATGACGTGACGCCATCGCAGCTGACCGCGCGGGTGGGTGATGATCCTGTGGGGTTGTTGCCGCTGCTGCGGGCGCACCCTCTGGTTCACACCCTGGTGGCGGCGACCGGGCAGGCCGTGAGCCTGGCCGATCTCGGCGACCTGGTGTTTCCCGATCCGCCTGCGCCGGGGGCGCCAGACGATGACCACGTCAGTTTCCTGACCCACGTGGTGGCGGCGTTGAGTCACGTCCGCGCGCGGGTCGGGCGGGCGGCGCTGACGGTCGACCTGCACCTGTGGGTGCGCGAGCTGACCAGGATCGACCGGGTGGCCGGGTCGTCCGCGGAGTATCTGTGGAGTGACGACGGGACGTTGGCCGGCGTGGACGGGGAGGATCCGTTCGCGGGGCAGACGCGTCCGGTGTTCCCGGCGATCTATTGCAGGCACTGCGGACGCTCGGGCTGGGGTGTCGAGCTCGCTGCCGTGGGCAGCGACCTTGCCCCGGAAGACACGGCCATCCGACGCCATCACGCCAGCCGCGAGGGACGGTTCCGTGCCCTCCTGTATGCGCCCCTGGAGGCGGAGCACGCGAGCACCCGGCACGGTGACAGCGTCGAGGGACTGCACTGGTTCTCGATCCGGCAACGCGCCCTGGTGTCGACACCACCCGTCGAGGATGACCGCGACACCCTGGAGGGGTGGGTGCTGCCGGTGCTCACCCACGTGGGCGCCGACGCCGAGCAGGCGTCCAGGGACGACACCTGCCCGTCGTGTCAGAGCAAGGACGCGATCCGGTTCCTGGGCAGCGCGGTGGCGACCCTGCTGTCGGTCACACTGTCGACCTTGTTCGGGTCGGAGGACCTGGACGCCGCGGAGAAGAAGGCGTTGGTGTTCACCGACAGCGTCCAGGACGCTGCCCACCGCGCCGGCTTCGTCGAGAGTCGCTCGCACGTGTTGACGCTGCGTTCACTGTTGCGTGACGCGGTCGGGAACGCCCCGATCACCCTGGACGCCCTGGTCGGGCAGGCGGTCGCGGATGCCGGCGATGACCGGTTCCGTCGCTTCCGACTGGTGCCACCCGACCTGGCGACGCGCGACGAGTTCGCCCCGTTCTGGCGCAAGGACACGCTGCGTGAGGTGCCGTCGATCGTGCTGACGCGGGTCAGGCGCCGGTTGCTGTTCGACGCCGTGCTCGAGTTCGGCCTGCAGTCACGGTTCGGACGCACCCTCGAGCAGACCGGCAGCGTCGTCGTCGAGGTCGAGGCGGGTCTTCCCGCCAAACTCGCCACCCTCGGCCGTGCCGCGCTCGAGAAGGCCGACCTGCAGGCGAGCCTGGACGACAACGTCGCTGCCATCACCGACGCGACGCTGGTCGCGTGGGTGCGGGGGACGCTGGAGCACATGCGCGAAGGCGGCGCGATCGAGCACGAATGGCTCAACCGCTTCCTCAAGGAGGACGGGAACCGGTATCGCATCTGGGGCGGACGTCCGAGGGGCCAGGGCATGCCGGCGTTCCCGTCCGGACGCTCGGCCCCGGCCTTCCCCCGGGTGGGTCCGGCGGTGAAGTGGAGGGATCCGCTGCTCGACCCGGTCACCAGTCCGCAGTCGTGGTACGCCCGGTGGGCTGCCCGTAACCTCGGCGTCCAGGCGGCGTTCGGGGCGAAGCTGGCCCGATTGCTGCTGGAGGCACTGGTGCACGGCGACGTGCTGCATGCGGTGTCGACCGATTCGGGGGGCACGGTCTTCGCGATCCCGACCAGTTCGGTGCTGGTGCAGCCGACCACGGAGGCCGGGCTGGCGTCCGGGAGGCATTTGTTGGTGTGCACGGTGTGCCACAACCAGCAGCCCGGCACCGCCTCGGTGGTCGGGCAGCTGGAGGGTGCGCCGTGCATGTTGGTGCGATGCCCTGGCCGGCTGGAACGCGAGCCCCGGGGCGGCAACTACTACCGGACGCTCTATGCGTCCGCTGACATGCGACGCATCGTCGCGCGCGAACATTCGAGCCTGCTCGATGACACGACCCGGCTGGCGTATGAGGGTGGGTTCAAGGAGGGCCAGACCCGCCCGGACGCCCCGAACGTGCTCGTCGCGACACCCACCCTGGAGCTGGGCATCGACATCGGTGACCTGTCGGCGGTGCTGCTGGCGTCCCTGCCGAAGACCGTCACCTCGTACCTGCAGCGGGTCGGTCGCGCGGGACGCCTCACCGGCAACGCGCTGAACCTCGCCTTCGTGACCGGACGCGGGGTGAACCTGCAGCGCTGGGGCGACCCGCTGTCGGTCGTCAACGGACCGGTACGTCCGCCGGCGACCTACCTGAGTGCGCAGGAAATCCTGCGTCGCCAGTACGTCGCGCACCTGCTCGACTGCCTCGCCCGCGACCCCCAGCGACCTCACCCCCGGCTCGCCAGCGTGGTCATGCAGGCGACACCCGGTTCGTTCCTGGAACACCTGGTCGGCTTCGCCGAAACCGGGTCGGACGCCCACCTCGACCGATTCCTGGGCGCCTTCTCGACCCTGTCGACCTCGGCGGTCGACGGGCTGCGGTCGTGGGCGACCGCGTCGGACGGGCCCGGGACAAGCAGTCTTGGACGCCAGGTCTTCGCGGCATCCCAGCGGTGGAACACCACCGTCGAGGGGTTGTCGCATCGGAAGAAGGCCATCGAGGACGCGCTGCCCGAGCTCGACCAGGTGGCGGCCCTGCCGGCCGCGAGCGACGACGACAAACGCGCGGCGCGGTCGGCGCTGGCCGCGCTGAAGGTGACCAACAAGGAGCTGGCCAATCTGCGTGGGGAGTACTGGATCTCGGTGCTGGAGGAGTTCGGGCTGCTGCCCAACTACACGCTGCTCGACGACTCGGTCACGCTGGAGGTGTCGCTGACCTGGGTCGACCCCGACACGAGCGAGTACCAGTACGAGTCGACGAGTCTGCAACGGGCCTCGGCCAATGCGCTGCGCGAGTTCGCCCCCGGTTCGACCTTCTACGCCCGGGGACTGGAGATCTCGATCGACACTGTCGACCTGGGTGTGGGGGAGTCGGCGATCCACACGATGGCGTTCTGCCCCACGTGCGGCTACGCCGCTGACCTGGGCGATGGTGCGGTGGCCGGGAAGGGTTGCCCTCGCTGCGGAGACCTGGCCATCGGTGGGATCGAGCACCATCTCGACGTCGTGGAGTTGTCGCGGGTGTCGGCCGAGATGAACCGGGACGAGGCCCAGATCAGCGACCGCACCGACGAACGCAAGCAGGAGAGGTTCTCGATCTTCGTCGCGGCCGACATCAACCCCGAGGGCGTCGCGAAGGAGTGGTACGTCGACCAGTTCAGCTTCGGGGTGAAGTACCTGAACCGGGTCGACGTCCGCTGGGTGAATGCGGGACGCGCTCACGGCCCGCTGCGGCAGATCGCCGGCATCCGGGGGGCGGCACCGCTGTTCCGGCTGTGTGAGGGGTGCGGCAAGCTCGATCGCCACTCGCGGTCGAACAGTCGCGGTGAGCACCGGCCGTGGTGCCGCTATCGCAAGAGTGATGACGAGCACACCCGTGACCTGGCGCTCACGCGTTCGATGACGACGCAGGGCGCTGTGCTGCGGTTGCCTCTGACGGTCACCCTGGGTGACCGGTTCGCGTTGCCGAGCCTGTCGGCGGCTGTCGCGTTGGGCATGGCCGAACAGATCGGCGGACTGCCCGACCACATCGAGGTGGCGTCCATCAACGTGCCCGTGACAGGCGAAGGCGGGGGATCGACCGTGGAGGCCTTGCTGCTGCATGACGTCGTGCCTGGTGGGACGGGGTATCTGGCCGAGCTGGCCGACCCGGAACGTGTCTGGGACCTGCTGTTCAGGGCGTGGCAGCGGTTGAAGGATTGCGAGTGCGCCAACGGGCCGCACCTGGCGTGCCACCGGTGCCTCCTGCCCTACGCGTCGGGCAGTCAGGTCGACCTGGTGTCGCGGGCAGCGGCTGAACGCCACCTGCGCGACATCCTGGGGGGAGGCGTCCGGGGGTTCGTCCCGGAGGCGACGATGCAGTGGACCGTCACCGAGATCGAACCGGTGATGCAGAGCGCGGAGTCACATCTGGAGCAGCGTTTCCGCAAGCTGTTCACCGAACGACTCACCGCTCTGGGGGCGACCCTCAAGGAGGTTCCCGGGCAGTGGGGAAACACGGTGTCGATCACCTTCCCCCATGCCGTGCGTCAGTGGACGCTTGAACCGCAGGTGCAGATGGGCGGGGTGCGTCCCGATTTCGTGCTGCGCTCATCGCAACACAACCTGCCGGCGATCGCGATCTTCACCGACGGGTGGCGCTTCCACGCGGTGCCCGCGAACAACACCATCGCCGACGACGCGCAGAAGCGTCGCATGCTGCGTGCCGCCGGCACGATGGTGCTGTCGATCACCTGGGCAGACCTCGAACGGGACGCGAACCTCGCGCAGGGCAAGGCCGTCTCGGCTGCGCCCCCGGCCTGGTACGACGCGCAGGTGATTTCGGCGTTGATGCAGCAGTCGGCCGACTTCGGCGCAGACCACGTGGAGGCGATCACCAAGGGCCCGCTCGATTTCCTCCTCGGGTGGATCCAGGCCCCGGACCTGGCCGGACACGAGGCGCTGGGCAACCGCGTGCCGTGGCTGTTCGCGAAGGACGGCGCCAAACTGGCCCTTGACCCCGACCAGGACCTCGCCCAGGCCGCGGCGCACCTCCTGCTCGACACCCAGCCGCCCGCACTGCCGGCCCGCGCGGCGACCACCTCGTGGTGGTGGCGGTCGGGTCACGTCGGCGTCCTCACCCGAGCGCGTCAGCTAGGGGCGGCCACCAGTCTCGAGTCGATCGCGGTTCTCGATGACCGGCCTGACCACCTCGGCGACGGCCATCGATCCGCATGGGAGGAATGGCTGCGCCTCGGCAACGTCCTGGGGATTCGCACCCAGCCCACCGAGGTGGTGGCGCTCAGCGAGTTGATCTCCGGAACGGTGCCGCTCGCCGGAGAGGTGACCGAGCCCGGCGTCCCAGGGCTGTCAACGGCGTGGCAAGAGGTGGTTGACGGCGCTGCCAGCGATGCGGAGCGTCGCGTGTTGCAGGGGTTGGCCGCCATCGGACGCGTGCCCGTGCCGCAGCTCGGCTTCGAGACGCCCGAGGGCAGCCCGATCGACATCGCCTGGCCCGACCTGCGGGTCGCCGCAGATCTCGACTTGGACGAGCCGACACGTCAGGAGCTGCTCGACCTCGGTTGGACCATGGTGACGGCCGAGGTTGACGCACTCGTGGCCGCCCTCGCCGGCCCTGCAGGAGACAAGGCCGGCACCGAAGCTCACAAGGAGGGGTGATGGGCAACATCATCATGACCAAGCCGGCGAGCAAGCTCGACCCGGCGGTGAAGAAGAAGGCTTACGCCTTCCTCGAGAAGCTCGCCGAGGACGACACCGCGCCGGGACTGCACATCGAACCGATCGTGGGCAGCGTCGATGCTCGCGTCCGCACCGGGCGGGTCGACCAGTCGTACCGCGCGGTGCTGTTCAAGCTGATCAACGGGCAGTCGTACGTGTACGTCTTCCACGGCGTCTGGCCGCACGATGAGGCCATCGGGGTCGCGAAGACGACGACCCTGACGCTGAACCCCGTCAACGGCATCCCCGAGATCATCACGCTGCCCACCCCGGACGCGCAGCCACTGACTCCCCGCAGAGTGCCGGCGTCCGAGCCGGAGACCCTCCGCCCGGCAGCTGTGCCGCTGCTCGTGCGACTGGGACTCAACCGCGATGTGCTGGTCGATGAACTCGGCATCGACGCCACGCTCGCGGACGCGGCGTTGGCGGCGTCCGATGAGGATGCCCTGCTGACGCTGCTGACCGACGCCGTCGAGTGGCAGGGGCTCGCGCTCCTCGAACTCGCGGCCGGCCACCCTGTGGCCGACGTCAAGGACGCGTTTTCTCTCACAACCCCGGAGCCGGCCCCCGACGACTCGGAGGAGGATCGCCTCCTCAAGGGGTTGAAGCACCCGGCCGCGCAGCTCAGCTTCGCGTGGATCGACACCAACGACGAACTCCGCAGGGTCGTCGAAGGGGGCGACTTCGGTGCGTGGCGGGTCTTCCTGCACCCCGAGCAACGCAAGTACGTCGCGCGCCACTACAACGGGCCGTTCCGCCTGTCCGGCGGGGCCGGGACCGGGAAGACGGTGGTGCTGCTGCACCGCGCAAGGTTCCTGACACGGGCACATCCCCAAGCTCGGGTGATCGTGACCACTTTCACCACCAACCTGGCCGAGCAGATGCGTGCAGACCTGACGCGCCTCGACCCCGACCTGCGCTTTGCTTCCCGTTTGGGCGACGAAGGTGTGCTGGTGATCGGCATCGACGCGCTGGCGTCCGCGGTGCTGAAGCGGGCGGGCGACGACATCGCGTCCGACGCCGAAGCCGTTCTGGGTGTGGCCACCCCGCGGGTGAGTGGACGCACCCCGAACACGGCGTGGCAGGCTGCCATCGCGGACGCCGGGGGAGCCCTGCCCGAGGCGCTGCGGACGGACGCCTTCCTCGCGGCGGAGTACGCCGCTGTGGTGCTGCCGCACCGGATCACCGACCGGCCGGGATACTTCAAGGTCCGACGGCCGGGACGCGGAGTCGCCCTCGACCGGGCCAAGAGGTCCGCCGTCTGGGACGTCGTCGAGAGCTATCGTGCCTTGTCACGGATCGGAGGATCCGTCGATTTCACCGAAGCGGCGAGCCTCGCGGCGTCGTATTGCGAGCGACAGGGACTGGCAGGTGAGCGGGTCGCTGACCATGTGCTCGTCGACGAGGGGCAGGACCTCAGCGGTTCGCACTGGCAACTGCTCCGTGCGCTGGTGGATGAGGGCCCAGACGACCTGTTCATCGCCGAGGACTCCCACCAGCGGATCTACGGTCAGCGACTGGTGCTGTCGGCGTACGGCATCAAGATCGTGGGCAGGTCGCAACGCCTGACCCTCAACTACCGTACGACCGCCCAGAACCTCGCCTGGGCCATCGGCGTGCTGGCCGGCGGTGAGTTCATCGACCTCGAAGAGGTGGAGGAACGGTCGTCGGACTACCGATCTGCGCGCAGCGGGCCGCGTCCGCAGTTGTACCCGTGCGCCACCCTCAGCGACGAACTCGACCGCGCGGCGTCGCTGGTCAGAGAGTGGACAGCCGATGGAGCGGCGCCCGAAACGGTGGCGGTGTTGGTGCGGTATTCGTCAACACGGGCCAGAGTCGTCGCCGGGCTGGGGGACCGCGGCGTGACCGTCCGGGCCGTCGAGCGAGGGGCGATCAAGCCGGGTCAGCCGGTCGTGATGACGATGCACCGGGCGAAGGGCACGGAGTTCTCGAGGGTGTTGCTGTTCGGGATCAACGAGGGATCGATGCCTGCGTCCATGAGCGAGCAGGGTTACTCCGAGGACGCCCAGGCGGACGCGCTGCTCCGCGAGCGGTCGCTGCTCTACGTGGCCGCAACGAGGGCGCGCGACGAGCTCGCGATCTCGTGGAGCGGGCCGGGGAGTGAGTTCCTGCCCAGCGCGTGACGGGTGACGAGGCGTCAGGCATGGTGCCCGTCCACCACCAAAGAGTGCATGCACCGAAGCTGGGCACGGCGCGGAGCAGTCTGCGGTTTCGTCTTCGATGGGCCACGACGCCCGCGCGTGTCGTTCGGGTGTCCGCGTCCGGGTCGAACGCTGCCCGGCCCTCCTCCTGCGAGGGCGGGTCGAACCCGGACGCGTTACCGGGGCGGGGGCTGGTCATGGCTGGGGGAGCGCTGAAGGCCCGCCGAAGATCTCATCGTCTTCTGCTCCGCCATCGTCCCCCCTCAGGACGCGTCGCCCCTCCGTGGTCCTGGGACTGGGTCAAGGAGCTGAAAGGTCAACTCCCGTCAACCCGATGGAGGGCTGCGTTCTTCATGTGCGGGTGGCCGCAGTTGTTGCAGCGCGGACGACCGAGCCCCTGCTCGAGTCTCGCGAGGCCCCTGTGGACTGATTCGTGCAGCCGCGGGGCGGCGTCACTGTCGCGGATGCCCGTGGAGTTCAGACCGGCGCTGACGATGCCGAAGAGGCCTCCGACGACCAGCTGAACGGTCTCGGCGTCCGAGCTGTCAGGCGCGGGGATCGCAGTGAGGATCCGGTCCCCGACGGCGGACCACACCTTCCACTGTGCGTCCCGGACGTACGGCACGAGTTGCGGGTGTTCCGCTGACAGGGCGGCCACCTCGGTGAGGATCGCGAGTGTGCCGGTTCTGAGTTGGTGATCCACGAGTAGCCGGGCGATGTCGAGCACGTCCATGTCCGCGGACTCCGGCGGTGCCCATGCCGCGAGGGCTGCTTCGACCTGGTGAACGACGACCGCTGCGACGGCGGCCTCCTTGGACGGGTAGTAGTTGGAGAAGGTCCGCCGGGACACCTCCGCCTCGGCGACGATCTCCTCGACGGTGACCCCTCCGAGACCACGATCGCGCACAAGGCCGAAGGCGATCCGAGCCAGGCTGCGCGCGACTGCGGCCCGCTTCGCATCTCTGAGTCCGGTCACCGCACCAGTGTGTCAGGTTGGACAGTTGGAGAGAGCGCCGCTGCTGGAGGCTCGCTGGGAGCAGCGGGCAGCTCGAGCCGGGCACCCTCCAGGTCCAGGTCGGGCAGGATCCGGCCCAGCCAGCGCGGGAGCCACCACGCCGTGTCGCCCGCGAGGTGGAGGACGACGGGGATGAGCGTCATACGGATGAGGAAGGCATCAATCAGGATTCCGGCGGACAATGCGAATCCGAACTGGCGGATCATGGTGTCGTCGCTGAGCACGAACCCGGCGAAAACCGAGATCATGATGAGCGCGGCCGCCACCACGACTCGGCTGGCGTGGTGGAACCCCTCGACCACCGCCGTGCGGGCGGATCCGCCGTGGACGTGGACCTCGCGGATCGAGGTGCCGAGGAACACCTGGTAGTCCATGGCCAGGCCGTAGAGAATGCCGGTCGCCATGATGGGCAGGAAGCTCAGGACGGGTCCTGCTCGGTCGACGCCCACGAGCCAGGTGACGTCGGGGTTGCTGAAGGCGGTCACCACGAGCCCCAGGGTTGCACCAATGGACAGGAGGAATCCCGCTGTTGCGGCGATGGGGACCAGCACGGAGCGGAACACCAGAAGCAGGATCGCCAGGGACAGGAGCGCCACCAGCGTGAGGTAGAGGGGAATCGCGTCCCTGAGTGACTCGGAGAGATCAATGTTGATGGCGGTCAGGCCGGTCACGCCGATCTCCTCGACGTCGTTGATCGAACTACCACGCAGGGCGTGGACCAGGGCGGCCGTCTCGGCGTCGGTTGGTCCGGCAACGGGGACGACGGTATAGAGCGCGAGGGATCTGTCCGCGGACGTGCCCATCAGGCTGACGTTGGAGGCACTGTCGTGGCTCGCGAGCTCGGCCTGCCAGGCCTCCAGGACGTCCTGGTCGACTGCGCCCGGATCCACGGGTGTCAGCGCGACAACGAGCGGCGCGTTGGCGCCCTCGCCGAGGGTGCTGCTCACCGCATCGTAGGCCGTCCTCTGCTCCGACCCGGGAGCGGCGACCGCCCCGGACGGCATGCCGAGCTCCATCTGGCTGGCCGGAATGGCCAGCATGCCGAGCCCGACGACGACCGCGACAAGGGTTACGACCGGCCGGGCCGTGATGGTCGTGACCCACCATCGTGCCGCCCGGCCGAAACGCGAGTGGCCGTGACGTGTCTCGTCCGCACGGCGAGCGGTCGTACCTCGTCGTCCGCGTGTCAGGAGCCCGAGGAGGGCGGGCAACGCTGTCAGTGCCAGGGCGACGGCGAGCGCCACCGTGACCGCGGCGGTGATCGCCATCGTCGAGACGAAGCCCATTCCCAGGGTCAACAGTCCAAGGAGGGCAATGACGACCGTGGCGCCCGCGAAGAGGACCGCACCCCCGGCGGTCGCGACCGCGCGGGCGATGGCCTCGACAGGGTCCAGCCCGAGGTGCATCTGGAGGGAGCGCTCCTTGTGGACGATGAACAGTGCGTAGTCGATCCCGACGGCCAGGCCCAGCATCAGCCCGAGGGCGGGAGTCGATGTCGTCATCTCGAAGTTCGCCGAGAGGGCATAGGCCCCGCCGACGCCGATGAACACCCCCACCAGCGCCAGCAGGATGGGGAGTCCGGCCAGGACCAGTGAGCCGAGGGTGACGATCAGGACGACGGCGGCAACGGCGATGCCGACGGCCTCATGACCACCAATCGGCGGCTGGAGCGGTTGCAGTGAACTGCTGGCGGCAACAGTGAGTCCGTCGCCGGCGACGACGGAGTCAATCTCACTCAGCAGGTCGCCCAGGCTCCCGGACGGCAGGTCGGAGACCTGCTCGGTGAGCTGGACCGAGGCGATCGCCGTGGTGCCGTCGTCGGAGACCAGCACGGACGGGCGGACGCCCTCAGAGGTGAGGAGTTCGGTGCCCCGAGGCGAGGTGCCGCGCAGCAGGGAGTCCAGCCTCCCGAGCGCGTCGGCGGTCGCGCTCGTCGTCGCGTCCTCGACGGCGGCAGCCGGGTCCGTCATTCCCCCCTCCGGACCTGGGAGCTCGCCCAGCACCATGCCGGCGCGGCTCAGGTCGGCCTGCAACTCTTCCACTTCGGCGAAGAGATCACTCGCACCGCTGATCAGTTCGGCGTCCGGGGCGGCCAGGAGATCATTCGCGGCGTCCCTGAGCGCAGCGATCCTGGGTGCGAGCTGAGCTGCCTGAGGTCCCTGGGCTGCTGGTCCGTCAACCCGCAGGGCTCCGTCAAGGACCCCGAGCAGTTCCTCGATCCGTACGGTGAGATCGCCGGCCACACGCGCCTCCACGTTCTCGCGCACGGTGGACTCGACGTCGGCTCGCTGGTCGAGCAGGCGTGTATCCCTGTCCAGCACGAGCCCGCTCCCGACTGCGGTCTCGAGAGCGCGGCCGATCGCGTCGGCGCGCCCGGGCGTGTCCACCCGGCCGCCGTCTGCTGCCTGGAAGACGAGCGTGCCCTGGGTGCCACCCGCCTCGGGAAGTGCTCGGGTGACATCGTCGAGCACCTGCTGGGCCGGGGCATCGTCCAGGGTGAGGCTGGTCGAGATCGAGGGGGTCTGCGTGGCGAGCAGCGCGACGACCGCGAGGATGACGAGCAGCCAGGACACCAGCGGCACCAGCGGCCGCAGCGCGGCACGCCTGCCCAGGCGGTAGAGGAGTGTGGACATGGGCGTGCTTTCGGTCGGTGAGTCGCTGAGTGGGGCAGGCCAACCCTAGAGCCAATGATGCCCAATGGGCAAATCTGCCTATTGTGCATGTTTTGCAGCGCACTCCCAGTCCGCTCTGAGAGCATGACGTCCATGAACACCGAACTCGAGGACGACATCCTGACGCGAAACGCCTCGACGACCGACCCGTCTGTCCGTGTCTGGAGGCGGCAGCGACGTGTGGGCGTGATCACCGTGGCTGGCGCGGGTCTGCTCGGCCTCACCGCCCTCGCCCTTGCTGTCACAGAGGCACTGCCGCTCAGTGGCAGGGTGGAGATCCTCGCCGGTGTCTCGTCGATGGCTGCGGTGACCGGCACCTCGCTGGTGCTGTTCCTGCTCCTGCTCATCTCCCGCTGGCCGGTGCTGGAGCGGGCCTTCGGACAGGATCAACTCGTGGGCTGGCACAAGAAGCTCGCACCCTGGGCGCTCTACCTCATCGCCATCCACGTGATCCTCATCATCACTGCGTCCGCCATCGAGGAGAACAGGGCGTGGGTCGCCGGCATCGGCGTCATCCTCCGCACGCATCCCGGGATCGTGCCCGCGCTCGCCGGGCTGCTCATCATGGTCACCGCCGGAATCACCTCCTGGCGCCGGGCGCGCCGGCGTATGCGCCACGAGACGTGGTGGACCCTGCACCTGCTCACCTACGTCGGGATCGTCCTCGCGTTCTTCCACCAGGTGGTCGCCGGGGACACCTTCGACGACGGCGCTGCACGTGCGTTCTGGGTGGCGCTGTACGTCCTGGTGCTCGGCCTCGTCCTGTGGAACCGCCTGCTCATCCCCGTCGCGAGGTCATGGCGGCACGAACTGTCGGTCACGGAGGTGGTTCGTGAGTCCGAGGACGTGGTCTCGGTGTGGATGACGGGCCGGAACCTCGATCGACTGCGTCTGCTGCCGGGCCAGTTCATGAACTTCCGGTTCAGCCACCCCGGGTTGTCCTACGAGGCCCATCCCTTCTCTGTTTCCGGCCGGGTGGGCGACCGCCTCCGGATCAGTGTGAAGGCACTCGGCGACGCGTCGACCGCCCTGATGGAGGTCCCGAGGGGCACCCGTGTCACCTTCGAGGGGCCCTACGGCATCATGATCCCGCCGCAGGCGGAGGGCTCCCGCTACGTGCTCGTGGCCGGCGGAGTGGGAATTGGCCCCATCGTGTCTCTCGTCTCGGGCCTCGAGGCGCGTGGCGTGCCCATCGACGTGATCTACCGCGCCTCCGTCCCCGAGGATCTCATCCTCGCTGACGAACTCCGTGGGCACGAAGCCTGTGGGACTGTCCGGCTCCACCTCCTGGCCGGGCCGCGGGCGATCCACCCGCTGGATGCTGATCACCTCGCCAGCCTGCTCGGAGACATCACTGACGCCACCGTGTTCACCTGCGGGCCCGCCTCCCTGAACCAGGTTGTCGAGGCTTCCGCCCGCTCGCTCGGCGTGCCGGCCTCACGCATCCACAGTGAGCTGTTCGATCTCTGAGCTGCCGCCATCGGGGACGCTGTCGTGTTCGTCGTGCTGGCCACCAGCCGCACGGCACGTGCAGGACGGGGACGCTTCCAAGGAGCCCAGGCCATGTGGGCCGCGCCGTGGTGCACGAACCTGTGGGGGCCCTCACGGTCGTTTCCGCTGGGGCCCCCACACGTCGTGCCCTGAGGCAGTGTTCAGTCGAGCATGGCCCTGCGGACGGCGCCGGCGGGGTCGATGGCGACGGTGGGGGTGTTGTCGAAGATCATCGCTTCGGCGTTGCCGGGGGTGACGCGTGGCCAGCGGCGCAGGCCGGGGTGGTTGGGGTTGCCGGTCTTGGCGAACGCGATCCAGGCTTCGCTCATGGTTTGGGCGAGCTTGCGGGCGTCCTTGCCTCCGCCGGTGGCGTTGGCGCAGCGGTCGATGTTGTCGAACGCGAAGCCGATCTCGGAGGTGTGGTAGGCCCGGGGGCGTCCGTCGAGGACCGGTGTGGCCCACGCGAAGATGTAGCGGTAGACGGGTGCGCTCTGGACGGCCTTGAGGTTGGCCCAGATGGCGGCGTTGGCGCCGTAGCTCTGGATGGCGCCGACGTAGCCGAGCAGTTCGATCGGTTTGGCGGTGGGCCATTCCGCGCGGGCGGCGGTGAAGATGGCGTCGGCGCGGGCGCCGTAGGTGGTGGCCAGGTTGGCCTTCAGCTCGGGGATCGTCATGTTCTCCAGGGCTGGGTCGCCGAAGCCGCTGGGGGAGCCTTCGCACAGGTTGTGTCCGAGCATCAGGGGGATGTCGGCGGCCAGGGGTGGGGCGTCGGTGCCGTAGGGGTTGCGGGGCAGGATGCGTCCGTCGACGGTGGGCGCAGCGCCGGTGCCGGCCTTGGCCCAGGCGGCGTTCAGGTCGAGTGCGGGAATGTCGCGCAGTTGCTCGACCTCGGCGAGGGTGAGGCCCAGCTCGGTGAGCAGGCGTCCGGTGCCGGCCTCGGACTGGGCCGGGGTGAAGGACGCCACCCGTGAGCCGCTCTGGACGATGGCCTTGTGGAAGAGGCCCTTGGCCAGCGGCATGCCCATCAGGGTGTTGACCTTGCCGCCGCCGCCGGACTGGCCGAAGATCGTGACGTTGTCAGGGTCGCCGCCGAACTGGGCGATGTTGTCGCGGACCCACTCGAGGGCCAGGACGCAGTCGAGCATGCCGACATTCGCGGAGTCAGCGTAGGCGTCGCCGGCGGCGGACAGGTTCAGGAAGCCGAACACGTTGATCCGGTGGTTGATGGAGACGACCACGACGTCCCCGCGGCGGGCGAGGTTCTCGCCGTCCTGGCCGGGGAGTTCCTCGGCGGAGCCGGCGGAGTAGCCGCCGCCGTGGATCCACACCATCACGGGGCGTTTGCCGCTGCCGGTCCTGGGCGTCCACACGTTGAGGCGCAGGCAGTCCTCGTTCAGGCTGGTGCC
Organism: uncultured Propionibacteriaceae bacterium; assembly: GCA_937988865.1. GTDB lineage: Bacteria > Actinomycetota > Actinomycetes > Propionibacteriales > Propionibacteriaceae > CALKHV01. The sequence goes on along the minus strand of CALKHV010000118.1, from coordinate 12,882 downwards.
ATAGCTCCAGTCGAACAGGAACGCCTGGACGGGATCCTTGGTGGCGCCGAGGGGGGTCTGCGGGCACAGCGGCCCGTAGGCCAGCGCGTTGAAGGTGGTGGTCCACGGTTCGGGTGCCACGGGGGCGAGGAAGCGGCGGGCGCCTCCGGTCGGGGCGCCGTAGGGGATGCCCTTGAACGTGAACATGTCGTTGCGTTCCATGCCGCGAACCGGACCGTTGGTGGTGCGGACCACGGTGGCGGGCTGAGTGGCGACCTGGACATCGCCGGCGTTGTTGAGTTGGTAGTCGGAGCCGCCTGCGGCGGCGGCCATCTCGGGCTTCGCCACCGCCAGACCGGCGACGGCGGCGGAGCCGACCAGCAGGCTGCGGCGGCGGATCGGGTGGGAGGTGGGGGAGGGGTGGTCGGTCACGTTTCCTTCTTCCTTGAAGTGCGACTCGCGAGTACCTGAACACCAAGTACCGCAAATACGGTCTACACCCTATTCGCCTCGTATGGGGCGGTTGAGGCCAGGAATCTGACCAGATGGTACGTAGTTTCTTGCTCACACCCCCACGTGCAATGGACGAGGTCGCAGCCGGACATCCAGAAGCGGAGCTCGCCAGACAGCGGGCGGAGCGCGGGAGGGTGACTGCCCACCACCTGACCGAGGCCCAGCCGACGAGGACTCATCGACGAAGGGCGAACAGATGCGTGGTTGGGGAGGCATGACGCTCGGCTGTCCCAAATCCGGACGCCTGCTCCGCGCGGCCTTCGTCGACCTGCACCTCGCCGCCGACACGACGAACACCAGCAGGCAAGGCAAGCGCCGGAGTTTGGGATCAGGGTAGGTGGGGTGGGTGGCGGATCAGGGCGTCGAGGTCGCCGCCCAGGCTGCCGGTGTCGAGGGTGGGGAAGAGTCGGCTGAGCCGTTGGTAGGCGGCGACGAGGAGGTCGTCCTTGGAGCGCCACCGCGCATACATGGTCGCTTTCGAGACACCGGCGCGTTGGGCGATGCGGTCCATGGACAGCCGGGCCGGCCGGCGGCGGCAAGTTCGTCGAGCACGGCGTCGATGACCCGCGGTCGAGATCGGCTCCGCGTAAGGTGCGCCCACCGGCCTGGGTGGGGAGGCCGTCATGCTCGACACCCTCGGCGTCGGCGACCGAGCCACCCTCTACGCGCTGCCGAACGGCCAGCTGTCCTACGCCGGCGTTCCCCGAGGTGATCACCGCCGCCCCCGATCGCCACATCGGGTTCTGGTTGTACCTGTCCAGCGCCTCCGCCGCGGGCTCGAGCCCGGTGCTGGAGGCCTGGGTCGCGACGGCCTACTCCAGCCACAAGATCATCACCTACGACCCGATGGTCAACGGCTACACCGCCCGCGACCGCTGGGTGTACATCGACACGCCATTGACGGGGTCACCGTCAGCACGATCACGCGGCCCCTTCAAGAACCAAGGCGCCTGCATCGCCGCCATCGTCGCCGCCGCCCACTGACAGAACCAGCAATCTGCTCCAGTGGAACCCCGAGGAGTAGGTCCGATGCCGCCATTCCGAGCGTGTACTTCCCCCCTGTGCGGACCCTTGCCGGGAGCGGGATGCCGCCCCCGAAGCCATATCCAGCGAGTTCGACGCTGACCGGGTCATCACCGGTGCCAGCGTCCGCAATGGTGACATCGTCATCGAGTTGGCATCCGGGTTCGGGGTCCCTGCGGCCAGCACGCTGGGCTACCTCGCCGTGGCTGGACGCAATGTGATGCTCGACCTCATCCATACGATCACCCAGAACGAGCCCTTCACCCTCATGAACGGCCGATCGATCTCGCTCGGGTCGTTCGAGCAGGGCGACCTTCTTGATAGCACCTGTGGCAATGGATGGCGGAACAGCGCCGCTGACTGATTGATCGACGTGAGGCGGTCCGAGTCCCTGTGGCCCTGGACGCCTCACTTCGCTCTGCTCAGCCATGCATTGGCGAAGCGGCCGACTTGGGCACGACCCCAGCGACACAATGGTGGTCGCGACGCGCTGACTGCGCGGCGTCACGTGGACGGGTCCATGGTTCCGTCCGCTTGCCGCTGGACGTGGCTCGGCCAAAGGGCATCGGGAACGCGGCGCCCGTGGGGATTGCTCAGCCGGTGATGTCGAAGGCGTGGAGGCGTTTGCGGTCGGCCTTCGTCGCGGATGCCTGCAGCGCCAGCAACTCGGCGTAGATACCGCCAGAGCGGGCCAATTCCTCTGGCGAGCCGATCTCGTCGACCCGTCCGTCGCGCAGCGTGATGATCCGGTCGACCGTTGAGATCGTCGACAGTCGGTGGGCGATGATCAGGGTGGTGCGATCGGCCATCAGCGCCTCGAGGCCGGCCTGGACGAGCCGTTCGGCCTTGGAGTCGAGGGCGGAGGTCGCTTCGTCGAGGATGAGAAGGGGAGCGTCCTTCAGCATGGCGCGGGCCACGGCGACACGCTGCTTCTGGCCGCCCGACAGCTTGATGCCACGTTCACCGATCTCGGAGTCGTACCCGCGGGTGAGGCGGGCAACGAACTCGTGTGCGTTGGCGCGCCGCGCGGCGTCCTCGATCCGGTCGTCGGGGGCGTCAGGTCGGCCGTAGGCGATGTTCTCCCGGATTGTTCCCGAGAACAGGGCTGCGTCCTGGAAGACGACGCCGATCTGCCCGCGTAGCTGCTGCAGGGGCAGGTGGGTGACGTCGTGGCCGCCCACCTGCACCACGCCGGAGTCGGGCCGGTACAGCCCGAGCAGCAGGTTCACCAGGGTCGTCTTCCCGCCCCCGGACTCCCCGACAAAGGCCACTCGCTCACCTTGCGCGACCGAGAACGTCACATCTTTGAGAACGTCGGACGCGCCGTCGTAGGAGAACGACACGCGGTCGAACGAGAGGGCCGGGGCATCCTCCTCCACGCGCCACGGCACCAGGACGGCTGTGGGCGTCCCCTCTTCCTGCGCAGGTCGGGTGAAGCTCAGCGCCGCCTCGGCGCCGAAGGGGGCGTGCGCCTCGGGGAGCTCGTCGAGCGCCTCCAGGTAGCTGTTGGAGCCGGCGATCGCTCGCTGGGAGCTGTCAACGAGGTAGCTCATCATGGTGACCGGCTGCTTGGCCATCGCCACCAACTGGATCAACAGGACCATGGCGCCGAGGGTGAACGCACCCGACGCCGTGGAGGTGAAGATGATCACGTAGATGGCGAAGAAGATCAGGGCGAAGGCGCCGCGCCGGGCGACATCCATGAGGTGCCAGTACCGGGACTGGCCGTGCGTCACGTCGACCGTCCTGGCGTAGTGGTCGTTGAAGACCCGCAACTCGCGCCACTCGGCGGTGAAGCTCTTGACCACCCGGATCTGGCCGATGGCTTCAGCGAACCGGCCACCGGCGATGTCGAACTGCTGGTTCTTCTCGCGCTCCAGCGGTTGCCAGTGCTTCGACGTCAGGGCCGTGAGCCACATGTAGACCGGGTAGATCACCACCAGCAGCAGCGTCAACCAGACCGAGTAGGACGCAGTCACCACGAGAACAGCCACCACGGTGAGCAGCAACGGCAGGAAACTGTTGGCGAACATCTGGAAGAACTGGGAGGTCTCGGCGATCGATCTGGTCAGCCGGTTGATGACGGTGCCGGTGAGCTGGCCATCGAAGTAGCGCTGAGGCAGCGTGAGCATCTTCGCGTAGTAGCGCGACGACAGGATGGCCCGGAGCTTGACCGACATCACGTCACCCAGGTAGCCGCCCACGTTGGACACCGCCGTGCTCACGAGTTCCACGACCAGCAGGGCTACCGCCAACCAGACCAGGGCGGGGACGCCGCCACCCTGCCCCCCGATCTGCGAAACGATCTCGTCGGTGGCGGCCTTGATGATGAACGGCGTGAGCAGAGCGGTTCCCGCTGTTGCCACCGCAGCCAGGGCGATACCCAGGTAGTAGGGCCAGAGTTCCCGAGCCAGGCCCAGGAGCCGTAGAAGGCTGTGCATGCTTCTCCCATATCTCAAACTGATGTGCCTGCCGCGACGGAACCTCCCGACCGGCGGGCGTCCAACCATGAACTCGGCACGTTCGCCGGAGACCGGAACCCTGAGCCGTGTTTCAGGGCAGTGGATCGGTCGCGTCCAACACCTCGGGGACGCAGCAGGCGGCTTTGCCGACCGGCGTCAGCGCCGCCAACGTCGCCAGCAACCGCACCGGCTCCGCCAGTTGGTCGCAGCACAGGGCGTAGGTGTTGCTGCGTCCCTGCGCAGTGGCCGTGACCAGCCCTTGCTCCTTCAGAAGGCCCAGGTGGTGACTCACCAGGGTCTGACCCAGCCCTGTCTTGTCCTGCAACTCCCGCACCGTGTGTGGACGCTCGGACAGGCACAGGACAAGGGCAAGACGTGTCTCGTCGGCGAGTGCCTTCAGCTTGGGTGCGAGCAGTCGCGCGTAATCGCGCTGTCCCAGGTCTCGGGCGGCGAGCAGCCCGACCTCCAGTATCTGCGGCATCCCGCCAATCTAGCACCAAGAAAGGTCGGTATCAACAACATGCGTTGATCGGACGTCAGCGGTCCGGGCCGCCTCGCCGCCGACCAATGATTGAGCGGTCCTACGTTGGTAGCAACACGCTGGTCGGCAAGCGTGCGCTGATCACGGGGGGCGACTCGGGCAGTGGACGCCGTTGCCAGCTTCGGCGCGATTCGCCAATGGGACGCCCGGTCAGCGGTTGAGGTGGCGCCCGCATTCGTCTTCGTGGCGTCGGCGGTCACAACGAGAGAACCGCGCAGCCCGGGGAGTCTGCCGGGTGCGCGGTTCACGAGGCTGGGGTCAGCTGATCATGCCGCCCATCTGGTCGCTGGCACCTTGATCGTTGAGGAAGGCGTCCCGGCAGCCCTCTGAACAGAACTGGTGAGTGACCCCGTCCCGTTCCTCGGTGACGGCGTGTCCTTCGTTGATGTGCATGCCGCACACGGCACAAGTCTGGTCTGCCATGATGTCTTCCTTCCTGCTCGGTCCTGGCCACGGTGACCGGGATGTCGTGCTGTCAGGCCATTACCCGCGCGAGTGTCGCTGAAACCCGAGAGTCTGGGTGATCTGGTCCACGATCTTGGCGTCACTGGTGGCTGCGCTCTCGGGGACGTGTCCGGTGGCGTCGAAGCAGGCTCTGCATCAAGCCCTTCTTGGACGCTGGGTCGGCGCCCACTCGGCTACTGGGCGAGGACGCGGAGGGTGACGGTGACCTCGTCGCCGTCTTCGAGGTCTTCGGCGTCTCGGACGGCGCGTTTGACCGGCAGCACGTAGCTGTCGCGGCGGACGTCGGGGAACACAGATGTGCGCCAAGTGGTGGACCCCACCCTGACCTCGACCCGGACCGAGCCGAAACCCCTGGGTGGACCCCCGGTCACCCGGATCTCCTCGGTCAGGTCAGCAGGCACGGTGACGAACCGCCACGCGTCCTGGGCTTCCCAACGCCACAGGACACTGGTGAACGTGTGGTCCTCCATGCCGCTCCTCCCGGACGCTGACCTTCGTGGTTGACGCCGTGGCGTCGCCTCGTCAGGACCACAATCCCACGGCTCGCGTCCGGTCGGATTCGGCAGGCCTGACATGTGCCCCAAGACGGTGGCTGGCGGCTCGGCCGACCACGTCGGCGTGACCTCACGATCGCGTCAATCTGCCGCCGGAGCCTCGGCCTGCTTGAGCGCCGCCACGGCGGGACCTTCAAGTACCGATCCGTCCGGGGCGAAGCGGGACCCGTGCAACGGGCAGTCCCACGACCGCTCCGCATCGTTCCAGCGCACGACCCCACCCAGGTGCGTGCACACACCAGACACCCGGCACGTCACGCCGTCCACGGTCGACACCGCCTGCGGGACGCCGTCGACGCGTCCGACCTCGCCCTGTCCCTCGGCCGGGGCGCCTCCGCCCAAAGGATGACGTTCAGCCCTCACCCAGTCCTTCGCCAGCTAGGTCGTGGGGAAACATCGGCGGGGGAGGCACAGCGCGATCCTTGGGCGACCCTCAGGGAGGAGTTTCCACGCACATCCGCGGGTACGCTACCCAGGCATGGCGTACGAGACGAAGACCCGCCCGACCGATGATCCGGTGGAGGCGTTCCTGCAGCAGGTCGAACCGGCCCGACGCAGGGCCCAGGGCCTCCAGTTGCTGGAGATCTTCCTCGAGGAGACCGGGGCCGAACCGCAGATGTGGGGCCCGACGATTGTCGGATTCGGTTACCTCAGGTACGTCTACCAGACAGGCCACTCCGGTGAGATGGCGCGCGTGGGATTCAGCCCGCGCAAGGCGGCGCTCTCGCTCTACGGGCTCACGCTTTACGGAAGCAACACCGATCTGCTCGAAGAGCTGGGCAGACACCGCGTGGGCAAGGGTTGCCTCTATCTGAACAAGCTCGAGGACGTCGACCTCGACGTCCTGCGCGCACTGATCCGCAGAGGGTGGGCGGACGCGGAGGCCTTCGTCGCGGCCCACCCGGGTTCGGCGCTTCTTCGAGACACAGCGACGTGAGCTCTGGCCTGACGGCCTCCATCGGTCCTCCGATCGTGATCACGCGCAGCTATGTGGCGCGCCACTATTCAGGCTGACCTCACCAGGTGAGCACTCCTGTTAAGTTCAGATCGGGCGCGGATGTTCGGCATGGTCGTACTCGACGGAGAGGGCGGCGGACGCGAGCAGGTCCCCGGCTTGGACGAACCCCTGGCGTGCCGCGGCAGTGCCGACGGCCCGTGCTCAAGGGTGCAGAGCAGCACCCGGGACAGCAGAAAGGGACACACATGAGAAGGACTCTGGCGGCGCTGGTCAGCGCTGCTCTGGTCATCACGATGGCAGCCTGCGGTTCGTCATCCGACTCGGGTGACACGAGCACGGCAGACAAGACGATCTACGTGCTCGGGCCGACGCCCGACCACGGCTGGACGGCCCAGGCCGGCACCTACGCCCAGCAGAAGGTTGACGACATCAACAAGGCCGGCAACTACAAGGCCGAGTACCAGGCGTCCTCGGACGGTGAAGCGCAGAACGACCTCGTGCAGAACATCATCGCCAACGGCGACGCCGCCGGCGTGGTCTTCTTCGCGCTCGACGATTCGGCGAAGTCGGGGCAGGAAGCGCTCATCGGCGCCGACATCCCGTTCATCTCGTTCGACCGGATCATCGAGGGTCCTGACAAGTCGGCCGTCCTGAACTTCTCGGGCGACAACTGGGCCGTCGGCGCCGGCATCGGCTACTGGCTGCAGAAGAACGGGATGAAGCCGGGCGACACCCTCGTCACCCTCATCGGCGACAACGGCACGGTCAGTTCCCGGCGGCAGGAGGGCTTCGGCCAGTTCCTCACCGGCACCCTTGACTACTCGGACAAGGAAACCGGGGAGACCTACAAGACGGCCCAGACCTGGACACAGGCCGACGTCGACGCCCTGAGCGGCAAGTACAAGGTGGTCTGCAACTGGAGCGCCGATGCTGCCTACCAGTACCTCGAGCAGACGCTGCCCGACATCATCAAGGACGCCAAGGCCAGGGGTGGCAACCTCTACGTGTTCTCCATGGACGACGAAATGACCTTCGGCTTCATGAATCTTCTCGAGGGCAACACCCTCACCGATGCGGCGAAGGCTGACCTCGAGGGCATGAACGTGTTCATCTCTGCCATCGGTGGCATGCAGGAGTTCTACGACGTCATGGCCGGGACCGCCCCGCAGTCGCCGATCGCGGAGAAGTACTTCGACGGGACGATGAGCATGTACTTCTCCCCGCAGATGATGACCACCGCGGTCGACTACATGGTCCAGTACCTGGACGCCAAGGACTGGCCGTACAAGGTCGGCGACGGCGAGTACGAGCCCACGTTCATCGTCGACAAGAACAACGTGAGTGAGCACAAGGGGTTCACGGGTCACTGATCCGATCTGCAAGTTCACGAAGATTGCCGTGAGCCGTGTCGCAGGCGCAGACCTGCGACACGGCTCACGTCAGGACACAAAGGCGGTCGACGCGTGCGCATCCTCGAGATGACCGGCATCTCCAAGTCCTATGACGGGAACCGGGTGCTGAATGAGGTGGACTTCAGCGTGGAGAAGGGCGAGATTCATGCCCTGCTGGGCGAGAACGGTGCCGGAAAGTCCACCCTCCTGAACATCCTCGCCGGAGTGGTCCCCGGCGACGGGGGGACCGTGCACTTCGACGGCGTGCCCTACCCCCGCCCGTCCATCGGGGAAATGGAGAAGGCGGGCGTCGCGTTCGTCCACCAGGAACTCAACGTCGTGAACGACCTGACGGTGAGCGAGAACATCTTCTTCAACCACGAACTCACCAACTCCTTCGGCCTGCTCCGGCGCAAGGAGATGATCGCCGAGACGCGGGCACTCTTTCAGAGACTTGGCGTCGACATCGACCCCACCCGCAAGGTCAGGGAACTCAAGACCAGCCAGAAGCAACTGCTCGAGATCTGCCGGGCGCTCCACGCCCGGGCCACGCTGATGATCCTCGACGAGCCGACGACAGCGCTGGGCAACGACGAGATCGAACACCTCTTCACCATTCTTCGACAACTCAAGAGCGAGGGCAGTTCGTTCATCTTCGTCTCGCACAAGATCCCCGAGGTCTTCCAGATCGCCGACTCCTACACCGTGCTGCGCAACGGAGAACTCGTCCGCTCCGGGATCCTCGCAGAAGCGACTCCCTTCTCGATCACCAGTGACATGGTGGGGGAGCAGTACGCCGACGAGGATGTCTACCGCGCCCGTGAGCTCGGGCCGGTCGTCCTCGAACTCGATCGCGTCACCTCCACCGCCTTCCGGGACGTCAGCCTCACGGTGCGGCAGGGCGAGATCGTCGCCCTGACCGGCCTGGCCGGTTCCGGGGCCAGTGAACTGATGCAGGCGATGTTCGGCGCGGTCCCCATCCACGGTGGGGAGATCCGCGCGCACGGGTCACGGGCGTCCGGAAGTATTCACGCCTTCATGCGGCGCGGCATCGGAATGCTGCCAACGAACCGCAAAGAGAATTCGGTGGTCCCTGACAGGACAGTGCTGGAGAACCAGTACATCGCCGAGCACAACCTCTCGGCCGGACACCAGTGGATCCACACGAAGGTCGAGTTGGAGAAGTACGAGAAGTTGAAGGACGCCCTCAACATCAGGACGCAGGGTCCGGACGCCGCCATCACGAGCCTGTCGGGCGGCAATCAGCAGAAGGTCTTCCTCGCCAGGTGGCTCAACACGGACGCGGACATCCTCCTTCTCGACAACCCGACCCAGGGTGTGGACGTGGGTGCCAAGGAGGAGATCTACGCGTTGATCCTTGAACTCGCCACGTCAGGCAAGACAGTGGTGATCAATACCCTGGAGATCCCAGAGATCCAGAAGGTCTCCGATCGCTGCGTGGTGCTCTACGACGGAGAAGTGGTGGCCGTCCTCGACCACGACCAGATCAACGAACACGATGTGATGGGCTTGTCGACCAACGCGGTGAACGCAGCGAGGGGTGCCTGAGATGGAAGAAAAGACCCGCAACAAGTTCTGGCGTCCGGTCCAGTCGCTCTGGCGCGAACACAGCTACATCTTCGTCTTCGTGGTCATCCTCATCGTCTACGTCATCACCATCGAGGCGAACGGCAAGACGTTCACCTCGGGTCACCTCTCGTCGATCCTGTCGAGCCAGAACACGGTCGTGGTCGGGACGATGGCCATCGGCATGGCCCTGGTGATCATCACCGGCCAGATCGACCTGTCGATCGGCTCCGCGCTGGTGCTCTGCTCAGGCGTCACGGTCGTCGTGTTCAACCTCACCGACAACATCCTGCTCACCGTGCTCGCAGCGCTCGCGTCCGGACTCGTGCTGGGTGCCGTGAACGGCGTGCTGGTGGCCTACGCGAAGATCCCCCCGTTCATCGTCACGCTCGGCACCATGCTGATCTACCGTTCGCTGGCCCTCTGGGCGGTCCGCGAGATCCCGTCCAGCGTCAGCGGTTCGTCCTCGAGCCAGTTCGCGATGGAATCAGGAACGAGGAGCTATGAGTGGCTCCGGATGGGCTTCGGGACGGGTTCCCTGCGGATCGCCGGGTTCGCGATCCCGTACGTGTCGATCCTGTTCCTGCTGTGCGTGGCGCTCTTCGTGGTGATCGCGGGCAACACCAAGTACGGCAAGGTCGTCTACGCGGTCGGGTCGAACGACAAGGCTGCGCGCCTCGCGGGCGTCAACGTCCAGCGGATCCAGGCGTCCGTGTTCATGATGACGGGGCTCCTCGTGGGTGTCGCGAGCCTGATCCAGGCGTGCAAGGTCGGCAACATCACGCCCGCGTCGTCCGGACGGTCCTACGAGATGTACGCGATCGCAGCTGTCGTGCTCGGCGGGATCGCGATGGCAGGCGGACGCGGCAACATGGCAGGCGTCCTCTTCGGAGCACTCTCGTACTCAGCCATCGACTTCATCATCGTGAGCATCCCGGCCCTCAGCGCTGACATCCAGGACACGTTCCAGGGGCTCGTGCTGATCCTCGTGATCCTCGTCCAGACCGCCGGTCCGGAGTTGAGGGAGCGGTTCGGCTCGAGACGGCGACGTCCGCGTGCGGACGCGGGGAGCGCGGCACCCGCGTCCACGTCAGGCTGACATCCTCAGATGCTGAGGGATCTAGCGAGACTCGCCGCGGAAATCCCGGCCCCGGATCGGCCTGCCGGCCAGCGGTGCCACGAGGCAGACGTCCAGTAGACCTACCGCGACAAACAGCACACCGAGCGCCCCGAGGATCCAGCCCCCGGTGCCGCCCACCAGAAAGGCCAGGACCAACAGGATGACGCCGATCACACCGCGGACCCAGCGGCCCGTGGTGGAACCAAGAAAGTCGAGCAAGGCCATTGGAGGTCCCCCCCTGATAGTGATGACACCACCTTAATACCCGTGGGGGTATACGTACAGCGCCACGCCGCATCGTCTGTCGGATGCCCGAACTGGGCTTGTGCGTGGCGAATGGGTGCGGTGAGGCGGTGGAGTGAGGTCGTCGAGCGCGAAGGCGAGGCCATCCTCCCAAGAACGCGCGAGAATGGGCGCGCGTGCAGGTCGCGTGGTTGACGGCCACCGACCACGCGGAGCGGAGAGGCGATGAGATGGCAGGCGAACGACGATCGGTGACACTGCGCCTTCTCGCGGCCCCGATGGACGCCAACGTCCGCGGGTACGTGGGCGGCGGCAAGATCCTGGAGTGGATCGACAAGGCCGGCTACGCGAGCGCGGCCGCCTGGACAGGTCACTACTGCGTCACCGGATACGTGGGCAACATCCACTTCGCCAAGACTGTCACCGTCGGTGACCTGGTTGAGGTCGAGGCGCGAGTGGTCCACACGGGACGCACCTCGCTCCAGGTCGTGTGCACCGTCACCAGTCACAACCCCCGCACCGTGGAACGAACCACCAACACCCAGTGCCTGCTCGTCTTCGTCGCCATGGACGCCGAAGGTCACCCCACTCCGGTGCCCAGGTTCGAGCCCGAGGACGCCTGGGAGCGCGAGGAGGCGGCACGCGCCCGGGTCCTCACGGGTGCGCGCAGCGAGGTGGACGCGGCCATCGCCGCCCAGGTGTTCAGCGACGCCACGGAGGCCTGCCGCGAGACCCTCCGGTTCCTGGCCGCGCCGACCGACGTCAACTGGGGCGGCAAGGTGCACGGCGGCTATGTCATGCACTGGATCATGACCGCGGGAAAGCTGGTGGCCGAGCGCTGGCACCACGGCCATGCCCGAGCGACCTTCGCCGGTGGTTTCCGCTTCTACCGTCCGATGTTCATCGGCGACCTGGTCGAGGTGGACGCGCGCCTCATCTACACGAACGGTGCCGAGATGCACGTCTCGGTGTGGGTGCGCTCCGGCGACCCTCGCGGAGCCGACCTGATGACCACGACGCACTGCACCATCGTCTACACAGCCAAGGACGAGTTGGACGGGGACGTCCCCGTCCGGCCGTGGGTTCCTCGTCTGCCTGAGGATCGCGCATTGGAGCGACACGCGGTCGACCTCGTCGCCATCCGTGCGAAGCGCGGACGCACGACGCCCCACGTGCGTCCGCCGGACTGAGCGGTGTCCGGGCTTCTCCTGAAAGGGGACCGTGGTGGAGCAGTACGACGTTGTGCAGTCGTGGGGCACCTCGGGGGAGCGCCCGGACCAGCTGGGGTCTCCGTTCGGGATTGCCGTGGACGGCCGAGGTTCCGTGTACGTCGCGGACGCCACGAATCACCGAATCCTCAAGTTCAGCGCAAAGGGCGAATTCATCGCCACGTGGGGGCACTTCTCGTCTTCGGACGATGACGAGTGGGACGACGGATTCGACTCGCCGTTCGGGATTGCCGTCGATCACCGGGGCAATGCCTACATCGCCGACTGCAAGAACGCACGGATCCAGCACTGGACCTCCGACGGTGCGTTCGTCGACTCCTGGAGCCGCTGGGGAAGGCACCGCGGACCCTTCTCCCCTCCAGCGGGCGTCGCGGTCGATCGGGTCGGGAACGTGTTCGTCTTCGATGGGCGGAACGGGCGTGTGCAGGTGTTCGACGGCGTCACCCACCGGTGTCTGACGGTCTGGGGCGGTTGGAGCGAGGCGTTGCTTGATGGCCGGTTCCACAAGCGCGAGGGGTTCTGCGGCATTGCCGTGGACGCCGACAGAAGTGTCTACGTCACCGACTCGGGGAACCATCGCGTCCAGAAGTTCACCCGGAATGGTCGGTTCCTCGCTGCGTGGGGATCGCTGGGCGACCAACCGGGAGAGTTCCGCACTCCGCTGGGTATCGCGGTGGACGCCGACCGCCAGGTGTACGTCGTCGACTCACTGAACAACCGCGTTCAGAAGTTCACCTGCGACGGCGACTTCCTCACCGAATGGGGACGCCCCGGCGCAGCGCCGGGAGAGTTCACCGATCCGATCGGGATCGCAGTG
>CALKHV010000117.1 GCA_937988865.1 uncultured Propionibacteriaceae bacterium | reverse complement strand
CGCCTGCTTTGGGAGCAGGAGACCGCCGGTTCGAGTCCGGTCGCCCCGACCATGTCCACGAGGTATCACACCTTGCCGATCACGACCGTTCACGTGAATCCACAGCATCGGCGTCCCCCGGCTCGCGTGAGGCGAGTCTGTCGTACACGGGACGCAGGCAGTCGGTCATGGGCGTCCCGCGGACGACCAGTGGGATGGCGGGCACCTCGTCCAGGATGATCGCCCGCTGCCCGGGATCTCGTCGGACCGGGGCGGCAGGCGCCGCCAGGTAGAACACCTCGAGCAGGTCGGTGAGTGGGACGCCCTCAGCATCATCGACGTGGGCTGATGCGGCGTTGAGTCGGGACAGCAGGTCGTCGCGGTCCCGACCCCGCCAGGCCAGCATCGCGAACGGATCCTCGTCGAACCTTTCCGCCAGCAGGTAGAAGACTGCGGCCAGGTGTTTGCAGGGCACCTCCCAGTCAGGGCACGAGCAGTCGAGCGACAGGTCGCCCGCACGTGACGGGAAGAGGGTGAGACCGAGATCGGCGAAGACGCCCTCGATGTCGTGCGGCATCTCGCCCGCGAGCAGTTGGGCGACGAACCAGGCATCGGCTGCCAGCCTCTCCTCGACCCGCGCCCATTGGTCCTTGCCGTAGGACGTGACGCCGATCCGAACCCGGTACGGACGTGCCCGCGAACCTTGCACGCTCGCGGTCACCAGTCCGGCGTCCAGATCGAGCGAGATGACCTGGCCCCGACGGGCGTAGGCGCGGCCGCGGGTGAGTCGGCCGCCCATGCCGGTCGCCTCGAGGACCGCGATGAACCGCGACGACCACCAGGTGCTCGAGATCCGGCCCCGCGCACTCTTGGCGCGCAGCCCGCCCTCGACGCGCCGCGGGGTCGACGGGGGGTAGTAGGGCCCGGCGAATCGGTCAGGCATCGACGGCGTCCTTCGAGAGGGTGAACAACTCGCGGAGTTGTCCGGTCGACAGCTCTGTGAGCCAGGCTTCGCCGTCGCCGACGACAAGGTTCGCCAGGGCCCTCTTCTCATCGATCATGGCGTCGATCCGCTCCTCCAACGTTCCGATCCCGACGAACTTGCGCACCTGGACGCTGCGGTGCTGACCGATCCTGAAAGCGCGGTCAGTCGCCTGGTCCTCCACAGCCGGGTTCCACCAGCGATCGAGATGGATCACATGGTTGGCGGCCGTGAGGTTGAGTCCCGTCCCGCCTGCCTTGAGCGACAGGACGAAGATCGGCGCCCCCTCACCGGCCTGGAAGCGGCGGACGAGTTCCGTGCGACGCTCGCGCGAGGTACTCCCCGACAGATAGGCGACGTTCGTGTCGAAGCGGGACGCCAGGTGGGGGACCAGCATCTCGGCGAACTCGGTGTACTGGGTGAAGCAGAGCACCCGGTCGCCCTCGGCCAGCACCTCCTCCAGAACCTCCTCGAGTCGGATGAGTTTTCCGGAACGCCGCCCCACCCCCGACCGGTCATGGAGAAGCTGGGCAGGGTGGTTGCAGATCTGCTTGAGCTTCGTCATGGCTGCCAGCACGTTTCCACGGCGTGCGATTCCCTCGGAGTCCTCGATGCGCTGCAACATGTCGTCGACGACCGACTGGTACAGCGACGCCTGCTCGATCGTGAGGCGATAGTGCTGTTTGATCTCGATCTTCTCGGGGAGGTCGTCGATGATCGACGGATCAGACTTCAGTCGCCGCAGGATGTAGGGCTGCGTGATCCGGCGCAGGAGAACGGCGGAACGGTCGTCCTGGCGGCGTTCGATCGGTGTCGCGAACCTGGTGCGGAACTGCTCGGGGGTTCCGAGGATCCCGGGGTTGACGAAGTCCATGATCGACCACAGTTCCGCCAGCCGGTTCTCGACCGGAGTCCCGGTCAAGGCGATCCGCTGGCCCGAGCTGAGGCGACGCACGGCCTTGGCCGTCCGGGAGTGTCGGTTCTTGACGGCCTGGGCCTCGTCCAGAACGACCCGTTCGAACTCGATCCCGGCGAGTTCGTCGATGTCGTTCAGTGCGGTCGTGTAGGTCGTGATGACGAGGTCGGACGCCGCGACGGTGGTCAGCAGGTTGTCGCCGTGGGGGCGAGCGGCACCGTGGTGGGCGGTGACCCTCAGCCCCGGCGCGAACCGTGCAGCCTCGGCTCGCCAGTTGTCGATCAGTGACATCGGGCACACGAGCAGAGTGGGGCGGGACGCCGTCGACCCTCCGGCGTCCGGAGCGGCCTGCTGGGCGGCTGTGGCGGTCCGGGTCCGCGCTGTCGCCTCGAGCGCGAGGAGCTGCACGGTCTTGCCCAGCCCCATGTCGTCGGCGAGGCAGGCGCCGAGCCCCAGGCGTCCCAGGAAGTCGAGCCAGGCGAGACCGCGGCTCTGGTACGGACGCAGCGTCGCGGTGAAGTCGTCCGGCGGAGTCACCGGGGCGACCGAGTCGGACGCAGCACCGCCCAGGAACTCGCCGAGCCACCCTCCCGCGGCCACGCCGACGAGGTCGAGCGGCAGGTCGAGGTCGTCCGGGTGGCTGAGGGCGAGGCGGAGGACCTCACCGGCGCTCATCTGCCGCCGCGCCCCGCCGCGAAGGAAGTCCAGGGTCTGTTCCAGCAGTTTGTGGTCGATGCTGACCCACTGCCCGCGCAGGCGTACGAGGGGGTCCTTGGCTGCGGTGAGGGCTGTGATCTCCTCATCGGTCAGGCCGTGTTCGCCGACGGCGAGGTCCCAGTGGAAGTCGCAGAGTTGGTCGCGGCTGAAGTGGGACGCTGTCGCGTCCGAGTCGCTCGGGGTGGCGCTCAGATGCAGTCCGAGCGACGCCCGCCTGCCCCACCAGCTCGGCAACTGCACCTCGAAGCCCGCATCATCGAGGGCGGCGGCAGAACCGGCCAGGAACGCGTGGGTGGCCGAGACGTCGAGGTCGATCCCCGAAGGCCGCGCTTGTCGCAGGCCGGGTTCCAGCCCGGGATACACCCGTTGGGCTCGAGCGAGTTCGGCCAGGAGCACCTCGCGCGGACGCTCCAGCCAGCGGTGCAGGGTCCCGTCATCGGCCCACACCCGCTCGGCGTCGACCAGCAGACTGGGGTCGGCGCGCGACCGGAGCAGGAACTCGAGGCGCCAGTGGGGGTCTCCGGACTCGGCGGCGGTATCGATGTCCGGTGACTGGGGATCGGCGAGGCGGAGGACGAGGCTGGCGGGCCCGGCGTCCTCGATGCCGACCTGGTCCCAGGGTCGCAGGTGTTCGGCGAGGTCGTCGATCTCGTCCGGTTCGGCGCGCAGATGCCCGTCGGCACCGGTGAGCGCATCCAGCCAGGCCTCGGCGATGGGCGTCCTGGCCGGACGCCTCCCACGACGTTTCGGCAGGAAGCTCTCGGGGAGTCTGCGCCGGACGAGGGCGTCCACGATGGTGGTGAGCGCCTCGCCGGCGAGCCTGTCCGATCGACCAGCGACCTCGGTGGCCCGGAAAGCGGGCGGCATCGCGCCGACCAGGGACTGCCAGACGACCGCGTCCCCGCCGGTGAGGACCGGGCGCCAGCCAGCGCGGGCGTCGCAGTCGTCCTCCCGGACGAGGCAGGGCAGGATGCGTCCGCGGGCGACGACGTCCTCGGCCCACCGGGACACGTCGACGAGGTATCGCACGGAGGGTGCGGGGCGCAGGTCCGCGAAGGTCCGGGACGCGTCCTCGTCGAGGTCAGGGTCGTCGGTGAAGACGCTCAGGGTTTCAGCGATGCGGGCGGGCTCGAGCAGTATGGTCGGCACGGCCCAGGGCAGCAGGGAAGCGGCGGTGCGGCTGGGGGGGCGAGCGGCGATCCGCACCATCTCGGGCGAGTCGAGCGGTGAGCGTCGCAGCGACGGAAGCAGCAGGGTTGCCGTGGACGGGGTTCCGTCGACGAGCTCGAGGAGGGCCTGCACGGGTGCGGCGAAGGGGTGCGGCCGCGCCTGACGCAGCGCCTCGCTCGGGCTGGTCACCGCAGAGTCCGAGTCCTCCGCCCAGATGCCCGGGCCCCGGCCGGGAGCCCAGAACGCATGAAGGACGAGCATCGACCAACGACCTCCTCGCGGTCCGGGCAGGTTGACCTCAGGGTTTCGGATGACGGGGCGCCATCCGCGGCCACAGCGTATCCGGCCGTGCGGCTCGCCTGCAGCGGCGCTCAGCCGCGCCGGAAGAGACGCGTCACGTGCCACGTGGTCGATGTCGTGGCACGCGTGAAGGCCCACTCGGGATCGGTGAGCATGCGCGCAGCCGACAACCCGGCCACCATCGCGATCACCGCGAGCACCGTGGCCACACCGTTCTGCAGGGCCTGGACGACGTCAGCGTCGTCGAAGTAGAGCAACGTCCGCAGGGCGGCCGAGCCGGGAATCGACACCAGCACAGTCGGCACGGTCATGATGATCTTCTCGACGTCGAACCAGTGCGCCGACACAGCGCAGAGCAAGCCCATCAGGAAGCAGCCGACGAAAGTCGCCACGTGGGGCTTGATGCCGTGCTCGAGCATCAGCAGGCGTGGGGCATTTCCGATCATCGCAATCACTCCCGCTGCGAGAGCGACCCGCCACGGTGAGTTGAACATCATGGCCCAGCCGAACACGGCGAGGAAGCTCGCGATCAGGAGTGCGCTCCAGACGGCGGCGGCCGGCCCGTCCAGGGCGGGGAGGGCGTCCGGCGACACTCCGCTGAGCAGGGCGATCGTCCAGACCCCGATCGTGATGGCGAGCAGCACCATCGCCGCATAGGCCAGGCGGGGGACGCCGGCGATGAGGTCGATCCGGGTCAGGTCGAGGCCGGCCGTGATCAGCGGGAAGCCCGGGATGAGGAAGATGGCCGCGCAGACCAGGCCTGCGGCCATCCGGAAACTCGTTCCACCGAGGGCGGCATCGATCGCGGCTGTGATGGCAACGTAGAGCCCTGTCGCCGTCGCAGCCGAGGCGAGGACGACGGCGAGGTGGTTGAGTTCGATGCGCGTCAGCGTGCGGTGCAACCAGTAGGCGGCGGCCGAGGCCGGGAGCACCGCGACGGCTTCGCGCCACCCGCCGTTCGTGAGCACCGTGACCGACGCACAGGCCAGCGCCACGAGCAGCGCGAGGAGCCAGGTCGGGTACAACTTGGGCGTCCGCTCGATGTCGTCGAGCATCGCCTCGACCTCGGCCACCGTGGCGTGTTCGGGCAGGTTCTGGGCGAACTCCTTGACCCGTGCAATGCGATTGGCGTCCACGCCGGGGGCGTCCACCTCAGCCACCTGGGTACGGAAGATGCCCCCCCGTTGCACCGTGAGCACGATGTCGGTGAACGTGATCTGGGCGTTGATCCGGTCGATCCCGACGGTGCGGGCCACGGATTGCATCACCTCGCGCACCCTCAAGCCGGACGTCCCGGCCCCCAGCATCAGGATGCCCGCCCGGAGGACCACGTCCGAGAGACGGATCAAGTGGGTGGGTTCCAGGACGCTCTCGTCCGGGTCTGTCGCTGCGTGCGTCGGCGGTTGCTCCACGGAGTGCAACGCTAGCCGTCCACGTGCCGAGCGCGCGCGAGCTCCATGCCTAGGACGAGCGTGCGTCCATGGCTGTCCGGTAGAGGCGACCCGCGCGGTAGGAGGAGCGAACCAACGGCCCGGACAGGACGCCGACGAAACCGATCTCGGACGCCTCCTCGGCCAGTTCGTCGAACTCGCGAGGCTCGACCCACCGGTCGATCGGCATGAGTGTCGGCCCCGGACGCAGGTACTGGGTGATCGTCAGCAGCTCGGTGCCGGCATCGTGCAGATCGGTCATGGCCTGGGAGATCTCCTCACGCGTCTCACCCATGCCGAGGATCAGGTTCGACTTCGTGACCAACCCGGCGTGGCGGGCCATGGTCAGCACTTCGAGCGAGCGCTCGTAGCGAAAACCCGGACGGATCCGCTTGAAGATGCGCGGCACGGTCTCGACGTTGTGGGCGAAGACCTGGGGTGCGGCGGCGAACAGTTGTCCGAGGAGCTCCGGGCGTCCGGAGAAGTCGGGCGCCAACATCTCGACGCCCACGCCCGGGTTGAGTTCGTGGATCTTGCGGATCGTCTCGGCATAGAGCCAGGCGCCCTCGTCGGGCAGGTCGTCGCGACACACGCCGGTCACGGTTGCGTAGCGCAGCCCCATCGCGCGCACGCTCTCGGCGACGCGGAGCGGCTCGCCGGTGTCGTAGTCAGCCGGCTTTGCCGACTCGATCTGGCAGAAGTCGCAGCGCCGGGTGCAGCGGTCACCACCGATGAGGAAGGTCGCCTCGCGGTCGTCCCAGCACTCGAAGATGTTCGGGCAACCCGCCTCCTGACACACCGTGTGGAGCCCGCCCTCGGTCACGATGGCCTGCAGGTCGCGGTAGTCAGGGCCCATCTTCGCGGTCGTCTTGATCCACGACGGCTTGCGCTCGATGGGGGTCTCGGCGTTGCGCGCCTCGACGCGCAGGAGCTTGCGTCCCTCGGGGGCAATGGTCATCGGGTCACCTCCATGGGAGTCGTGTCGAAGTCGAGACTACGTGCAAGGTGGGGTTCGAGCAGCCGCCCGACCTCCACCAGACCCGGCGCGCGTCCCAGTTCGCGGGCGATGGACGTGACGTCCGCGTCCTGGATCCCGCACGGGACGATGTTGTCGAAGCGGGCGAGGTCGGGGGAGACGTTGAGGGCGAAGCCGTGCATCGTCGTCCGCCGCGCGACGCGGACGCCGATGGCGCAGATCTTTCGTTCCAGATTCCCTCCGGACGCAGGCAGCCACACCCCGGTGCGCCCGGCCACGCGTCCGGTCTCGAGACCCATGGACGCCAGCAGCTCGACGACGGCGTCCTCGAGGCGACGGACGAAATCGACCACGCCGACCTTCTCGGGGAGCGGCACGATCGGATACCCGACCAATTGTCCGGGACCGTGCCACGTGATCTTTCCCCCGCGATCGACATCGACCACCGGCGTCCCGTCGAAGGGACGTTCATGGGGAAGCGTGCGGTGGCCGGCGGTGTAGACAGAGGGGTGCTGGACGTAGATCACGGTGGGATTCGCCTGCCCGGACGCCACGCGCGCGTGAACCTCGCGCTGGTGCGCCCACGCCTCGTGATAGTCGATCGGACGCAGGGCCCCGTCGCTGAGGCCGAGGTACTCGAAGTCGAGTGGCATCTGCGGATCGTAACCGACGCACGCCCTGTGCGGCACGCATGTGCAGTGGGGGCAGGGTGTGGGGTAACCTGATCAGGCTCACCAGCACGCGGACGTAGCTCAATGGTAGAGTCCCAGTCTTCCAAACTGGCTACGCGGGTTCGATTCCCGTCGTCCGCTCCAGAGTTCTTCTGTAGCTTCCTCGAGGGACTCGCAGAAGGCCTCACAGCTCCAGTTGGCCACCCATCACGATCGTCCGCTCGGGCGGCAGGTGGAAGACGTCGGTCCTGGACGCCGCGTTGCCCGACAACCAGAGGAAGAGCGAGCGCCGCCATTTCGGCAGCGTGGGAACGTCCCGCCGCGTCAGCCGCAGCGACGACACGAAGTAGTGGGCGGTGTCGGGATCGAGTTCGATCTCGGGCGCCTTGTCCTTCGCCCAGTGGACGGCCCGCGGCACGTCCTGGGAGTCGTTGAACCCGACTCGGTAGTTGATGTGGATGATCCCGTCGTCGTAGCCGAGGTTGTCGACGGTTGCCCGGTCGACGTGCCGCACGTGGGGCAGGTTCGCGTTGTCGATCGTCACAATGGCGACACGTTCGTGCAGCACACCGTTGAACTCCAGGTTCTGACGCATCGCGAGTGGGGTTGTTTCGCGATCTGGGTGGATGAAGACCGCCAGACCGGGGACCCGCGGGATATTCCTCGCGTGGATCTCCTCGATGAACTCCGAGAGGGGCCCTTCGATCCGTGCGCGGCGCTCCGCGACCGATGCCGCGCCCTGCCGCCAGGTCAGCATCACGGTGACGACGGCACCTGCGATGAGCAGTGGCAACCAGCCACCATGGAGGATCTTGGCCACGTTGGCGAGGAAGAAGACGACCTCGACGCCCAGGATCAGCACCACTGCCAGCGCGATCTTGAGTGGGTGCGCGTGCCAGACGAAGTGCGCCAGCAACAGGAAGATCGTGATCTCGAGCAGCAGCGTCCCGGTGACGGCGAGACCGTAAGCACTGGCCAGGGCCTCGGACGACTGGAAGACGCCGATCAACAGCAGGACGCCGACGAACAGGATCCAGTTGATCGTCCCGATGTAGATCTGCCCACCTTCCTCCTTGGAGGTGTGCTTGACCTTGAGCCGGGGCAGGATGCCGGCCCGGACTGCCTGCCGCGAGACCGAGAATGCGCCGGAGATCACAGCCTGTGAGGCGATCACCGTGGCCAGGGTGGCAAGGATCACGAGCGGGATCGTCGCCCACTCCGGGGCCATCTTGAAGAAGGGGTTGTCCACCGTGGTGGGATCGACCAGAATCATCGCGCCCATGCCCATGTAGCAGATTGTCAGGCACGGGAACACGAGCGCGAACCATGCCAGTCGGATGGGCTTCGGGCCGAAGTGGCTCATGTCGGCGTAGAGCGCCTCCACGCCGGTCACGGTCAGGACGACCGCACCCATGGCTATGAAGGCGATACCGGGACGATCGAAGGCGAAGGACAGGGCGTGGTGGGGAGAGATGGCGCCGAGGATCTCGGGGTGCTTGAGCAGGTGGGGGAGTCCCAGCGCCGCGAGCGTCACGAACCAGATGGTCATGATCGGGCCGAACAGGCGTCCGACGGCGGCGGTGCCGAACCGCTGGAC
>CALKHV010000116.1 GCA_937988865.1 uncultured Propionibacteriaceae bacterium | reverse complement strand
GTGCCGCAGGTGTGGCCGCGCTGACCCCGTGCCGGGCAGTTCAGTGTCGAGGACGGCGAACAGGTCGGTGAAGCCCATGCTCGATTCGCCGAGGTCGACGGTCCGGCGGGCGAGCCGGCGGGTCCGTTCGTCCCTGGCCAGGGTCGGGTCGAGCTGGACCTTCAACCCCTCGACGTGAGCCTTGATGCGTTTCCACGACATGGTTCCGTAGCAGCCGGCCAAGTGGGCATCCAGCCGACGGGCGTCGTCGCGGCACAGGTCGTGGGTCAGGCCGGCCAGATCGTGGGCCTGCCACACCTCGATCCGCAACTCATCCAACGCGTCCCACGCGCGGGGGAGCCGGTGCCGCACCGACAAGGCGTTCCCGACCAGCACCCGGGCGGCGTCCGCGGTCATTCCGAGCCGGGCCGCCAACTCGAGGAGGCAGAACTCGGCCACCTCCGGGGTTCCATCCCCGCCGATCTGCACCAGCCGCTCGCACCCCTGAATCGACCACTCCCCGATCGGCACCACAGCATTGAGGTCGGCGAAGGTGGCGGCCAATTGAAAGTCGGTCACCCGTGCCCGTTTCACTGAACGCCGAGCGTCGAGCATCGCGTCCATCACACTTCTCGCGTCCATCACGTCGCGCACATCCGGAGCGTCAACGGTGCTCATGCTCCCGGAACCTTCGAACGTCCTGCGTCCTGCATCATTGAATCGAACATGTGTTCATTCTAGTCACGCGGTATGACAGTTCCGAAGGAAAGCCCATCCTCCAGGGACAGACAGAGGCGGCCGGCCCCGTGGGGACCGACCGCCTTCCTTGAACCGTCAGGTTCGCCAGAAACTCAGGCGAGGGCCTTGGCCTTGAGAGCGTTGAACTCGTCGGCCGAGATCGCGCCACTGTCGAGCAGGCCCTTGGCGCGGGCGATCTGCTCGGCCGGGTCGGTCGAGCCGGCCACGGAACGGATGTAGTCGTCAGCAGCAGCGCGGGACTGCGCAGCGTCCGCCAGCTGACGCTTGTTCATGTCGGCGCCACGGGTGATCAGGTAGACCACCGTGGTCAGGAAGGGGACGATGATCAGGGCCACAACCCAGAAGGCGCGGGCCGCACCGCTGAGGCTGCGGTCGCGGAAGACGTCAACGACGACCTGGAACAGCACCATGAGGTAGCTGATGAAGACGAATCCCCAGACCAGCAACCAGAAGAAACTCCAGAAGTTCACAACATTCTCCATTCGCTCGGAGTCGCGCCGAGCGGACGCACGGGCGCGTTGGCACGATCGAGGTTGACCGCGACAAGATGACCCGACCGACGGGAGTGTCGATCGGGGCAGGCACCACGGTAGGCGAGAAGGGCGAGACGGCTCGCATCATGGCTCGCCGATGAGACGATTTCACCACGAACCACCCTTACCGGGGGAGGGCACTCCTCACGGCGACCAGGGTCGCGCACGCCCGCTTGATGCCCGCGTAGCCCGTGCACCGGCACAGGTTGCCGGCGGCGGCGTCCATAAACGGAGTGCCCGCGAGCAGGGCGCCAGTGAGCGCCTCGCCGTTGAGACCTTCGGCCGTGACCACGTGGCAGCCTTCGACCATCGAGGTGGTCAGCAGGCAACTGTTGGCCGTCCGGTAGCGGGGTTCGGACGCACCGGGCTCGATCTCGCCGATGAGCACGAGGCAGGCACCGCAGTCACCGCCCGTGCAGACCGGTTTGGACGCTGTCAGGCCGGCCGTCTCGCGAAGGTGGGCGAGCAGCCGCTGATCGGACGCCCGGGGGACGGACACGGCATGGTCGTTCAGGAGGAAGGTGAACTTGCGACCTCCGTGAAGGCGAAGTGCTGGGCGTCGAAGAGTCCGAGATCGCTCAACTTGAGCGCGGGGATGACCAACAGCGACATGAACGACAACGTGATGAAGGGTGACTTCATCGGCGACCCGAGCTCGGTGCGGATGGCCGTCGTCAACTCTGCCGCCCTGGACGCCAGCTCGAACCCGTCGGCGTCGCTCATCAGGCCTGCGATGGGCAGGGGCAGCACATCGGGCACGCCGTTGCGGACGACCGCCAGCCCGCCCCGGTGGGCGATCACCGCGTTCATCGCCAGGGCAAGACTGGACGCGTCGACCCCGACCCCGATCACGTTGTGCGAATCGTGCGCGACGCTGGACGCCAGGGCCCCGTGCTTCAGCTGGAAGCCCCGGATCAACCCCAGCGCGGGAGGCGCCGGACGATAGCGGTTGACGACAGCAAGCAGCAGCACGTCGTCGGCGACGCTCGGCTCGACCCAGCCGTCGGTGACCGCGAGGGTCACGGTTCCGGAACCGGTCAGCAGCTCACCGTCGTACGCCTCGATGACCCTGCACCGGACGCTGGGCCCGCGTCCGGGAAGTCGGAGCTGCTCCGGCGTCACCGGGTGGGCGGTGAACCGGTTGACCGGCGCGACGGACGACCGGGGCAGCAGCGTGACGCCGTCGCGGGCGACCTCGCGTCCATCGATCCAGGTCGCGAGTGCCTGGAAGTCGGTCAGGTCGCGCAGGACCACGGCGGTCATCGGGTCGCCCACCGCGAGCGCGCCGAGACGCAGCCCGTAGTGCTCCTGGGGGGTGAGGCTGACGGCGGTCAGCACGTCGAACACGTCGTGGCCGTGGGCCACGGCGCGGGCGGCCAGGCGGTCGATGTGGCCGACGACCAGTTCGCTCGGATGGCAGTCGTCAGTGCAGAGCATCACGCGTCCGGGGTGACTCGTCAGCAGGGGGTGCAGCGCCTCGAAGTTGCGCGCCGCCCCGCCCTCACGAATGAGGACGCGCATGCCCGCGGCGAGCTTCTCCTCGGCCTCGGCGAGCGTGCTGCACTCGTGGTCGGTACTGGGGCCGGCGGACGCGTAGTCGCGCAGCGCCCCACCCAGGACGCCCGGGGCATGACCGTCGATGGGGAGGCCCCGGCTGAGGGCTGCGTCCAGCTTCGCGAGCATGTCGGGCTCGCCCGCCAGGACGGAGGGCCAGTCCATGACCTCGGACACGTACCCGACGCCGGGAGTGTCGAGCAGTTCCGCGACGGCCGCCGCGTCCAGCCGGGCCCCGGACGTCTCGAACCGCGTGGCCGGGACGCAGGGCGAGGCCCCGAACAGGATGGTCAGGGGGGTCCGGGACGCGTCGTCGAGCATCCACCGGACGCCGTCGATCCCGAGGACGTTGGCGATCTCGTGGGGGTCGGACACCGTGGCCACCGTGCCGTGGCGCACGACCAGTCGGGCGAACTCGCTGGGCGGCAGGAGGCTGCTCTCGATGTGCACATGGGCGTCCACGAAGCCGGGCGCGAGATAGTGCAGGTCGGGGTCCTCAGGGCCCAGATCGTCCCAGCTGTGGATCACCCCGTCGCGCCACGTGAGTTCGCCGCACCGGACGGCGCGTCCGGGTACATCGACCCGATTGATCCGAAGTGTCCCAGTCGACATCGCGTCCTCCACCTACGTGTTTCCAGTGTGGCCCGGGGGCGATCGCGCGACAGCAATTCCGTCGGACGCGGGTCGTTCGACTCCTCCTCGAACATGAAACCTGAACGTATGCCCCCTTGCGGGAGCCGACTTGGTGGAGCACAGTACCCACAAGGAGGCGACATGACTGAGATGCCCACCCAGCCCAGCCCGGCGCCTCAGAACCTGCGCACTCGCAGTCGCGCAAG
>CALKHV010000115.1 GCA_937988865.1 uncultured Propionibacteriaceae bacterium | reverse complement strand
CCCTCGCGGTCGCCAGGTGGCTGGGCCCGGGGTTGTCGACGACCCTCGCCTGGGTCATGATCGTCGCGTCCGTGGTGTTGGCGGGTGTTGGCATCTCCCTGTTGGTGCTGGACGAACGCACCCCCTCCGACGCTGGTGGGCACCCCGGGCACTCCGACGCCGAGCAACCGGCACTTGCGGAGATGTCGCTCGTGGGCATGGACGACCTTGATCTCTTCCGTGACGATGCCGAGCCCACCCCGGTGCCGGCGCGGGCCGACCTTACCGAAGCGGCGCAGCTCTTCTCCACGACGAGACACGGCTGGTCGGCCGACCTCGCAGACCTCCTGGCCGACGACGACGCTCCCCCGTCACGCCCCCGCCGTGGGGCCTGAACTCAAGCGAGACGCTCGAGCAGCAACTGGCGCACCTTCGCGGCGTCCGCAGTGCCCTTCATCTGCCGCATGACCGCACCGATCAGGGCGCCCGCTGCTGCAACCTTGCCGTCCCGCACCTTGGCGGCCGCGCCCGGATCGGCCTCGATGGCAGCGTCGATGGCGAGCAGTAGGGCCGTGTCGTCCGACACAACGGCCAGCCGCCGGGACGCGACGACCTCGTCGGGCGTCCCTTCTCCGGCTATCACACCGTCGATCACCTGACGGGCGAGCTTGTCGTTGACGATCCCCCTGTCCACCAGCTGCTGCAACGAGGCGACCTGGATCGGTGAGACACCTACGTCCTCGAGCTCGACGGACGCCTCGTTGGCGCGCCGGCTCAACTCGCCCGTCCACCACTTGCGAGCCGCCGCCGGAGCGCACCCGGCCGCGACGGTGGCGTCCACGAGGTCGAGGGCACCGATCGCGCGGACATCGCCCAGCTCCCGGTCAGAGAACCCCCACGCGGTCTGCAACCGCTTCAGGCGTTGCGCCGGCGGTTCGGGCAGCGTCGCCCGCAACTCCTCGACCCACTCCCGCGAGGGGGCGATGGGCACGAGGTCGGGTTCGGGGAAGTAGCGGTAGTCCTCGGCCTGCTCCTTCGAACGTCCCGGGGTGGTATAGCCGCCGGTCTCGTGCCACATCCGCGTTTCCTGCTTGATCCGCCCACCGGACGCCAGGATCTCGCCCTGGCGACACATCTCGAAACGCAGGGCACCTTCGACCGACTTCAGGGAGTTGACGTTCTTCGTCTCGGTGCGCGTCCCCAGTTCGTCGGTGCCCTTCGGCATGAGCGAGATGTTGGCGTCGCAGCGCAGGTTGCCCTGCTCCATCCGGGCGTGCGAGACGCCCAGGGCGCGCACGGTGTCGCGCAGGAACTGCATGTACGCGCGTCCGACCTGGGGTGCCTTGGCCCCGGTGCCCCGGATGGGCTTGGTCACGACCTCCATGAGGGGGACGCCCGCCCGGTTGTAGTCGAGCAGGGAGTAGTCGGCGCCGTGGATCCTGCCGGTCGAGCCGCCCACGTGCAGCAACTTGCCGGCGTCCTCCTCCATGTGGACACGCTCGATCTCGACGCGGAAGACCTCGCCCTCGACCTCGATGTCGACGTGTCCGTCGAAGCAGATCGGCTCGTCGTACTGGCTGACCTGGTAGTCCTTGGGCATGTCGGGGTAGAAGTAGTTCTTCCGCGCGAACCGGCACCATTCGGCGACCTGGCAGTTGAGGGCCAGCCCGATGCGAATGGCGGATTCGACCGCCAGCCCGTTCACCACGGGCAGCGAACCGGGCAGTCCGAGGCAGACCGGGCAGGTCTGCGAATTGGGCGGGGCGCCGAATTCGGTCGAACAGGCGCACCACATCTTGGACGCCGTGTTCAGCTCGACGTGCACCTCGAGCCCGATGACGGGATCGAAACGGTCCATCACCTCGTCGTAGTCCATCAACACGTCCCCCCAGTTGTCCGTCATGCCGACACCACCAGCGAGTTCGCCAATCGGGGCGCCTGCGCCAGCATCGGCCCACCCCACCGCGACTCGAGCGCCCGCTCCAGCGCAGCGCCCACCCGGTAGACGCGGTCGTCGGCCATCGGCGGCGCCATCACCTGGAAGCCCACGGGAAGGCCGTCCTCGGGTGCGAGCCCGCACGGGAAACTCCCGGACGCATTCCCGGCGAGGTTGGACGGGATCGTGCACAGGTCGGCCTTGTACATGGCCAACGGGTCATCCACGCGCTCGCCCAGACGGAACGCCGTCGTGGGGGTCGAGGGCGAGACGAGGACGTCGCACTGCTCGAAGGCAGCCTGGAAGTCGCGTGAGATCAGCGTCCGCACCTTCTGCGCCGAGCCGTAATAGGCGTCGTAATAGCCGCTCGACAAGGCGTAGGTCCCCAGGATGATGCGGCGTTTCACCTCTTCACCGAAGCCGGCACCGCGGGTGAGGTTCATGACTTCCTCGGTCGACCGCTCGCCGTCGTCGCCGACCCGCAGGCCGTAGCGCATCGCGTCGTAGCGGGCCAGGTTCGAACTCACCTCGGCGGGCATGATCAGGTAATAGGTCGCCAACGCGTGGACGAAGTGGGGGCAGCTGACCTCGACGACCTCCGCGCCCAGCGAGGTGAGCAGTTCCACGGCCTCGCCGAACCGCTGCTCGACACCCGGGGCATATCCTTCGCCGCCGAGTTCCTTGACCACGCCGATGCGCATTCCCGCGACGTCCCCCGACCGTGCCGCGCCGACGACGTCGGGAAGGGGTGCGTGGATCGACGTGGAGTCCATCGGGTCGTATCCCCCCATCACCTGATGGAGGAGGGCTGCGTCCAGGACCGATCGTGCACACGGACCAGGCTGGTCGAGGCTGGACGCCATCGCGATGACCCCGTAGCGGGACGTCCCGCCGTAGGTGGGTTTGACGCCCACGGTCCCGGTGACCGACGCGGGTTGCCGGATCGACCCACCCGTGTCGGTTCCCACGGCCAGCGGGGCCTCGAAGGCCGCCAGGGACGCCGACGAGCCGCCCCCGGAACCGCCGGGGATGCGGGTCAGATCCCAGGGATTGTGCGTGGGGCCCCAGTAGGACGTCTCCGTCGACGACCCCATGGCGAACTCGTCGAGGTTGGTCTTTCCGAGGATGACCAGGTCGTTGGCGAGGAGCCGGTTGACGACGGTCGAGTTGTACGGCGGCACCCACCCCTCGAGGATGTGTGACCCTGCCGTGGTGGGCAGGCCTTCGTAGCAGAACAGGTCCTTGACCGCGATGGGGACGCCCGCCAGGGGGCTGAGCGTCTCACCGGACGCACGCTTCGCGTCCACCCGGGCCGCGGCCGCGAGCGCACGATCGGTGTCGACGGCGAGGAAGGCGTGGACGTCCCCGTCCACGGCCGCGATCTGGTCGAGGTGCGCCTGCGTCACCTCGACGCTCGACAGGTCACCCGAGGCGATGAGTGAGGCGAGGTCGGCAGCTGACGACTGCAGGATCCCGGACGCCATCAGGCTTCCTCCCCCAGGATCCTCGGGACCCGGAAGCGGTCATCCTCGGACGCCGGAGCGCCCGCGAGCATGGCGGCTGCCGGGAACGACGGACCCGAGACGTCGTCACGGAAGACGTTCGTCAGGGGTAGGGCATGCGACGTGGGAGGGATGTCTGCCGTCGCGATGGACGCCACGCTGGCGACCGACTCGAGGATCACGTCAAGCTGTGGCGCGAGGTGCGCCAACTCTGCGGGCGAGAGGTCGATGCGCGCCAACTGGGCGAGCCGTGCGACCTCGGACGTCGTGAGTGCCACGTTCCCTCCTCGGGTGGATTACCCGCCAATCCTAGGGGTAGCGGCCCTGACCCCCTGTCCTGCCCGCGTCCGGTGGGTGATTGCGGCGACGCGATTGGAACCGGCCTGTAACACGGGCGATTCGGGGAACAGCTCTCGCGTCGGGGACACTGGACGCATGTTGCTGCTCCGGATCCTCCTCCCCGACCGCCCCGGTTCACTCGGTGCCGTGGCGTCCGCGATGGGTACCGCGGGTGCCGACATCGCGGCCATCGAGATCGTCGAGAAGGGCGTGGGTTTCGCGATCGACCACTTCATGTTGACGCTGCCGCCCGGCGCGATGCCCGACAACCTCGTCAGCGTGGTCAACCTCGTTCCAGGGGTCAAGGTGCTCTGGCTGTCTCGCCACCCCGAGGGCTGGGGCCTTGAGAGCGACATCGAGGCACTCGAGAAGATGACCGCCGATCCGGGACGCGCCGCCGAGATCCTGACACAGTCGGCCCCCACCGTCTTCTACTGCCAGTGGGCGGGCCTGCTCGACACCAGGTCGGGGACGGTCATCCACACGAGCGAGATGGCTCCGGACCTCGACCGCCGCGCCATCGAGCAGCTCGCACCGCTGGAAGGAACGCGTCGCTTCGAACTGCCGGACGGCTGGATCGAGAACTGGGGCCAGACGGCGATCGCGCTGTCACCCATCGGCGCCGACCGGTGCATCGTCCTCGGACGCCTGGGCGGGCCGGAATTCCTGGATTCCGAGATGAGCCGACTGCAGCACCTCTCGGCGTTCACCGAACGCACGGCTTGAGTCCGGGGACCTCAGGCCAGGCCGTTGAGGATCCGGTAGAAGTACCATCCGAGGCCCACCAGCGCCGCCAGCGCCGCGATGAAGGCGCACGTGACCCAGATGCGCATGCGCTTCTTGGCTGCCGTCGTGGGTACCCTGTGAGGCCCCCATTCACCGACCTTGGGCTGGACGCGTGGCGGCGTCCGGCCGTTGAGGTTCAGATCTGAGAGCACTCGCACGCGCCCACTGTAGCCGGGCCCACTGAACGGCAGACCAGGCCGAATGGTCCGCGCGTCAGCGTCCGAGGTGTTCGGCCACCAGGTCGGACGCCCGCACCAGCGTGCGGACGCACGTCACGGCGGGCTGGTGCGTCCATCCGGCGAGCCCACAGTCGGGCGTGAGGGTCACTGCGCCGCGAACGAGTTCCGGGTCGAGGTCGAGCGGACGCAGGACTCCCAACGCGGTGCCCACCACGTCATCGACCGATCGCGGGGTGTCCACGGGCCAGGTCGGGTGGACGCCGAGCAGGAGTTGTCGTCCGTCCTCGAGCCATGGGCCGAGAGCGTCAAGGTCACGACTACCCAGGAGCGACGACGGCAGCGAGACGCCCGCGATGCGCGTCCGACCAAGCAGCGCCAGGTCCAGCCCGGACGCGCAGCAGTGCACCACGACCGGTGCGTCACCGACCGAGATCGCCAGGGCATCCATCGCCGCCGCAACCTCGGGGGCGTGGACCGCCCGATGCCTCGAGAAGCCGGACGCCGTCGGCACCGCCCCCGCCATCACCGCCGGAAGCATCGGCTCGTCGAGTTGGACCATCCAGGTGACGTCGGGAAGGCGACGGCGCAGGTCGGCCAGCAGACTGCCCACGCCCTCGGCGAGCGACGCCGCGATCTCGGCCCGTGCGCCGTGATCGGCCAACGCCTTGTCGCCCCTCGGACGCTCCAGCTGCGCCGCGAGCGTCAACGGCCCTGCCACCGACACCTTGAGCGTCCCCGACCAGCCCTGGGCCAGCTCCTCCAGGTCGTCGAGATCCTGCCGCAACAGGCTGCGGGCCCGTCGGTGATCCACCCCGGACGCGTCGGTCAGACGCCACCCACCGGGCTGCAGATCGCAGGCCAGGCCCTCCAGCAGGGGTGTCGCGCGTCCGATCATCTGCGCGCCGGGGCCTCGAGCGGGGAGCTCCGGCACCGGCGCCAGGTCGGGAAGCTCACCCAGCACCCAGCGCAGGGTGGCCCGCATGTCGGTCCCCGGGAATGACCCCAGCGCCGTCGCCCGCATCAGCCGTGCGTCCGGGCGATCGTGGCGCTGCCGACCACGCGGTCGCCGTCGTAGGCCACCACGGCCTGGCCCGGGGCGATACCCCGGCAGGGTTCGTCGAGGTCTACACCGAGGCCTTCGTCGGTGAGGGTGAAGGTGGCCGGCATGGGGGTGCCGTGCGCACGCACCTGCGCGAAGCCGCGCCAGGGCCCGCGAACCTCCCCCTGCGTCCACGTGGGACGGATGCCGGTCAACGACCGCACATCGAGCGACGCCTCCGGGCCCACCACCACGGTGTTGCGCAGCGGCTCGATCGACAACACGTACCTCGGACGACCGTCCGGCGCAGGCACCCCGAGATGGAGCCCCTTGCGCTGGCCGACGGTGAACTGGTGGAAACCCTCATGCCCGCCGAGGTCTGCGCCCGATTCGTCGACGACCCGCCCGGGGACGCGTCCGAGGTGCCGCTGCAGGTACCCCGCGGTGTCACCATCGGGAATGAAGCAGATGTCGTGGGAGTCGGGCTTCTTCGCAACGCCGAGACCCAGTGCGGACGCCTCGGCCCGCACCTCGGACTTCAGCGAGTCGCCCAGGGGGAACAACGAGTGGGCCAGTTGGCCCTGGTCAAGGACGCCCAGGACGTAGGACTGGTCCTTGCCCCCATCGACGGCCCGGTGCATCTCGACCTGTCCGTCGACCTCCACGAGCCGGGCGTAGTGCCCGGTCGCGACCGCGTCGAAGCCGAGCGCAAGCCCTCGTTCGAGGACCGCGGCGAACTTGATCTTCTCGTTGCAGCGCAGGCACGGATTGGGCGTGCGTCCCGCGGCGTACTCAGCGAGGAAGTCGTCCACGACGTCGGCGGCGAACCGGTCCGAGAGGTCCCAGACGTAGAAGGGGATCCCGAGCCGGTCGGCAGCGCGGCGGGCATCGTGGGAGTCCTCCAGCGAACAGCACCCGCGCGCGCCGCTGCGGAACGACTGCGGATTCTTCGACAACGCCAGATGGACGCCCGTGACGTCATGTCCGGCCGCGACCATGCGGGCAGCGGCCACGGCAGAATCGACTCCACCGCTCATCGAGGCGAGCACGCGCATCAGCCCACTCCTCCCGTCCGATGTCGAACCGGAAGCCTACCCGCTGGCCCGTCGTGCCCCTGCCACCGCGTCCCCGAGCACCAGGACCAGTCGGTCGATCTCGCCCGCCGTCGTCGACCAGCCGAGCGAGAACCGCAGGGACGCCGACGCCTCGGCGGACGTGCGTCCCATGGCGAGCAGCACGTCACTGGGCTGGTGGACACCGGCCCGGCACGCCGACCCCGTCGAGCAGTCGACACCCGCCCGGTCGAGCAGGAGCAGCACGTCGTCAGCCCTGATGCCGTCGAAGGTGACGTTCACGATGGACGCCGACCGAACCTGTCCCCCGTTCACCCGCGACCCCGGGATCAAGGCGACGCACGACTCGATGCGGCGGGTCAGGATGCGGAGCCTGTTGTCCTCGGCCGTTCGTGCGTCCACCGCGGCTCGACTGGCGGCGGCGAAGGCCGACGCCAGTGCGACGAGCTGGGTCCCCGAGCGCAGTCCCGATTCCTGCCCCCCGCCCAGCCCGACCGGCACCAATCCGAGTGCCCGCCTCACCACGAGGGCCCCGACACCCACCGGGCCACCCACCTTGTGCGCCGAGACGGTCATCAGGTCGAGGCCGGACGCGCCGAAGTCGAGCGGCAGGCGTCCGAGGGCCTGCACGGCGTCGGAGTGGGCCCAGGCCCCGGACGCGTGAGCAATCTCGACCACGTCCTCGACAGGTTCCACGGTGCCCGTCTCGTTGTTCACCGTCATCACGCTCACGACGGAGGTGTCCACGTCCACGAGTCGTGCGAGTTCGTCGAGCAGGACGCGACCGTCGGCGTCCACCGGCGCCACCCGTGTGAGAGGCTCCCGACCGACGACCCCGGCCACGGCGGGGTGCTCGACAGCCGACACCACGGCGTGACGTCGTCCGGGACGCGCTCTGACCGCCCCCAGCACAGCCAGCGTGTCAGCTTCGCTTCCCCCGGACGTGAGCACCACCTCGGTCGGATGCGCCCCGAGGTCAGCCGCGAGCGACTCCCGTGCGTCCTCCAGGATGCTCCTCGCCGCCCGCGCCGACGCGTGGAGTCCGGAGGGGTTACCGACGGCGTCAAGGCCGGCCAGGAGCGCCTCGCGCGCGACTGGCCTCAGCGGAGAATGGGCTGCGTGGTCGAGGTGGGCGCGACTCGCACTGGACCGCTCATTTGACCACATGGACGCAAGTGTAGGTATTTGCGTACCATGGCTATTTGGCAGGTCTCACGCGCGTCCGCGGGCGGGTGAGTCGACGGGTGAGTGTGACCGGACCGTGTTTCGAGTCCACCACCACGATTGGCTCCTTCGCCAGCCGTGCCGCGCCGTACCTCCCGAAGTGTGCCCTGATGCCTGACGAAACGGTCCTACGTGAAGCTTGACGTTCCCTCGCCCACCGACTCATCCATTCTCGGGGCACGACTGATGGATGAGGGGTGCCACTTTGCCCTGTGGGCGCCCCGGGCAGACCGCGTGGAACTTGCCCTCGTCGCGGAGGACCGCTCCCAGCGCAACGTCGACATGAGCCGTGCTGACGACGGTGTGTGGTCGGTGCACGTTCCAGGCATCGCGGCCGGACAACGGTACGGCTTCCGCGTGCACGGTGACTGGGATCCCAGTGCGGGCAAGCGGTTCAACCCCGCCAAGCTGCTGCTCGACCCCTATGCGCGTGCGATCACCGAAGGGGTCGACTACTTCGGCCCGATCCTCGACCACATCCCCGAATCGAACTTCGAACGTGACCCGCGTGACTCGTTCGCGTCCGTGCCGTTGAGTGTTGTCGTGGCCGACTCACCGCCACCCGCGCCCATCGCCCGTCGACGCCCGCTGTCGGAGTGCGTCGTCTACGAGACGCACGTCAAGGGCTACACGAAGCAACATCCCACCGTTCCCGAGCACCTGCGTGGCACCTACGGCGGTCTGGCCCACAAGGACGTCATCGCCCACCTCAAGCGCGTGGGCATCAACACGATCGAGTTGCTCCCGATCCATCACTTCGTCTCCGAGCCCTTCGTCGCCGGTCGCGGAATGTCGAACTACTGGGGCTACAACACCCTCGGTTTCTTCGCCCCCCACGCGTTCTACGCGTCCACCGGGACGCTGGGCCAGCAGGTGCGCGAGTTCAAGGACATGGTCACCGAGCTTCACCGGAACGACATCGAAGTGCTTCTCGACGTGGTGTACAACCACACCGGTGAGGGGGGGCACACAGGCCCGACCCTGTCGTTCCGTGGCATCGACCACGCCGGCTACTACCGGTTGACCAACGACCTGCGCAACGACTACGACGTGACCGGGTGCGGCAACTCGCTCGACACCTCGCAGCCCGGTGTACTGGGCATGGTGCTCGACTCACTGCGGTACTGGGTCATCGACATGGGCGTGGACGGATTCCGATTCGACCTCGCGTCCACGTTGATCCGGGGCGAGCACCAGGAGGTCGACCAGTTCCACGAGTTCAAACGTGCGATCGCCAACGACCCTGTGCTGAGCCAGGTCAAGATGATCGCCGAACCATGGGACCTCGGGCCTCATGGATACCAAGTCGGAGCCTGGGGACCCCGGTGGAGCGAGTGGAACGACCGCTACCGAAACTTCTTCCGCGACTACTGGCGCGGCGCCATCGGCGGAGTCCAGGAACTCGCCACGCGCTTGTCAGGTTCGCCAGACCTGTTCGACCACGAATTGCGTCCGCTGACGGCGTCCGTGAACTTCATCACCGCCCATGACGGCTTCACGATGCGCGACCTCGTCACCTATGACATGAAACACAACGAAGCCAACGGTGAGGGCAACCGCGACGGCTCGGACGACAACCGTTCCTGGAACTGCGGCTGGGAGGGCGAGGTCGACAACCACGACATCAATGCCCTGCGCCACCGACAGGTCAAGAACATGCTCGCAACGCTCGCCCTGTCGAGCGGCGTGCCGATGATCACGGCCGGCGACGAGCTGGGACGCACCCAGGGCGGCAACAACAACGCCTACTGCCAGGACTCCGAGATTTCTTGGCAGTCCTGGGATCCGGCGCAGATCTGGGGCGATGTCACCGAGATGACCGCCGAGTTGCTCCGCCTCCGCGCCAAGCACCCGGTGCTGCATCCCGACCGCTTCCGCAGTCACACCGAGATCGTCGACTCACGGGGCTACGGCCTCGGACGCGTGGACCTCGCCTGGATGGACGGTTGGCACGGCGAGATGGGCGAAGAAGCGTGGCACGATCACAATCGCCGCCACCTCGGTATGTATGTCTCGGACGCCACGGACGCGTTCCTGTCGTGGTTCAACGCCGGCGTCGACCCGATCCTGATCCGATGCCCGTGGGAACCGTGGGGATCGGCCTACCAGGTCGTGGTCACCAGCGCGCCCGGTGAGGTCCCTCCCGAGTTGATGTTCCCGGGCCAGGAGTTCACCCTTCCCGCGCGCGCAGTCGTCGTGATGAAGGCGACCGTGGCACCCGGTGACGCCGGACCCGACCCGGCATCCCAGCCCACGGCTCCTGACGAAGACATCGTCTGACGCCGACCTGGCCCGACTCACGACAACGCCGCCGCACCCAGGTGCGGCGGCGTTGTCGTTGTTCAGTGACTGTTTCAGCGCATGACGGGCTGGATGTTCCAGATGCCCTTCATGTAGTCACGCATCGAACGGTCGGACGAGAAGTAGCCGCTGCGCGCCACGTTGAGGATCGCGGAACGCGTCCACTCCTCCGGCTTGGCGTAGTAGGCCTCGACCCTCGCCTGCGCGTCCAGGTAGGACGCATAGTCGGCGAGCGCCATGAACCGGTCCTGGTGCATGAGGTTCTCGACGACAGGCGCGAACATCCCGCGATCTCCATTGCTGAAGATGCCGGACGAGATCAGGTTCAACGCACCGCGCAGGCGTGCATCGGACTCGACCATGGCACGGGGGTTGTAGCCGGCAACTCCCAGCTCCGACACCTCGGGCTCCGACATTCCGAAGAGGAAGAAGTGCTCATCGCCGACGTGCTCGCGGATCTCGATGTTGGCGCCGTCATCGGTTCCGATGGTGAGCGCACCGTTCAGGGCGAACTTCATGTTTCCCGTGCCCGACGCCTCCATGCCGGCCAGTGAGATCTGCTCGGACAGGTCGGCCGCGGGGATGAGCTTCTCGGCGAGGGTGACGTTGTAGTTGGCCGGGAAGGCCACCACCAGTCGTCCCTGGAGCCGGGTGTCGGCGTTCACCACACGCGCCACCGAATTGATGAGGTGGATCGTCTGCTTGGCCATCCAGTAGCCCGGAGCGGCCTTCGCGCCGAAGACGACCGTGCGGGGCGCGAGGTCCTCGACCTTGAGCTGGCCCGAGAGCACCTGGTCGTACAGGGTGACGACGTGGAGCATCTTGAGCGACTGGCGCTTGTACTCGTGCAGTCGCTTGACCATGACGTCGAGCATGTTGCCGTCAGGCAGGACGATGCCGTCCCGCGTGACGAGCGCGTCGGCGAGCCGCCGCTTGTTGAAGCTCTTGGCCGCGCGGAACTGCGCGCGGAATTCGGCGTCCTCCGCGTAGGGCTCCAGTTCCTGCAACCGGTCGAGGTCGGTGATCCACGCGTCGCCCAGGGCATCGGTGATGACGTCCGAGAGTGAGCGATTCGCCAACCGGATGAACCGCCGCGGCGTCACGCCGTTGGTCACATTGGTGAATTTGTCGGGCCACAGGGCCGCGAAGTCGGGCAACACGTTCTTCCGCAGCAATTCCGACTGCAGGGCGGCCACGCCGTTCACCTTGCGTCCGGCCACGGTGGCGAGATGCGCCATCCGCACGGACCGTCGCGGCTGTTCGCCGATGATCGACATGCGTCCCTGACGGGCGACATCACCGGGGAATGCCTCGTCGACCTCGGCGAGGAACTCCTTGTTGATCCGGAAGATGATCTCCATGTGACGGGGCAGCAGGCGTCCGAGCAGGTCGATCGACCACTCCTCCAGCGCCTCGGGCATCAAGGTGTGGCAGGTGTAGGCAAAGCATTCCTTCGTGATCGCCCAGGCGTCGTCCCACTCCAACCCCTTCTCGTCAACCAGGATGCGCATCAGTTCAGGCACAGCGATGACCGGGTGCGTGTCGTTCATCTGGAAGATGACCCGCTCGGGCAACTGGTGGATCTCGAAGCCCTTCTCGGCCAGCGCGCGCTCGATCACGTCGTGCAGGGAGCACGCCACGAAGAAGTACTGCTGCTGCAGGCGCAACTCCTTGCCCTGCGGGGTGGAGTCTTCCGGGTAGAGAACCTTCGAGATGTTCTCGGCGAAGGTCTGGGCTCGAACGGCCTGCGCATAGTCGCCGGCGTTGAAGATTTCGAGGTCGAAGGCCTTGGTCGCCTGGGCTCCCCACAGGCGCAGCGTGTTCACGCGTCCGTTCCGGTAACCGGGAACCATGTAGTTGTAGGGGGTCCCGAGCACGTTCCAGTCGGGGTGCCAGACGACGCGCTCCGTCCCGTCTGCGTCGGTGACAGTCTCCGTGCGTCCGGCGAAGTTCACCTGGACCGCATGCTCGGGGTGTGGGAACTCCCACGGAGACCCGAGGGCCAGCCACGTGTCGGGCTGCTCGACCTGGCGACCATCGACGAAGGTCTGCCGGAAGATGCCGTACTCGTAGCGGATGCCGTAACCGATGCAGGGGACGTTCATGGTCGCCAGCGAGTCGATGAAGCAGGCGGCCAGGCGTCCGAGGCCACCGTTGCCCAGTCCGGGTTCGACCTCTTGCGCGCGCAGGAGCGCGAAGTCGAGGCCGCACTGCTTGAGCGCGTCCTCAGCGATGTCGATGAGCCCGGTGGCGAGAAGATTGTTGCCGAGCTGGCGTCCGAGGAGGTATTCGGCCGAGAGGTAGGCCACCTTCTTCACGGGCTCCTCGATCTGCTGGCGGGCCGTCTCGATCCAGCGGGCCATCAGGTAGTTCCTGACGGTCCTCGCCAGTGCGAGGTACTGGTCGTTGACCGTCGAGTTCGAGAGCGACACACCCTGATTGCTGTTCAACTCGTGGAGGAACTCCTTCACGAATCCATCAACCGTGTTGGGCGGCGTGCTCACCCTGGTACGTGCCAGAGGGTGCACGGCTTCGAAGTGCGGACCGGTCCGTCGACCCGTCAGGGGGGCCTCGTCATCGGGCGCGGGGACAGCGTTCAAAGAGCTCACTGAGTTGGGCACGCGACGAGACTAGCCGAATCTGAAACGTCACCAGAAAACGACCACAGACGCTGATCCCGACTCGACGGGGCGAGGTGTCGTGAGCCAGACCCACGAGCGGCTCCCTGCTACTAGGGTTTGTGACGTGAGCAGCCAGAAGCACGACCCCGTCACCAGCATCGCTCCCACCCTCCGCGACGGAGGGTTCGGACGCATTCCCGTCGCCAAGGTCGAGCCCGTCATCGAGCACGGTGCCTACCCCGTGAAGGCCGTCGTGAACGAGGCCTTCCCCATCCGAGCCAATGTCTTCAGGGAGGGCCACGACGCCGTCGGTGCGTCCGTGGTGCTCACCGACCCCTCCGGACGCGAGACGCGTGTCGACATGGCCCAGGTCGAGCCGCTCGGTCTCGACATCTGGGAGGCGCAGGTGCGCCCGGATGCCGAAGGCGACTGGACCTTCCGCATCGAGGGCTGGTCGGACGCCTGGGCCACGTGGCACCACCACGCCGAGGCCAAGCTCCCGCTGGGCGTCGACCTGGAACTCGTCTGCATGGAGGGCAATCACCTCTTCGGGCGCTCGGCAGAACTCGCCCTGGCTGCGGGCGACAGTTCAAGCGCCGCAGTGCTCCGCAGCGTCGGGTCGGTCCTGCTGCCCGATCGACCCGCGGACGAACTCCTCGAGGCCGTGAACACCACCGCCATCGACAGGGCCATGAAGCTCTACCGTCCGCGCGACCTCGTCACGCCCACCCGCGAGTACCCGATCCGGGTCGAGCGCCAACTGGCCCTCTTCTCGAGCTGGTACGAGTTCTTCCCCCGCTCGCAAGGCGCCTGGTGGGACGAGGACCAGCAGTGCTGGCACTCGGGCAATTTCGACAGCTCGTGGGAACGTCTCGATGCGGCCGCCGCGATGGGCTTCACCGTGGTCTACCTTCCCCCCATCCACCCGATCGGCACAGCCTTCCGCAAGGGGCGCAACAACTCCCTGACCCCGGACGCCAACGATCCCGGGTCGCCGTGGGCCATCGGCAACATCGACGGTGGCCACGACGCCATCCATCCCGATCTGGGTGACTTCGACTCCTTCGACCGGTTCGTCGCACACGCGAAGGAACTGGGTATGGAGATCGCACTCGACTTCGCGCTGCAGGCGTCCCCCGACCACCCGTGGGTGACCGAGCACCCCGAATGGTTCACCACGCGCGTCGACGGCACCATCGCATACGCGGAGAATCCACCGAAGAAGTACCAGGACATCTATCCGATCAACTTCGACAATGACCGCGAAGGCATTTACGCCGAGTGCCTGCGGCTCCTGAAGCTCTGGATCAGCCATGGCGTCACGATCTTCCGGGTCGACAATCCCCACACCAAGCCCGTCGAGTTCTGGGGCTGGATCATCGACCAGGTCCGCCAGACCAATCCCGAGGTGATCTTCCTCGCCGAGGCGTTCACGCGACCCGAAATGATGCACGCCCTCGGAAAGGTCGGCTTCCAGCAGTCGTACACCTACTTCACGTGGCGCAACGAGAAGTGGGAGCTCGAGCAGTACATGACCGAGCTCGCGACCCAGACGGCACCGTTCTACCGTCCGAACTTCTTCGTCAACACTCCCGACATCAACCCGACGTTCCTCCAGTCGGGCAACCCGACAGCCTTCGCCATCCGCGCCATCCTTGCAGCCACGCTGTCGCCGTCGTGGGGCGTCTACTCGGGCTTCGAGATCTGTGAGGGTGCAGTCTTCAAGTACGGGGGCGAGGAGTACCTGAACTCCGAGAAGTACGAGTTCCGCCCCCGCAACTTCGGCGCCGAACCCAACCTGGGCATCCTCATCGGACGCCTCAACGAGTTGCGCGATGCGCACCCGGCCCTGCAGCAGTTGCGAAACATCACCTTCCACCACGCCCCGCACGAACAGGTCACGGTGTTCTCGAAGATGGACGGCGACGACCGGGTCATCGTCATCTGCAGCCTCAATCCCGAGCAGGCCGTCGAGACCGACATCTACCTCGACCTGACGGCTCTCGGCCTCGGGACGCACGACGTCATCAAGGTGCGCGACGAACTCACCGGCAGTGTGTTCACCTGGGGAGCGCGGAACTTCGCGCGGCTGCACCCCGGCGCCCCGGCCCACGTCCTGACAGTCCTGAAGTAGGCGTCCATGACCACCGAGTCCGCACTCGAGGGCGACCCCGAGTGGTTCAAGAAGACCGTCTTCTACGAGGTCATGGTCCGCAGCTTCCGTGACACCGACTCCGACGGGATCGGTGACTTCGCCGGGCTGGCGTCCAAGGTCGACTACCTGCAGTGGCTCGGGGTCGACTGCGTGTGGCTCCCCCCCTTTTTCGGCTCGCCGTTGAGGGACGGCGGTTACGACGTGGCCGACTACCGCAACACCCTGCCCGAG
Organism: uncultured Propionibacteriaceae bacterium; assembly: GCA_937988865.1. Lineage (GTDB taxonomy): Bacteria > Actinomycetota > Actinomycetes > Propionibacteriales > Propionibacteriaceae > CALKHV01. The sequence continues at coordinate 29,150 of CALKHV010000115.1, read as the reverse complement.
CTCGGTTCACTCGATGACTTCAAGTCCTTCGTCGACGGCCTCCACGCCCGTGGCATGCGGATCATCATCGACTTCGTCATGAACCACACGTCGGACGCCCACCCGTGGTTCCAGGCGTCACGGAGCGATCCCGACGGTCCCTATGGCGACTACTACGTGTGGAGCGACACAGCCGAGTCGTATTCGGACGCACGGATCATCTTCGTCGACACCGAGCCGTCCAACTGGACTTTCGACGAGGTCAGGGGCCAGTATTTCTGGCACCGCTTCTTCTCCCACCAACCCGACCTGAACTTCGACAACCCCCGGGTGCTGGAAGAAATGCTGGACGCCATCCGCTTCTGGATGGATTTCGGAATCGACGGCTTCCGTCTCGATGCCGTGCCCTATCTCATCGAGCGCGAGGGCACGAATTGCGAGAACCTCCCCGGGACGCACGATGCACTGAAGGCCGTTCGCCGGATGGTCGACGAGGAGTACCCCGGCCGCATCCTGTTGTGTGAGGCCAATCAGTGGCCCGCCGACGTGGTGGAGTACTTCGGCGATGAGGGCGACGAATGCCAGATGGCTTTCCATTTCCCGGTCATGCCCCGCCTCTACATGGCGCTCAAGCAGCGTGACCGCACCTGCATCTCCGACATCCTCGCGGCCACTCCCGAGATCCCGGCGAACTGCCAGTGGGGCACCTTCCTCCGCAACCACGACGAGTTGACCCTTGAGATGGTCAGCCTCGCGGAGCGTGACTTCATGTGGGCCGAATACGCACCCGACGAGCGGATGAAGTGCAACATCGGCATCCGCCGGCGCCTGGCCCCGCTGGTCGACAACGACCCACGCCGGATCCGGCTGCTCCACGCCGAGTTGCTCAGTCTGCCGGGCTCCCCCGTCCTCTACTACGGCGACGAGATCGGCATGGGCGACAACATCTGGCTCAACGACCGGGACGGCGTCCGCACGCCCATGCAGTGGACTGACTCTCCCGCCGGATTCTCCGACGCAGACCCGTCGAGCTTCTACCTGCCGATGCTCGAGGGTGAGTACGGCCCCGACCAGGTCAATGTCGCCGCGCAACAGGCCGACGACCAGTCGATGCTCCACTGGTTGCGCACCGCCCTCACGATCAGGCGGACGCTCCCCGTCTTCGGGCAGGGAACGTTCACCGACCTGGGCGGTGACAACCTGGCCGTGCTGTCGTATCTGCGCGAGGACGCCGACCAGTCGGTCGTGTGCGTCAACAACCTGACCGACGTCGATCAGCAGGTGGCGCTCGACCTGTCGGCGTTCGCCGGGGTGGCGCCCCTCGACCTCTTCACGGGCGTGACCGGCGAGGCCATCCCGATCGACGGCCCGTGGAGGTCAACCCTGGCGCCCTTCGAGTATCGATGGCTCCTGGTCCGCGGGACGCCGGCATGAACGATTCCGTCTGGAGCCACCTCTCCGGAGCCCGCTGGTTCGGTGGAAAGGGCCGTGGCGGCGAGTTGCGTTCGCTGGTCCTCCAGAACTGGATCGTCGAGCCCGGCCTGTCCGAGGGGCGCCTGACCACGCTGGGCATCGCGCCCGAGATTGCCACCATCAGCTACCCCCAGGGTGACGTCGAGCACTACCTGTTGCTGAGCTCCTTCAGCCCGGAGCCGGACCCCAGGTCCCTCGTCGGGGTGAGCGAGCACGGGTTCGGCGGGTATCGGCACGATGCCACCCGCGACCCGGCGGCCATGCAGATCGTGCTCTCTTCCCTGCTCGAGAAGCGTGCCACAGAATCCTGGCGTCCGACGCTCACCGAAGCGTGCAACCTGGACGCCACGCTTCCGGCCCGCGTCTTCACGGGCCAGCAGTCCAACACCAACGTCATGTTCGGCGACCGCGCGATCCTCAAGGTGTTTCGCAAGCTCGAACCGGGACGCAATGTCGACGTCGTGCTCCACGAAGCCCTCGGACGCGCGGGCGTGTCGTCGGTGGCCACGCTCTTCGGATGGGTCGAAGGAACCATCCCGACGAGCGCCGGATCGGTCGGTACAGACCTCGCGATGCTCGTCGAACTTCTGCCGGACGCGGCCGACGGTTGGGAGCGTGCGGTCGACGCCTGCGCGGCGGGACGCACCTTCACCGATGACGCAGCCGCGCTCGGCACGGCCCTGGCTGATGTCCACCACGCCCTGGCGGCCAGCTTTCCCGCGGCCAGCGCGTCCGGTGACGACCTGGCCGAAACCATGGGACGCCGCCTGGACGCGGCGCTGGACGAGGCTCCCATCCTCTCCGACGCCGCACCTGCGCTCCGCGCCCTGTTCGATTCCCTCCGTGGACGAACACTCCCCACCCAACGTGTGCACGGGGATTTCCACCTCGGGCAGACCCTGCACACTCCCCAGGGCTGGAAGATCATCGACTTCGAGGGTGAGCCCATGAAGCCGATCGAGGAGCGCCGCGCTCCCGATTCGGCCTGGCGGGACGTCGCGGGCATGTTGCGATCCTTCAGCTACGCGACGTCCGGACACGCCGACCCGACCGGACCCGTCGCCCAATCGTGGCTCGCAGACCTGCGCACGGCCTTCCTGACCGCGTACTCTCAGGGGCTGGGCCCCGCTGATGCGGACGTCCTGGCGGCCTACGAGGCCGACAAGGCCGTCTATGAAGTCCTGTACGAAATCCGCAATCGACCCGACTGGCTCCCGATCCCGATGACGGCGATCCTCGGCTATGTCGGCGACAACGCTTCACCCACCACCACGAGCGCCCCCACGGACGCAGATACGGAGAACTGACATGGCTCACGACATCGCCGGAGGGATCACCGGTTGGGATCTCGAGGGATTCCACACGGGCGGCGACACGGAGGTCTGGAAGCGTCTCGGTGCGCATGTCGTCACCGTGCACGACGATGAACGCGGTGAACTGTCCGGCGTCCGGTTCACCGTCTGGGCTCCCAACGCCCAGGCCGTCCAGGTCATCGGTGACTTCAACTGGTGGACCGGCGATGCCATGACCCTCATCCCCGGATCGGGCGTGTGGGGACGCTTCATCGAGGGTCTCGACGGGGGCGCACTGTACAAGTTCCGCATCCTTGGCCCCGACGGAGTGTGGCGCGAGAAGTCCGACCCGATGGCACGCTTCTGCGAGTCTGCGCCGTCGACGGCGTCCATCGTCTACGAGTCGGCCTACGTCTGGGACGATGACGATTGGATCGCGAAGCGCGAGAAGTCCCGCGCCCACGCCGAGCCGATGAGCACCTACGAGGTGCACCTGGGTGGGTGGCGCCGCGGCAAGACCTACCTCGAGCTCGCTGACGAACTCGTCGAGTACGTCAAATGGCAGGGGTACACACACGTCGAACTCATGCCTGTCGCGGAGCACCCGTTCGAGCCGTCCTGGGGCTACCAGGTGACCGGGTACTTCGCCCCGACGAGCCGCTTCGGGCGTCCGGACGAGTTCCGTCACCTCGTCGACAAGCTCCACCAGGCCGGCATCGGCGTCATCCTCGACTGGGTGCCCGGCCACTTCCCCAAGGACGAGTGGGCTCTCGGACGGTTCGACGGCACCGCCCTCTACGAGCACGAGGATCCCCGCAAGGGGGAGCACATGGACTGGGGCACGTACATCTTCAACTACGGCCGCAACGAGGTGAAGAGCTTCCTCGTCTCCAACGCGCTGTACTGGATCCGCGAGTTCCACATCGACGGCCTCCGCGTCGACGCCGTGGCGTCCATGCTCTACCTCGACTACAGCCGCGAAGAGGGCCAGTGGGTGCCCAACGAGTTCGGTGGACGCGAGAACCTCGAGGCCATCGACTTCCTGCGCTACGTCAACCGCCACCTGTACGAGCGCCACCCCGGCGTCCTGATGATCGCCGAGGAGTCGACGAGCTTCGCCGGCGTGACCAAGCCGGTTCACGAAGGCGGACTCGGCTTCGGCTTCAAGTGGAACATGGGCTGGATGAACGACTCGCTGCGCTACCTGGAGCAGGAGCCCATCTACCGCCAGTACCACCACCACATGATGACGTTCGCCATGGTGTACGCCTACTCGGAGAACTTCGTGCTCCCCATCAGCCACGACGAGGTCGTGCACGGCAAGGGGTCGATGATCGGCAAGATCCCTCAGGACGACTGGCGCAAGTTCGCCACCCTCCGCGCCTTCTACTCCTACATGTGGGCGTTCCCGGGCAAGCAACTCATCTTCATGGGCCAGGAGTTCGCGCAGCGCGCCGAGTTCAACGAGTCCGCGAGCCTCGAATGGTGGGTCTCCGACATGTGGGGCCACGGTGGCATGAAGCGCCTGTTCAAGGACCTGAACGAGATCTACCGCGAGACCCCGGCCCTCTGGGAGCTCGACAGCGATCCCGCAGGCTTCCAGTGGATCAACGCCGATGATGCCGGTGGCAACGTGTACGCATGGCTCCGCAAGGACTCCAAGGGCGGCATGATCGCCTGCTTGACGAACTTCTCGGCGTCCCCTCACCACACCTACGGCATCGGGCTGCCCCAGGCAGGCGTGTGGACCGAGGTGCTCAACACCGACTCCCCCACCTACGACGGAGACGGGGCATTCGGCAACCTCGGTCAGGTCATCGCGCGCGAGGTGGCAGACGGTGGCTGGCCGGCACGAGCGACTGTCAGCCTGCCCCCGCTCGGCTCGGTGTGGCTGCGGTACTCACTGGAAGAGACGTTGGCCCTCCCCGGGGACCCCGGTGTCGAATGACCCCACCCATCCTGCATCCGAGTTCACGATCCAGGTAAGGGTCAAGTCCGACATCGGGACGCTCGAGTGGGCCGGTGCCGCGGACGCGGAGACTCTGGCCAAGGCGGTCAGCCTGGCCACTGACGACTCGATCCTCGGCCACGACCTGCGTCGGGTCGAGGTGGCCATCCCTGCCTTCGACCGGATGGCCATCCGCGCGCTCCATCTCGCCGGTTTCCGGCGGGAGGGGCGCCGCCGGGAGGGCGTGACCACCGATGACGGGCGGCTCGTCGATGTGTTGCTCTACGCACGGCTGGCCACCGACCAGGTCTACGGTGCCCACGCCTTCAGTGCCGTGATGGACTCTGCGCTCCCCATGAAGCGCGTGATCGGCCACGTGGTCTTCACCGACGACGCCGGCCGCGTCCTCCTGCAGGAGGTGTCCTACAAGGAGGACTGGGAGCTGCCGGGTGGCATCGTCGAACCGGGCGAGTCCCCGCGCGTGGGGGCCGAGCGTGAGGTGCTGGAAGAGACGGGCATGTCCGTCGACCTCGGGGCGCCCGTGCTGGTCGACTGGATGCCACCCCACCTCGGCTGGAGTGACGCGATCGAGATGCTCTGGGACGGTGGACGCATCGATCCGGACGCTCCGCAGCTGCCCGACCACGAGGTGGTGGCCTTCCACTGGGTCGACCCCGCCGAGGTCCCTTCGAAGGTCTCTGTGGCATCGGCGCGGCGCATCGCCCTCGTCCTCGCGGGCGGCGGGGCCGTCTTCACGGAGGACGGGCACCTGTACTGAGGCCCCGCCCGTCCGTCAGAACAGGGCGGTGGACAGCGCCCGACGCGCCTTGAGCACAGCCGGGTCGGCACTGCCGACGAGGTCGAACAGTTCCAGCAGGCGGACGCGGACGCGTTCACGCTCGGGTCCGGATGTCTCACGGACCACGTCGACCAACCGGGCGAACGCCTGATCGATCTGACCGTTCAGGAGCTGGATGTCGGCGGCGTCGAGCTGCGCGTCCACGTCGTTGACGTCGTCGAGGCGTCCGCTCAGGGAGGCGGGGTCGACCACGGCAACGCGCGCGAGGAGACTCGCGTTCGCGCGTCCGAGTTTCGCCTCGACGTCCGCGGGGCTCACTGCGAGGAGCTTGTCGAACTCGGCCACCGCACCGGCGAAGTCGCCCGACTCGAGGGCGGCGTCGGCCGCAGCGTATCGGGGATCAGGGACCGCTTCGGCCTCCGGGTCCGCGACGGTGGCAGCGGGGACAGAGCTCACGGGCTCGGCCCGCCCGACAACGCCGTTGGCCACAGCGGCCTGCACGACCTGGTCGAGGTGGTCAGCCACCTCGTCCTTCGTCCGGGTGCCCTGGAAGAGCTGGAAGGGCTGCCCGCTGATCACCGCGATGACGGTGGGGACCGCCTGGACCGAGAGTGCCTGGGCGATCCGTTGCTCCACATCCACGTTGACGCGGGCGAGGAGCCACCGACCCTGCGCCGCGTTGGTGAGCTGGATCAGGGCGTCCGACAGCTCCTGCGCGCCGTGCGCGCGGGGCGAGTAGAGCTCGATGATGACGGGGTGCTGCATCGACCTGCGGACGACGGCATCGAACCCCGCCTCGTCGAGCTGAACGACCCAGGCCCCACCCTGCGCACCCGATGAACTCGGACCAGGGTGAACGGGCGGCGCGGCCGATGCCAGGCTCGACAGGTCGACGGCACCGGGACGGTTGAACTGGGACGCGGTCATGGCGACCATCTTCCCAGATCGTGGGCCATCTTCTCCAACCACCCGCCACCGCCCGTCCCGCTTGCAAGGATGTGGTCATGGCACATCCACGCGCAGGCCAGACGGCCGAACCCAGCGACCTCATCGACGTCGACGCCGTCCTCGGCGCCTACTACGACCTCGTCCCCGACCCCGACAACATCGATCAGCAGGTCGTCTTCGGGACGTCCGGGCACCGCGGCTCCAGCCTCGACACCGCGTTCAACGACCTCCACATCGCAGCCACGACCCAGGCGATCGTGGAGTACCGGGCCGGGCAGGGCACCACTGGCCCGCTGTACATCGCCAAGGACACCCACGCGCTGTCCCTGCCCGCCTGGAAGACCGCCATCGAGGTGCTGCACGCCAACGGCGTCGCCGTCATGGCCGAGCGCGAGGACGAGTACACCCCGACCCCCTCACTGTCACGTGCCGTCATCGTGCACAACCGCGGACGCAGCACCGACCTCGCCGACGGCATCGTTGTGACGCCCTCCCACAACCCGCCGCGCGACGGCGGGTTCAAGTACAACCCGCCGAACGGCGGGCCGGCCGACACGGACGCCACGAAGTGGATCGCCGCGCGGGCCAACAACCTCATGCGCGTCCCGGACGCCATCAAGCGGACGCCCTACGAGCGCGCCGCGGCCGACGTGACGCGTCACGACTACCGGACCGCCTACTGCGAGGACCTGCGCAACGCGATCAACATCGACGCGATCGCCGCGTCCGGCCTGAAGATCGGCGCCGACCCGATGGGCGGTGCGTCCGTGCAGTACTGGGAGTACATCGCCGAGAACCTCGGCATGGACATGACCGTGGTCAACCCTGCGGTCGATCCGACGTGGCGCTTCATGACGCTCGACACCGACGGCAAGATCCGCATGGACTGCAGTTCCCCGAACGCCATGGCGTCACTCATCCGCAATCGCGACGCCTACGAGCTGTCCACCGGCAACGACGCCGACGCCGACCGCCACGGCATCGTCACCCCCGACGCCGGGCTGATGAACCCCAACGCCTACCTGGCCGTGGCCATCGGCTACCTCTACCGGAATCGCCCGGGATGGTCGGTGGACGCAGGGATCGGCAAGACCCTCGTGTCGAGCTCGATGATCGACAAGGTCGCCGCAGAACTCGGACGCAGGCTCGTCGAGGTCCCTGTCGGCTTCAAGTGGTTCGTCCCCGGCCTGATCACCGGCGACCTCGGCTTCGGCGGCGAGGAGTCGGCAGGAGCGTCGTTCCTCGCCCTTGACGGCACGACCTGGACCACCGACAAGGACGGGCTGCTGCTCGACCTCCTGGCGTCCGAGATCACGGCCGTGACCGGCAAGACGCCCAGCCAGCACTACGCGGAGCTCGAGGCGAAGTACGGAAAGTCCTACTACGCACGCGTCGACTCCGACGCCAACCGCGAGCAGAAGGCCCGCCTGGGCGCGTTGTCCCCCGCCGATGTCGCGGCGACCGAGGTGGCCGGCGAGCCAGTGGTGGCGATCCTCACCGAGGCCCCCGGCAACGGGGCCGCGATCGGTGGCGTCAAGGTCGTGACCGAGAACGCGTGGTTCGCGGCGCGTCCTTCGGGCACGGAGGACAAGTACAAGATCTACGCCGAGAGCCTGAAGTCGGCCGAGCACCTTGCCGAGGTGCAGGCCCAGGCGCGCGAGGTCGTGAACGCTGCCCTGGGCTGAGTCAAACGGGCCCTGCGATCCTGGTCGCTCCCGAGTGGAGCGACCGGGACGTCAGCGCAGGGATGCGAGGATGCGGTCGGCGGCGGTGTAGGGGTCGAGTTCGCCGTCGCGGACCGCTTCTGCGGCCTCCTCGAAGGCCGTCTGACCCTTGGCCCGGAAACGCCGCCGTACGTCGCCGAGCACGAGCGCTTCGACCTCGGTCTTCGCCCGCTCGAGGCGGCGCGCCTGCCACGCCTCGGTCGCCTGCCCGTGCTTCCGATGAGCCTCGATCGCCTCGATCAAGTCGTCGACGCCCTCCTCGTTGGACGCGACTGTCCGCACGATCGGAGGCTTCCAGTCGCTCGGGGCGTACGTCCCGAGGGCGATCATGTTGCGCAGTTCACGCACGAGTGATTGAGCGCCATCGTGATCTGCCTTGTTGACGACGAACACATCGCCGATCTCGAGGATGCCCGCCTTGGCCGCCTGGACGGCGTCGCCCATACCCGGGGCGAGAAGCACCAACGTCGTGTCCGCTGCACCGACGATCTCGACCTCGCTCTGCCCGACGCCGACCGTCTCGACGAGGACGGTGTCGAAACCCGCAATGTCGAAGACACGGAGGGCCTGGGTGGCGGCCGCAGCCAATCCACCGAGGTGGCCGCGCGAGGCCATGGACCGGATGTAGACCCCCGCATCGGTCGCGTGCTTCTGCATCCGGACGCGGTCTCCCAGCAGCGCGCCACCACTGAACGGGGACGACGGGTCAACCGCCAGCACACCCACCCGTTGGCCACGAGTTCGCAGCGCCGTGACCAGGGCGGTCGTGGACGTCGACTTGCCGACACCGGGGGCGCCGGTGATGCCGACGATGTGCGCGCGTCCCGTCTCGGGTGCCATCAGCTTCATCGCCTCGCGGAGGTCGGTGGAATTGTTCTCCACCATCGAGATCAATCGGCCGATCGCGCGCGGGTTGTGTTGGCGCGCAGCAACAATCACGTTGTCCAGGGTGTCCAGTGCCACGAGAGCGATCCTATCCAGCGCAGGGCCTGCTGATCTGGCCCCAACGATTCCCGGCAGGGATCCATGTGGGAAAATCGACGCATGGACAACACGGATCTCTTCATCTGCATCGACCATGTCGGTCTCGCCGTCGCGGACCTCGACGAGGCCATCAAGTTCCACACCGAAGTGTTCGGCTGGCGCGTCCTCCACCGCGAGGTCAACGAGGAGCAGGGCGTCGCCGAGGCCATGATGGGCACCGGTTCCCAGCTTCCCGAGAGCGCGCAGATCCAGCTGCTCGCCCCGCTCAACGAGAATTCGACCATCGCCAAGTGGCTCACCCGCAACGGTGGCCCGGGCATGCAGCAGCTGTGCTACCGCGTCGCCGACATCGACGCCGTCAGCGCCACGCTGCGGGAGCGAGGCGTCCGCCTCCTCTACCCCGAGCCCAAGACGGGAACGGGTGGCGCACGCATCAACTTCGTGCACCCGAAGGACGCCGGCGGCGTGCTCCTCGAGCTCACCCAGCCGGGTACCGGCCACTGAGCCTGACGTCATCAGCGGGGGGAGCATGGCCGATGCGGCCTGCTCCCCCCGCTTTGTTTCCGTGGGCGCCGACGAGCCTGGCCGCTGCCCGCCGGACGCCTTGGTAGCCTGTCGTGGGCACGCGCTCTCGACTGTTGGGGGCCAGCACGCCGCACAGGAGGAGCAAACGTGAGTCAGTCCACCCCGGACGAGGAGTCCATCACCTTCGAGGAGACGGGTCTCAACCTCTTCGACGACGCTGCCAGCGTCGCCGGTACCTTCCCGGGCGCCGTTCTCGGATACGACAAGGCGCGCGTCGACAGCTACGTCCGTGATCTGGAGCGGCAACTGTCCACCCTCAAGCAGCTGGCCCGCCACCAGCGCCGCGAGATGCGCCTGATCCAGGAGAACGTGGGGACGACCGAGTTCGCCCACCTCGGCGCCCACATCAAGACGATGCTCGGCAACGTCGAGGCACAGGGCAAGGACATCGTCGCCCAGGCCGGGATCGAGGCTGAGCGCATCAAGGAGGAGGGACGCCGATTCGCGGCCGATCTCCGTTCCAACGCACAGACCGAGGCGGACGACATTCGCGTGGCGGGTCTGGCGAATCTCCGGCAGCTCCGCGAACAGTTGGACGCCGAGGTGACCGTGACCCTGGATCGGGCGAAGGCCGAGGCGGCGTCCGCCCTGGCGGCGGCCCAACGCCATGCCGACGCGGTGCGCATCGAGGCGGAGCGCACGGCCGGCGCGGCGGTGGAGGCCGCCGGCGCTGAAGCCGCGCGCATCGTCCAGTCGGCCGAACGTGAGGCCGCTGACGTGAAGCTCGCCGCCCGCACCGAGGCGGAACGTCTGCTCACCGAAGCCAGGGCCCACCATTCAGAGGTCCAGGCGTCGACGGCAGCCCTGCTCGCCGACGCCACCCGGCATCATGCCGACTCAGCAGCGAATCTCGCCCAGGAAGCGACCGACGCCCAGCGCATCCGCTCGGAGGCCCTCGCCCGCGCCGAAGAGGCCAAGGTTGGTGCGGCTCGGGACGCAGAGGCGACCATCGCCGCGTCACATCGCCAGTCGGCCATGATGAAGGAACGTCTCGAGGAGCAGTACGCCTGGCGCAAGGAGCAGCTCGAACGTGAAGTGGCCGCACTGCTCCAGCGCAGGTCGGCGATCGTGGCCGAACTCACGAACCTCCATGAACTGGCTGGACGCGCCAACGTCGACTACCCCGGCGTCGACCCCTTCGTGGACGCCGACGCCACTGAGGTCATCCCCACCACCGAGTGATGAACCCGCCCGACTGAACATGACATCGAGATGAGACTGCGCAAAGGCCCGCCGATCGATCCTGCGCCTGCACCCCCGCGGTGGCACCGGTTGGCCGGACGCCTCGAGAGCCAGGCGCTTCGTGTGGTGGTCGAGCCGCATCGTCCCGAGCCGGATCACGTCCTCGAGGTAGCCGAACCCCCGCACGTCGAGACGCATCCACTCCTGCGGCGCAGCCCCTTCACCATCGGTTTCCTCGGCACCGTGGGCGCACTCACCGCCTGGGTGCTGGCCAGGAGCATCGGCGAGGCTCGCGGCATCCTCATCCTCGTCGTCATGGCCCTGTTCCTGGCGGTGGGGCTCAACCCCGCTGTGGAGTGGCTCGTCCGTCGCCGCCTTCGCCGTGCGCTGGCTGTGACGATCGTCGGCGTCCTGGGCCTCGGACTCTTCGGACTCATCACCTGGGCCAACGCGCCCATCGTCACGCGTCAGGTGAACCTCCTCATCGCCAACGCGCCCCGCTACCTGTCGAACCTGACCGTCAACGCACAGATAGCCGGTCTCGACGAGCGATTCCACATCATCGACAGGGTGACGGCCTTCCTCGCGTCCGGCAATCTGCTCCAGACGCTGTTCGGCGGCCTGTGGGGTGCGGGCAAGCTCCTCGCGAACGTGGTCTTCTCGATCGTCGTGATGGCCATCCTCACCCTCTACTTCCTCGCGACCCTCCCGGCCATCAAGGACGTGATCTACCGTCTGGCCCCAGCGTCCAGGAGGCAACGCACGCGCAAACTGGCCGACCATCTGTTCACGGGGATCGGCTCCTACCTCATGGGCATGGGGGCGGTCGTCGGATGTGCGGCAGTCACTGCCTGGCTGTACCTGCGGATCGTCGGGCTCGAGGAGTACGCCGTCGCCCTCGCGGTCGTCGTGGGGGCGCTCTACTTCCTGCCGGTCGTGGGCGCGCCGCTGGCGGTCGTCCTGGTGGCCATCGTGGGCTACTCGGTCTCTCCCACCCTCGGTACTGCGACCCTCATCTTCTTCACCCTCTACATGGCCGCCAACCTGTGGCTCATCCATCCGGTGGTCATGCGAAACGCCATCCGGGTGCCTGGCGCGCTCGCCATCGTCGCGGCCCTCGTGGGGTGGACGCTGCTCGGCGTCCTGGGCGTGCTCCTCGCCATCCCCACGGCTGCCGTCCTGCTCTTGCTCTACCGCGAGGTGCTGCTCCCCCACCTCGATCGCCAGTAGGCGTCAGGACGTCCACTCAGAACAACCGGTCGTCGACGTTGTCCATGCCGCGGAGCGCGTCGTAGTCGACCGTGACGCACGTGATGCCTCGATCGGTGGCCAGCGTCCTCGCCTGGGGCTTGATCTGCTGCGCGGCGAACACGCCGCGAACCGTCCCCAGCAACGGATCCCGGTTGAGCAGCTCGAGGTAGCGGGTGAGCTGTTCGACGCCGTCGATCTCGCCCCTCCGCTTCACCTCGACGGCGACGTAGATGCCCTGTTCATTGCGGCAGAGCAGATCGACAGGCCCGATGGGGGTCTGGTACTCCCGCTGAACCAGCGTCCATCCGCTGCCGAAGGTCTGGGGATTCTCGGCGAGCAACACCTGAAGATGCGCCTCCACACCGTCCTTCTGGAGCCCGGGATCGATCCCCAACTCGTGCTCCGAGTCGTGGAACACCTCGGCGATCGAGATCTGCAGCGTGTCACCGTCACGCCCGCGGACGTCCCACACCTCGCGGACCGACGATTCCGCATCAGCCGGACGCACGGTCACCGTGCACGGCGGGCTCATCCAGTTCAGTGGCTTGTAGGCACGATCATCGGCATGGATGCTCACCGAGCTGTCGGCCTTCACGAGGATGAGCCGAGTGGCCATGGGCAAGTGCGCGGTCAGGCGGCCGGCATAGTCGACCTGGCAGGAGGCAATCACGAGTCGCACGCGTGCCAACCTACCCGACGGCCGATGGACGGGCCGCCGACAACGACGGGCATAGACTGGCCGACGTGGCCAGGAGACCCAGCAAGCACACGAGGCCTGCGCGTCCCCTGAACGCCGGTCACGCGACAGATGCCCACAAATCCGACGGACGCTGGATCGTCCGCACGGTTCCGGGTGCCCGGGCGATCAAGCACTACACCTGCCCCGGTTGCCAGCAGACCATCCCACCCGGCACATCTCACGTCGTGGCCTGGCCCGACGTGCCCAGCCTGACCTCGGCGTCCGGTCTGGACGAACGGCGTCACTGGCACACCGGGTGTTGGAACAGGAAGCACTGATGCGGCTCCACACCACGATCGTCGGCGGCGGACCCACGCCACTCGTCTTCCTGCACGGCCTCTTCGGCCAGGGCAAGAATTTCACCGCGATCGCCAGAGAGCTGTCCGACACCTGCACGAGCCTGCTGGTCGACCTTCCCAACCACGGACGTTCGGGCTGGACCCATCAGATCGACTATCCCCACCTCGCTGAACTCGTCGTGCCCACGGTGACAGCCTTCGAGCTGGGGATGGGCCATCACGGAGGGGTGGCCCTGCTGGGCCACTCGATGGGTGGCAAGGTCGCGATGAGGTTCGCGCTCGATCACCCTGAGCTGGTCGAGCGTCTGGCCGTCGTCGACATCTCACCCGTCCGTACGATCAGCGTCCGCACGGGATTTTCGCCGATTGTCAACGGCATGCGACGCATCAACCTGGCCACCCTGGCCAGCCGGAAGCACGCCGACCAGCAACTGCTGTCGGCCGTGCCCGACACAGCCACGCGGGCGTTCCTGCTGCAGAACCTCCACTTCGATCACGGACGACCCACGCACCCCACCATTCAGAGGCACTGGCGCTGGCAGATGAACCTGCGCGTCCTGGGCGATCAGCTCGACCACATCGGTGACTGGCCCGACACCGACGGGAGGTCCTATGACGGGCCCGTGGTGTGGATCGGCGGGCAGGACTCGGACTACATCCGTCCGGAACACCACACGGCCATGCGGACGCTCTTTCCCCGCACCGTCAGCGTCACGCTCAAGGGGGCTGGACACTGGGTGCACGCCGACCAGCCGGACGCGTTCACGGCCACGCTACGGGCCTTTCTCGACTCCCCTGCGTGACCTCCGTGTCAGCCCAACGTCACAGCCCTGATGGTGGCGTCGCCGACCGGCGAGCTGCCGTCGACCGGGTTGACTCCCTGGGCAGCGATCCCGAAGATGACGTCCAGCGACGCGGCGTCGATCGTTCCGAGGACCGTGTACTTCGCCGGGAGTGGTGAGTCCTCCCAGCAGATGAAGAACTGGCTGCCGTTGGTGTTCCGTCCGCCGTTGGCCATGGCAACGGTGCCCTTGGGATAGGTCTCCTTGCCGGTGAGCTCGTCGGCGAAGGTGTAGCCCGGCCCACCACGGCCCGTCGCCGTGGGGTCGCCACACTGCAGGATGAAGATGCCCGAGTCAACGAGACGGTGACAGGTCGTGGCATCGAAGAACTGCTGCCTGACCAACGCCTCGATCGAGTTGACGGCGCAGGGCGCCGTGGCGCGGTCCATCGTGACGACCACCGCCCCCGCCGTCATGTCGAGAGTCATCGTCACGGTGCCCGTCGCCGGGACGTTGCGTCCATCCGGTGGATCCACCGGACGCGCGGGCGAGCCTGACACCAGATAGTCGCAGGTCACCGCGCCGTTGGCGCCGCGGACGGCCTGCTGAGGCTGCTGCTGGCAGCCCGTCAGAGCGGCACAGACGATCAGGGACGCGGTGAGGATGGCTGCCGTACGCACGCGCCCATCCTTGGGTAGGTTGGGGGGATGGTCAACCTGACGCGCATCTACACCCGCACCGGCGACGCCGGCGAGACCCGACTCTCCGACAACTCGGTGACTCGCAAGACCGACCTGCGCGTCCAGGCCTACGGGGAGGTCGACGAGGCGAACTCCGCCATCGGCGTGGCTCTGGCCACCGGCGGACTCGACGAGCGCTGCGTGGCCGCGCTGGCCATCATCCAGAACGAATTGTTCGACGTGGGCGCCGACCTCTCCAACCCCCTGTCAGCCAACCCACCGTGGGAGCCGCTTCGCGTGATTCAGCCGTCGATCGATCGACTCGAGCAGTGGTGCGACGAGTTCGGCGAAGAGCTTCAGCCCTTGAGGTCCTTCATCCTTCCCGGGGGCACTCCCGCCGCCGCGCAGCTCCACGTGGCACGGACCATCTGCCGCCGCGCCGAACGGGCGGCATGGCGTGCGGTCGACGCGCACGGCACTGCCGAGTCGAGTTCGCCGGACGTCCAGGGTGGCGTGAGCCTCCTGGCCGTGACCTACCTCAACCGGCTCTCGGATCTCCTGTTCATCATGAGCAGGTACGCCAATGCGGACGCCGAGGTGTTGTGGGTGCCCGGCGGTGAGCGAAATCCGGGTCACGGAACGCGGTAGGTCCACTCCGGGGTGGCGAAGCGTTCGGTCATGAGCTGCTCGGCCCTGGCCAGTTCGGCATCCGAGTAGGTCGAGTCCTGACAGGTGTAGCGTCCCCGGAAGTAGTCGAGGAAGCTCGCCATGATGGCGTCCCGCGACAAACCCGACTGCGAGCGCATCGGGTCGACGCGCTTGTTGGCGCTCTTCGTGCCCTTGTCGGACAGCTTCTCGCGTCCGATGCGCAGCACCTCGAGCATCTTGTCGGCATCCATGTCGTAAGCCATGGTCACGTGGTGCAGCACCGTCCCGTCCACGAAGCGACGCTGCGCGGCGCCCGCGATCTTGCCCTTGTCGGACGCGATGTCGTTCAACGGCACGTAGCGCGCCTGGATGCCGAGTTCCGAGAGGGCACCCATGACCCAGTCATCGAGGAAGGCATAGGACTGCTCGAAACTCAGCCCCTCGACCAGCGATCCGGGAACCACGAGCGAGTACGTGATGCAGTTCCCGGGCTCCATGAACATCGCGCCCCCACCCGAGATCCGGCGGACGACATTGATGTGGTGCCGGGCCGCACCCTCGGGGTCGATCTCGTTCTTCACCGACTGGAACGACCCGATGACCACCAGAGGCGAGTCCCAGTCCCACAGCCGGAAGGTGGGGTGTCGACGCCCAGCAGCCACCTCCTCGCAGATCACCTGGTCAAGCGCCACATGCATCGCGGGTGGGAGCGTCACGGCGCCGATCACGTCGAAGGTGTGATCGTCCCAACTGGTGGCATGTCCGAGGGCGCGCCGTACGGCGATGCCGACGGCTTCAGGAGTGAACCCGATCAGGGCGACTCCGGGGTTGAGGTTCGTCGTAATGGCATCCGCAATGTCCGGGACCGAGGCGAGCACGCTCAGCCCCGGCAGACTCGCGTTGATGTCCTCCAGGGCCGAATCGGGCTCGATGAAGAAGTCACCCGAGAGGAAGGCCTGCGTGATGACACCGTTCGCCACCTCCAGATCGACCGCCACGAACTTGCCGCCCCGAACCTTGTACTCCCCGCGCATTCGCACCCTTTCGATTGCCGCTGTCTGTAGGACGCGCTCCACTCTGCCACGCCCTGAACTGCAGGCCGACCGGGGTCTCACTCCAGTCCGGGGTAACGGTTCCCCCCGGGAGGGGCCGCCTCCAGCCAGCTCATCAACCCCGTCACCGAGCCTGCCGGCATGGCAAGTTCCCACACCTTCTGGCGTCCGCCCTCGCTCGACTCCAGACGGATGATCTGGTGGTCGCTGAAGAGCACGACGGCCTCGACGGCGTCTGGCGTCCGGCGTCCGAGTGACACGGTGTGATCACGCCGCAGGACCAGGTGCGGACGCAGGCTGACCGCAAAGATGCGGTACCACTCCAGGGTGTCGGCCTGGTAGCGCGCCATGCCGATGGCCCAGCCGGCCCCGGGGGTCGTGTCATTGAGTCGCAGGCCGCAATCGAAGACGCCGCCCCGGCTCGAGAGCCAGCGGCGGCGAACGAACAACCCCACCAGGGGAAGGATCAGACAGGCAAGCAGGATGGCCGCGACAAGTTCCGACGCCAGCAGCCAACCCATGCAGGCCAAGCTACCCCAAGACCGCTCGTCGCGCGCCGGTCGGGCCCCACAAACAGCGACGTCCGGGCAGCAATTTCTGCTGCCCGGACGCCGTTGACGTTGTGTCAGATACCGTGCCCGTGCTGCTTCTCAGCGGCCTTCACCTGGGCTGTCGCGAGGTGCAGGCGGTGGACGTCGTCGTCGGTCGCGTCGCCCTCGTCACGGATCTTCTGCAGGGCCGCCAGTTCGACGCGCGCTCGCTCCAGCGAAATCTCACGAGAGAGGGACGCGTACTGGGCCAGCAACCTCACCTGGTTGCTGTTGACAGAGATGTAGCCGCCATCCAGGGCGACGATCTCGCGGCGTCCGTCGTCGGTCACGATCTCGGCGGCGCAAGGCACCAGGACCGCGAGCAGGGGCTCATGTCCTGACAGGATGCCGATGTCGCCTTCCGTCGTGCGGACGATGACGTTGGTCGCGTCACCCTGCCACACCAGGCGGTCTGCCGCGACGACCTCGACATGCAACGGGTCAGCCATGGCTCAGAGGTCCTTCTGCATCTCGTGCCACTTCTTCTCGACGTCTTCCAGACCGCCGACGTTGAAGAAGGCCTGCTCGGCGATGTGATCGCAGTCACCGTTCGCGATCATCTGGAAGCTCTTGACCGTTTCTTCCAGGGGGACAGTTGAACCCTCGATGCCGGTGAACTTCGTGGCCATGTAGGTGTTCTGGCTGAGGAACTGCTGGATGCGGCGAGCGCGGGACACCATGATCTTGTCTTCTTCGGACAGCTCGTCGACACCGAGGATCGCGATGATGTCCTGGAGTTCCTTGTTGCGCTGCAGGATCTGCTTCACCCTGACCGCGGTGTCGTAGTGCTCCTGACCCACGTAGAGCGGGTCGAGGATGCGCGACGTCGACGTCAAGGGGTCGACCGCTGGGTAGAGACCACGGGACGCGATTTCCCGGCTGAGCTCGGTGGTCGCATCGAGGTGGGCGAACGTCGTCGCGGGGGCCGGGTCGGTGTAGTCGTCGGCCGGGACGTAGATGGCCTGCATCGAGGTGATCGAGTGGCCGCGCGTCGAGGTGATGCGCTCTTGCAACTGGCCCATCTCGTCAGCGAGTGTCGGCTGGTAGCCGACTGCGGACGGCATGCGCCCGAGCAGCGTAGAAACCTCCGAACCGGCCTGGGTGAACCGGAAGATGTTGTCGATGAAGAGCAGCACGTCCTGGTTCTGCACGTCACGGAAGTATTCAGCCATCGTGAGCGCCGACAGTGCGACGCGAAGGCGCGTGCCGGGGGGCTCGTCCATCTGACCGAACACGAGCGCGGTGTCCTTGAACACACCCGCCTCGTCCATCTCGTGAATCAGGTCGTTGCCCTCACGGGTGCGCTCCCCCACACCGGCGAACACCGAGGTGCCACCGAAGTTGTGGGCGATGCGGTAGATCATCTCCTGGATAAGGACGGTCTTCCCGACACCGGCGCCACCGAACAGACCGATCTTGCCGCCCTGGACGTACGGAGTGAGCAGGTCGAGCACCTTGATGCCGGTCTGCAGCATCTCGGTCTTCGACTCGAGCGCATCGAACTTGGGGGGATCACGGTGGATCGGCCAGCGCTCGGTGATCTCGAACTCGGACGCGTCCTGGTTGAGGCAGTCACCCGTCACATTCCAGACACGGCCCTTGGTCACGTCACCGACGGGGACAGAGATGGGGGCTCCGGTGTCGCGCACCTCGGCACCGCGCTGCATGCCGTCCGTGGGCTTGAGTGCGATCGCGCGGATCATGTTGTCGCCGACGTGGAGGGCGACCTCCATGGTCATCGTGCGCCTGTCACCCATGACCTCGGTTTCGACGAGGAGCGCGTTCATGATGTCGGGCATCTGGTCGGCGGGGAACTCGACGTCCACCACGGGGCCGATGACGCGGGTCACGCGTCCGATGCCGAGGCTCTTGGTCTCGGCAGGGGTGTTGACAAGGGTGTCAGTCATTTCTCACTCTTCCTCGGCGGACTCGGCCAGCGCACCTGCGCCACCGACGATTTCACTGATTTCCTGGGTGATCTGAGCCTGACGGGCCTGGTTGGCCTCGGTCGTCAGTCGCTCGATGAGTTGCTGGGCGTTGTCGGTGGCCGACTTCATGGCCCGTTGTCTGCTGGCGAGTTCCGATGCCGCCGACTGGAGCAGTGCGAAGTGGATGCGGTTCGCCACGTACAGCGGCAGAAGCTGGTCGAGGACCGAATCGGCATCCGGCTCGAAGTCGTAGACCGGCAGAATGTCCCCGGGCTCGGGGACGTCGTTGCCCTCGACGACTTCCAGCGGCAGGAGGCGCACCACTTCCGGCTTCTGGGTGAGCATCGACACGAACCGCGTGAACACCACGTGGATCTCGTCGACACCGCCTTCTTCGACCGGTGTGAGGAACTGGGCGATCAGCTCGTCCGCCATCTCACGGGCCATCTGGTAGGACGGGGCGTCGGAATTGCCCTCCCAGGAGCGCTCGACCTTCCGCTTGCGGAAGGCGAAGTAGGCGGCACCCTTGCGTCCGCTCAGGTACTGCTTCACCTCCTGGCCGTTCTCGCGTTGCCGGGCGTGGAGTCGCTCGGCGGCCTTGATGACGCTCGACGAGTACGCACCCGCCAGTCCGCGATCAGACGTGATGAGCAACTGGGCCGATCGCTTCGGGTCGACGACCTCGTTGGTCAGGGGGTGGTCGACGTCAGACAACGTGGCCACCGCCGACAGCGACTTCGTCAGCTCCCGTGAGTAGGGCTCGGCAGACCTGGCCCACTGCTGGGCCTTGATGATCCGGGATGCCGCGATGAGCTCCATGGCACGGGTGATCTTCTTGGTCGTCGAGACCGACTTCCTCCGCTGCCTGAGTTCACGCAAGGACGCTGGCATCGATCAACCCCGCTTCTGGCGAACGATCTGCTCGTGTCCGATGGCAGAGGCCTCAAGCGGCTTGTGCTCCTCATGGCCCACGAGCAGCTTGCCTTGGGACGTGCGGAACCCTTGCTTGAACGACGCGATCTCGGCCGACACGGCCTTCGCGGTGTCGGCGTCGAAGACGCCGGACTCAGCGATGGTGGTGAGGATGGGCGTGTGATGGCGCAGGTGGTCGAGCAGCTCGTTCTCGAACCGCAGGACGTCGTCGACCGGCACGTCATCGAATTCGCCGTTGTTTCCTGCCCAGACGCTCACGACCTGGTCCTCGACCGGGTAAGGCGAGAACTGGCCCTGGCGCAGCAACTCGACGAGGCGGGCACCACGGTCGAGTTGCTGGCGTGACGCGGCATCAAGGTCGGACGCGAACATCGCGAAGGCCTGCATGTCGCGGTACTGCGCGAGGTTGATCTTCAACGATCCCGACACCGACTTCATCGACTTCACCTGGGCGGCACCACCGACGCGCGACACCGAGATGCCGACATCGACGGCAGGACGCTGATTGGCGTTGAAGAGGTCGGACTGGAGGAAGATCTGGCCATCGGTGATCGAGATCACGTTCGTCGGGATGTAGGCCGACACGTCGTTGGCCTTCGTCTCGATGATGGGGAGACCTGTCATCGAACCTGCGCCCAGTTCGTCGGAGAGCTTGGCGCAGCGCTCCAGCAGACGGGAGTGCAAGTAGAAGACGTCGCCGGGATACGCCTCGCGACCCGGCGGGCGACGGAGCAGCAGCGACATCGCACGATAGGCCTCGGCCTGCTTGGTCAGGTCGTCGAACACGATCAGGACGTGCTTGCCTGCGTACATCCAGTGCTGGCCGATGGCCGAGCCGGTGTACGGGGCGATGTACTTGAAACCAGCAGGGTCGGACGCCGGCGAGTGGACGATGGTGGTGTATTCCATCGCTCCGGCTTTCTCGAGCTGCCCGCGCACCTCGGCGATGGTCGACCCCTTCTGACCGATCGCCACGTAGATGCAGCGAACCTGCTTCTTCGGGTCGCCGGACTTCCAGTTCGCGAGCTGGTTGATGATCGTGTCGATGGCAATGGCGGTCTTGCCGGTCTTGCGGTCACCGATGATCAACTGGCGCTGTCCGCGGCCGATCGGGATCATCGCATCGATGGCCTTGAGACCCGTCTGCATGGGCTCACGTACCTCCTGGCGATCCATGACGCCTGCAGCCTGGATTTCCAGCGCACGGCGCCCGTCGATGCCCTTGAGTTCACCGAGTCCGTCGATCGGGTTGCCCATCGCATCGACGACGCGACCGAGGTAGCCGTCGCCGACTGGAACCGACAGCACCTCGCCGGTCCGCTTGACAGTCGAGCCCTCCTCGATGCCCACCGAGTTGCCGAGGACCACGACGCCGATCTCACGCACGTCGAGGTTCAGGGCGATGCCCAGGGTGCCGTTCTCGAACTGCAACAACTCGTTGGCCATGGCCGAGGGCAGACCCTCGACGCGCGCGATGCCGTCGCCCGAGGTGACCACGTTGCCCACCTCTTCGCGAGCGGTCTCGGTCGGGGTGTAGTTCTGGACGAACTTGTCCAGGGCGTCGCGGATTTCCTCCGGACGAATCGTCAGTTCCGCCATTGCGTCCCTACTCTTTCGTTTCTCGTCCACCCCGAAGGGCAGGGGATGTCATCAATTCGCCATCCGGCGTCGTGCGTCCTCAAGGCGGGTGGCCACCGAACCGTCGACAACTTCGTCGCCGAGCTCCACACGGACGCCACCGATCACCTCGGGGTCGACGATCTCCTGGATGTCAAGGTCTCGACCTGCGAGGGCGATCAGCGCCGCCCTCATACGGGTTCTCTGCTCGTCAGTCATGGGCCGCGCCACGGTCACCTTGGCGATCGCACGATTGCGGATGTCAGCTGCGAGCCTGAGGTAATGCTCCATGGTCAGGGAGAACGTGCGGTGACGAGCGTCGACCGCTCGCGACGAGAGGGCTCGAACCGTCTCGTCAGCATCGGCCAGGAGCCCCTCGACCAGTCCACGACGTCGTTCCAGCGGGAGCGCCGGGTTCGCGACGGCCTCACGCAGTGCGAGGTCACCCTCGACCACCCTGGCGAACCGGAACAATCCGTCGCTGGCCTCGTCAAGGCTCCCTGCCGCCCGGGCCAGGATGAACTGCGCCCTCACGGCCTGCCGCTCCAACGCCTCGACCAGCGCACCGCCGCTGCTCCAGCGGAGCTGCGCAGCTGCTGCCACCAGTGACGCACACTGAGGGGAGACCTTGGGATCGAACACCGCGTGCGCCAAGCCGGCCTTCGCTTCAACGGTCGCGGCAGGATCGGTCAGCGCGCGCCGCAGTGCGGACGCGGAGCCAAGTGCGTCGACCACGCCGAAGAGCTCGCCAGGCAGGCTGGCCGGGACGCTCGTCGCGCCGTCCAGCACCCGGTCGAGTTCATTCTGGCGGGCCTCCTGGGTCGCACTCAGCGTCATCACTTCTCCTGGTTCGCATGAAGCGCACCGGACTCGAGCTCACTGAGGAACCGGTCGACCGTGGCGCGAGCTCGAGCGTCATCCTCGAGGCTCTCGCCGACGATGCGTCCGGCCAGCGTTGTCGCCAGCCCACCCACCTCGGTCTTGAGCTGCCCGATGACCTGCGTCCGCTCAGCCTCGATCTGCGTCCGCGCGTTCTCGACGATCCGCGTGGACTCCCTGGTGGCCTGCTCCCGCATCTCGGCAAGGATCTGCGACCCCTGGTTCTTGGCCTCTTCGCGGATCCTCGCGGACTCCTCCCGAGCCTCGGCCAACTGGGCCTTGTACTCGGTCAGTGCCGCTTCGGCGTCCGATTGGGCCTTCTCCGCGCGCTCCATGCCGCCCTGGATCGCGTCGAGGCGCTTGTGGTACATCTCCTCGAACGCGGGGACAACTTTCTTGGCCAGCACCGCCCAGATGATGATCATCAAGACGATGCCGACCACGATCTCGGAGAGATGGTGGGGAGCCAACGGTCCCAGCGGGGACTCGAGCGGCACCCACACGTGGGGCACCATGCCCAACCTCACTTGATGACGAAGGCGAGGGCGATGGCGATGATGGCGAGGGCCTCAACAACGGCGAAGCCGATGAAGGCGGTGCTCATCATTGCGCCACGAGCCTCGGGCTGACGAGCAGTGCCATTGATCACCGAGGAAAAGATCCACGCCACACCGAGTGCCGGGCCGAGGGTGGCGAGGGCGTAGCCGATCATGTTGATCGAGCCACCGATTTCCATGGGGGTCATGCTGTTTCCTTTCATGGTTTCTTCGAAATGAAGAAGCTGGGGTGGGTCAGTGCTCGTCCGCGATGGAACTCGACACATACTGTGCCGTGAGCACGGTGAAGATGTAGGCCTGCAGGCCGCCGACAAAAAGCTCGAGGCCGAAGATGGCGAAGCTGAAAAGCAGGGAAACCCCGCCCGCGATGTTGTAGATGAGGTTGTGCTCATAGGTCAGCAGGAACGATCCGCCGACCACGAAGACGAGGACGACGAGATGGCCCGCGAACATGTTGGCAAAGAGACGGAGGGCCAGAGTGACGGGCCGGGTGATGAAGTTGGACAGGAATTCCAGCGGGATGATCAGCCAGTACAGGTACCACGGCACACCCTCGGGGATGAGTGACTTCTTGATGTAGCCAAGACCGTGCTTGCGGAACCCGGCGACGACGTAGATCGCGAGTGTCATCAGGGCGAGGCCGTAGGCGTACCCGACGTTCGAGAAGGTCGGGAGCATGAACAGGAAGAACTCACCGAACCAGTTGTTCACGAGGATGAAGCTGAACAGCGCGAGCAGGTAGGGAAGGTACTTGCGGTAGTCGTGGCCCAGGATGTCACGCGCGATGCCGTTGCGGACGAAGTCGTAGAGGTACTCGGCGAAGTACTGACGCTTGCTCGGGACGACCTTCAGCCCGCGAGCGGCCCACAGCCAGAGGCCGATCACCAGCAGCGCCGCAATCACGGCCTGCCAGAACGGCTTGTTCATCCACTCGATCGGACCAATGCCCGGGAAGCGGAAGCTCTCCACGCTCGGGGCTTCATATCCGCCGCCGCCCTCGAGCGGCAGCAGTGCCAACAGCCCGTTCACTGGGTCTCCCTTCCGAGATCCGTCACTTCATTCCCCCGTACCGCTTGATGATCAGGTACATGCTGCCGATCAGACCGAGGATCAGTCCGGTCGGCAACAACCACGTCGTGTGGAGGTAGTGGTCGCCGAGCCAACCCAGTCCGCCATAGAGCAGGATCCCGGACAGGATGTAGCTCAGGACCAGCATGCCATCATCACTTGACTTCTGCGGCGACTCCGTCGTCCCGTTGGGGCCAGGCTGGTGGTCTCGCTGGTCTGTCATGGCGTTCCTGACCCTATCAGCGCTGGGGCCCTTGTCTCGGTTCATGCGTCCCACTCCTCAGGTGGTGTGTACGCCGTGTCGTAAACCTGGACGCGTTGTCGGCGTCCGACCCACACGACCCCCCCCACCCAGCCCAGGGTTGTGGAGAGCGCGCCGGTCATCAGGCCGGCGGGATGCAGCGCTGCGTCCGCCGTGGTTGAGCCCATGGCCAACCACAACACGACTCCGAGTGCCGCGGCGCGCAATGCGAAGGACGAGATCGTCACAATCAGACCCGTCGCGTTGGCCAACTCGGTGGCCACGACTTCGACCGCTTGGCCCGATGCGAAGAAGACAATGGTGACGGCCGACGCGACAGCCGCATTGCCGGCAGCGCGCGGGCCCCAGATCACGAGGGAGGCGACAACAGACATGACGAGCGCGATGTGCGAACCGACGAGCCCACCCTTCACCATCGCGATGATGAGTCGATGGCCCTGGCCGGTTTGCCGATGGGCGGCACCTGCCTCAGCGGCCATGACTGTCATGCGGTGGGCTGTCCCGTCTGCCGGCTCTGGAAGGCCCCCATGATGCCGGGAACCGCTTGTGAAAGCTAGCACAAACTTCGAGCGGCTGTCGACTCCCCATCAGGTGGCCCCGTCCCCACTGTTCCGCCCCGGCCATGGCAGGAGCGTCAACAGCGCAGCCAGCACGGCAACGCCGGCGACGAGTGCAACTGCCAGCCACCGCTGGGAAAGTCCGATGGCGATCACGCCGAAACTCATCACAGCGGTCCAGAGGTACATGAGAAGTACGGCACGCACCGGCGAATGGCCCCGTTGCAGGAGTCGATGGTGGAGATGCTGCTTGTCGGCGACGAACCACCAGTTGCCAGCCATCGTCCGTCGGACGTAGGCGAGCACGAGATCGAGGAACGGTACGGCCATGATGGCCAGGGGCAGGACGATCGGGAGGTAAGCAGGGACCAGGTCCCCGCCGCTCGCGGTCAGGGCGGATGAGTCGATCTGCCCCGTCAACGAGATTGTGGACGCCGCCATGAGGAGTCCCAGCAGGAGCGCCCCCGAGTCACCCATGAACATCTTGGCGGGCGAGAAGTTGTGGGGCAGGAAACCCAGACAGACGCCCGCCACCGTGACCGTGACGAGTGAGGCCGTCGTGGCGCGCACCAGTTCCTGCTCATAGGCCAGCAGGTAGGTGTACGCGAAGAAGGCGAGCGCACCGATCGCCACGACGCCGGACGCCAGCCCGTCGAGCCCATCGACGAAGTTGATGGCATTGGCGCAGAGGAACACCAGGAAGACCGTGATCAGGGTTGAGCTGGCCGGGTCGAGGGCGATGATCGAATTGGGGAGCGGAATCCAGTACATCCGCACACCCAGTGACACGACGATGCCGGCCGCGAGCAACTGCCCGGCTGCCTTGGCCATGGCCGAGAGATCTAGCACGTCATCGAGGACCCCGACCGCGCAGATGACCGCGCCGGCCAGAAGGATGGCCCGCGCGTCGTGTGAAACGAGGGCGTGGCGTCCGAGGAAGGGGAGCTGATCCGCCAGGAGGAAGGCCGCGGCGACCCCACCCAACATCGCCACGCCCCCGAAGTAGGGAATGGGTGTGCTGTGCACGTCCCGATCGCGGACCTGCGCCACGGCGCCCATGCGCAGTGCCACCCGCCGGGCCAATCCGCTCAGCAGATAGGTGACCGAGGTCGCGGTGAGCAGGACCAGCAGGTATTCGCGCACCGGGTCACTCCGTGTCGGGGCTGGACGGCACAGTCGTTCCGGTGTCAGAGCCGTCCGACTCCCCCTCCGGAGACCCGGTTGACGGATCCGGGGCGTCGTCGGCGTTCGTTTCGTCGGCATCCGGATCGTCGGCGTCCGCTTCGTCGGCCAGGATCGGGATTCCGACGACATGAGGGGCCACCTCGCGCAGGGTCTCCAGACTGATCGCCCCCTCACGGACCACCTGGCCCACGCTGCTGCGGCTGAAGTCGACGATCGTGGAAGGTGCGTCATCCCGCGTGGGACCGGCGTCCAGATAGATGGACACCGATCCACCCAGCTGCTCGATCGCGGCCTCAATGCTGGTGGACGCAGGGTTGCCCGACGTGTTGGCCGAACTCACGGCGAGGGGCCCCGTCCGGCGCAGCAGTTCACGCGTGAAGTCATGATCGGGGACGCGGACCGCGATCGTGCCCCCTGTGTCACCCAGATCCATCGGGAGGGACGGGTGAGCGGTGACGATGAGGGTGAGGGCCCCGGGCCATTGCGCCTCGGCGAGGGCCGTGGCCCAGGTGCCGAGCGACGTGGCCAGTGCCCCCAGCATGGCCGGTTCGGCGATCAGTACCGGGGGGGGCATGTCGCGTCCCCTGTGCTTGGCAGCCAGAAGACGGGAGACCGCCTCGGGCGAGAAGGCGGTGGCGCCGATGCCGTACACCGTGTCCGTCGGCAGGACGATGCACTCCCCCGCCGAGATGGCCGCCTGCGCGGCCACGAGCGCGGCCTCGGTGTCGACACTCACATCGAACCTCTGCCACGTGGGGGTGGACGCCGCGTCCTCGACCGGCTCGGACACTGCTCTCTCGTCGAACTCGCTCACCCGACCATCCTGCCAGCCTCAGACACGTCTGGCCGACACGAAGCGCGGGCGTCCCGCGAGGTCGGTGTGGTCGCGAACGTCGACGAAGCCGGCGTCCGAGAAGACTCTGGGGGCCTCCAGAACCTGCACTTCGGCGTGTTCGGCACACACGCGTCCTCCGGGACGCAGGAGTCGGCGCGCCACGGCGGCCACAACCCGCATCGCGTCCAGTCCGTCCGCACCCGACCACAGCGCCAGGGCCGGGTCATGATCACGAACTGTCGGATCGACCGACTCCCACGCCTCCAGCGGAATGTAGGGCGGGTTGGCGATCACGAGGTCGACCCTGCCGTCGAGGTCGCCGAACGCGTCAGCCATGTCACCCAGCCTGAGATCAACCCCACTGCCGGCAAGGTTGCGTTCCGCGAAGGCGACGGCCTCATCGGACAACTCGACGGCATGGACGCGGGCGCCCGGCACCTCGCGCGCCAGGGACGCCGAGATCGCGCCGGAGCCTGCGCACAGTTCGACCACCACCGGGGTGGAAGCGCTCTTCAGAATGTCGATCGCCCATCCGACCATCACCTCAGTCTCGGGACGAGGGATGAAGACGCCGGGACCCACGCTCAGCGCTTCGTAACGAAAGTGGGCGACCCCGGTCAGATGTTGGGTGGGCGTCCCGGAGGCCCGCTCGGCCACCAGCGAACCGAAGTTCTCGGCGTCCTCCCGGGACACGGAGTGGACCAGGAGCAGGCGTGTGAGGTCGAGACCCAGCACGTGGGCAAGCAACGTCCGCGCATCGCTGGCAGGACTGGTCACGCCAGCATCGGCCAGACGTGCCGTGGCCTCACGAAGCAGTGCGTCCGGCGTGGAGGCAATGGGATCAGGCATGGCCCACGGCTGCCAGCCGCTCCGCCAGATCGGCTGCGGCGAGCGCCTCGAGAACGGGCGACAGGTCCCCTGCCAGGACCACATCCAGGTTGTGGGCCTTGAAACCGATGCGGTGGTCAGCGATCCGGTTCTCGGGGTAGTTGTAGGTGCGGATGCGCTCGGAACGGTCGACCGTGCGCACCTGCGAGCGACGTGCCGCCGAGGCGTCGGTCGCTGCCTGCTCGTCGGCCAGTGCGCTGAGTCGGGCCCGCAACATGCGCATCGCCTGTTCCCGGTTCTGCAACTGGGACCGCTCGTTCTGGCAGCTCACCACGACTCCGGTGGGGAGGTGCGTGATCCGCACCGCGGAGTCGGTGGTGTTGACCCCCTGCCCACCTGGGCCGGACGAGCGGAACACGTCGATCCTGAGGTCGTCGTCGAGCACGTCCAACTCCTCGGCCTCGACGTCCGGCATGACGAGAACGCCCGCAGCGGACGTGTGGATGCGTCCTTGTGACTCGGTGACGGGCACGCGTTGGACGCGGTGGACGCCCCCCTCGAACTTCAGGACGCCGAAAGGGGCCTGGCCGGGCTCAGGCGTCCCGGTCGCCTTGATCGCGACGGTGATCGACTTGTACCCGCCGAGGTCGGTCTGCTGGGCATCGAGAATCTCGGTCTTCCAGCCTCGCGCCTCGGCGTAACGCATGTACATGCGCAGCAGGTCACCGGCGAACAGCGCCGATTCCTCGCCACCCTCGCCGCTCTTGATCTCAAGGATGGCGTCGTGGCCGTCGTTGGGATCCCGGGGTGCCAGGAGGGCTGTGAGCCGTTTCTCCAGCACTGCGAGGCGTGCCTCGATCGTCGTCACCTCCGCCGCGAATCCGGCGTCCTCCGACGACAGCTCCCTCGCCACCTCGACATCGCTGGTCAACCGTTCGTGCTCAGCCAGAGCCGTCACGATCGGGGTCAGCTCTGAATACCGGCGTCCGACCTTGCGGGAGCGTTTGGGATCAGCGTGGAGGTCACCCTCGGCCAGTTCGGCCTCGAGGGCCGCGAACTCCGTGCGCAGCGACGCCGCGGACTCGAACACAATGCCTCCGGATGGTTCGGTGGGGAAAAGAAACGAGCGCTGGACGACTCAGCCGTCCAGCGCTCGTGGCGCACGCTACTTCTTCTTGGCGTACCGGCGCTCGAACCGGGCCACACGGCCGCCTGTGTCGAGAATCTTCTGCTTGCCGGTGTAGAACGGGTGGCACTCGGAGCACACGTCGGCATGCATCATGCCGCTCTTGACGGTGCTGTGCGTCGTGAAGGTGTTGCCGCACGTGCAAACGACAGTGGTCTCCACGTAGTCGGGATGGATGCCCTGCTTCATTGGATTCTCCTTGGTTGGGATGCCCCGGGTCGCCTGGAGTGTCGCCCGAAAAGAGCGTGCGGCGTGAACCGGGAGCCGAGGAGCAATTATGCCGCACCCTCGGCGTCTGACCAAACTGCCGACGAGACTCACATGAAGTCCCCGCGTAGTCAGGGCCGTGCCTCACAGATT
>CALKHV010000114.1 GCA_937988865.1 uncultured Propionibacteriaceae bacterium | reverse complement strand
GGGTGGTCGAGCTCGACATCCAGGGCATGACCTGCGCGTCCTGCGCGAACCGCATTGAGAAGAAGCTCAACAAGGTCGCGGACGTCACGGCGAGCGTCAACTACGCCACCGAGAAGGCCCATGTCCTGGTGCCGCTCGATCTGTCTGACCTCGACCTCATCCAGGTCGTCGAGACCGCCGGCTACGGCGCGTCCCTGCCCGTCCCGGACGCCCCGCCGGTCGATCACGCCGCCAAACTCCGGACGCGCCTGATCGTCGCGATCGTCCTCAGCGTCCCCGTCATCGCGATGTCGATGGTCCCGGCGCTGCAATTCCGCGGCTGGCAGTGGCTGAGCCTCGTGCTCGCCACGCCTGTCGTGGGGTGGGCCGGGTTCGGCTTCCACCGCGCCGCGTGGGTGAACCTGCGCCACGGCGCCACGACGATGGACACCCTGATCTCCCTCGGGACGTCGGCAGCCTGGCTCTGGAGCGTCTACGCCCTGTTCTTCGGCACCGCCGGTGAACTCGGCCTCACCCACCACTTCAGCCTGCGCCTGATGCGCATGGACGCGTCCGCCAACATCTACTTCGAAGCGGCCGTCGGCATCATCACCTTCCTCCTCCTCGGACGCTTCATCGAGGCCCGCGCCCGCCGCGAGGCCGGCTCGGCCCTGCATGCGCTGCTCGAGATGGGCGCGCGCGAGGTGACGGTGCTGCGCCAGGGTGCCGAGCACACCATGCCGATCGGCCTGCTCAAGGTCGGCGACGACTTCGTCGTGCGTCCCGGGGGCAAGGTCGCGACCGACGGCGAGGTCGTCACGGGCTACTCCGCCGTGGACGCGTCCCTCGTCACGGGCGAGTCCGTCCCGGTCGAGGTGGGCCCCGGGGACGCCGTCGTCGGCGCCACCATCAACACCACCGGACGCCTGGTCGTCCGCGCAACCGCCGTCGGCGCCGACACCCAGTTGGCCCAGATCGCCCGCCTGGTCGAGCAGGCCCAGACCGGCAAGGCACACGCCCAAATGCTGGCTGACAAGGTGTCGGGCATCTTCGTTCCCGTCGTGATCGCCCTGTCGTCGCTCACCTTGATGACGTGGCTCCTGCTCGGGCAGGGCCTCGGGTTCGCCCTGTCCGCCGCCATCG
The DNA here is from genome assembly GCA_937988865.1 of uncultured Propionibacteriaceae bacterium. Taxonomy (GTDB): domain Bacteria; phylum Actinomycetota; class Actinomycetes; order Propionibacteriales; family Propionibacteriaceae; genus CALKHV01. Next base: position 11,652 of record CALKHV010000114.1, on the reverse strand, counting down.
CGGTGCTGATCATCGCCTGCCCCTGCGCCCTGGGTCTGGCGACCCCGACCGCGCTGCTCGCCGGCACCGGACGCGGCGCCCAGCTGGGCATCGTCATCCGCGGGCCCGAGGCGCTGGAGCGGGCCCAGGGCGTCCGTCACATCGTGCTCGACAAGACCGGAACGATCACCACGGGCGTCATGACGGTCACCCACGTCCTGGACGCCGACGGCACCGACATCGCCGGGAAGGGCACGGGCACTGCCGACGTTCTCACCACCGCCGCCGCGCTCGAGTCCCACTCCGAGCACCCGATCGCGCGCGCGGTCGTCACCCACGCTGCAGTCGCCCACGCCGGGGCCGAGGCCCCCGAGGTGACCGACTTCGAGAACGTCCCCGGACGCGGCGTCCGCGCCCAGGTCGACGGCGTCACCGCCCTCGCCGGGACGCCCGCCCTTCTCGCGGACGCCGGCATCACCCTCCCTGCATCCCTGCAGACAGCCCTGGACGCCCACGCGAGCCAGGGGTCGACCACGGTGCTCATCGCCCGCGACGGGGGCCTCCTGGGGGCCATCGTCGTCAGCGACGAACTGCGTCCGGACGCGCCCCGCGTCATCGCCGCCCTGCGCGCGAAACTCGGCCTGACCACCGCCCTCGTGACCGGCGACAACGCCGGCGCAGCCGCCGCCATGGCGTCCCAGGCCGGCGTCGATGAGGTCCGGTCAGAGGCCATGCCCGCCGACAAGGTCGCCTTCGTCACGGCCCTGCAGGCCCGCGGCACCGGCGGGGTCGCCATGCTCGGGGACGGCGTCAACGACGCAGCAGCCCTCGCCCAGGCCGACCTCGGCATCGCGATGGGCACCGGCACGGACGCGGCGATCGCAGCGTCCGACATCACGATCGTCCGCAACGACCTCGGCCTGGTGGTGGACGCCTTCCGCCTCAGCCACGCCACCCTGCGGACGATCAAGGCCAACCTCTTCTGGGCCTTCGCCTACAACGTGGCCGCCCTGCCGATCGCGGCGATGGGCATGCTGACGCCGATGTTCGCGGGCGCTGCGATGGCGTTCAGTTCCGTCTTCGTGGTGCTGAACTCGCTGCGTCTGCTGCGTTTCCGCCGCAGCACCTGATCGAAATCAGACCGTCAGCGTCCCGTACGTCTCCTGCGCCTTCTCCAGCGCCGCCCGGTACCCGGCCCGCTCGTAGTCGTTGACCGAAACCTCGGACGGCACCGCCAGCGCCCCCCGGGCGTCCGCGAGGGTGATGTCCTTGCGCGTCAGCCACTCCTCGACCCCGTCGATCAGCGCCGTGGCGTGCGAGGGCCCGTGCCTCAACAGGGACGCCGTCGTCATCACCACGTCAGCCCCGGCCAGCAGGTACTTGACCACGTCATCGGACGTCTCGACCCCCGTCGAACCCGCCAGGGACGCCGGCGTGTGCTTGCGCAACGCCGCGATCCAGGTGCGGGGGAGCCGCCCTTCGTCGGGGGTCGACAACGCGAACGTCGTCGAGACGCTGAACGTGTCGAGGTCGACGTCGGGCTGCAGGAACCGGTTGAACAGCACCAGCCCGTCCGCCCCTGCGTCCACGACCCGCAGCGCCACGTTCCCCACCGAACTGAAGTACGGGCTCAGCTTCACCGACACCGGGATCGACACCGCCGCCTTCACCGCGCGCACGATGTCGAGGTGCCGCTCGATGACCTCCGTGCCACGCGTGGCCAGGTCACCGGGGACGAAGTAGATGTTCAACTCCAGGGCGGACGCACCGGCGTCCGCCAGATCCTTCGCGAATGCGACCCAACCCCCCTTGTCAGACCCGTTCAGGCTGGCGATCAACGGCACGTCGATCGACGCCGCCCCCAGTTCGACGAGCTTCAGGTAGGCGTGGGCGACGCTCTTCGTCGTGAAGACCGTCGTGTCGGGGAAGTAGTCCAGGGCCTCGGCGAACGAGTTCTCGTGCGCGTCCAGCAGGGCCTCCGCCCGACGCACCTCGGCCCGCAACTGCTCCTCGAACAGCGAGTACATGACCACGGCGCCGACGCCGGCGTCCGCAAGCGAACGGATGCCGTCGACCGTCTGGGTCAGCGGCCCCGCGGACGCCACCAGCGGATTGCGCAGGTCGAGCCCGAGATACCGGGTCTGCAGGTTCATCACTCACTCCTCGCGTCCGTGGCGAACTCCTCGGCGGAGCGCCCAGCCATCTGTTCGTAGTCGCGGTAGCGCCGCCACACGTGCTCCTGCCCCGTCTTCAGCATCCTGGCCGCCGTCTCGGGGTCGGAGTTCTGCAGCATCCTGAAGCGCAGTTCCTTCTCGTGGTACTTCGCCAACGGAATGCGTGGACGCGGGCTGTCGAGCAGGAACGGGTTGCGTCCCTCGTTGCGCAGCACCGGGTTGTAACGCATCAACGGCCAGTGGCCCGTGTTGACCGCCATGTACTGCTGGTCGAGGCCCTTCTTCATGTCGATGCCGTGCGCGATGCAGTGGCTGTAGGCGAGGATCAGGCTCGGCCCGTCGTACGCCTCGGCCTCACGGAACGCCTTCAGGGTCTGCTGCGGGTCAGCACCCATCGCGACCCGCGCCACGTAGACGTTGCCGTAGGCGATGGCCTGCAGGGCGAGGTCCTTGGCGATCGTCTCCTTGCCCGCGGCCGCGAACTTCGCGACCGCACCCATCGGCGTCGCCTTGGACGCCTGCCCACCGGTGTTGGAGTACACCTCGGTGTCGAGCACCAGCACGTTGACGTTGCGTCCGGACGCCAGCACATGGTCGAGGCCACCCGACCCGATGTCGTAGGCCCACCCGTCGCCGCCCACGATCCACACCGAACGGCGTAGCAGGTGGTCGGCGACCGAGCGCAGGTCGGCCGCCTGCGGACCCTCCATCCCGTCGAGGATCACCTTGAGTTCGTCGACGCGGTAGCGCTGGCGCGACAGGTGCGATTCGAGTTTCTGCGGATCGGTGAGGATCGCGTCACAGATGTCGTCCCCGAGAATCGGACGCATCTCCTCCAGCCGACGCCGCGCCAGGTCGGTGTGCAGGTCGGCCGCGAGCCGCAGGCCCAGCCCGAACTCGGCGTTGTCCTCGAACAAGGAGTTCGACCACGCAGGTCCGCGTCCGTACTTGTTGCGCGACCACGGCGTCGTCGGCAGGTTGCCGCCGTAGATCGAGGAGCACCCGGTGGCGTTCGCGACGGTCGCGCGTCCACCGAACAGCTGGGTCAGCAACTTGAGGTAGGGGGTCTCACCGCACCCCGAGCACGCACCCGAGAACTCGAAGAGCGGTTCGAGGTACTGCACCCCGCGCACCGTCGCGAAGTCGACGCGCGACCGCTTGTTGATGAGGATCTTCTCGAAGAAGGCGATGTTCTCGCGCTCCTTGCTGCGGTCGAGCACGGGGGCCAGGTTGATGGCCTTGCGTGCCCCCATCGTCCCCAGCGGCTTGACGGGGCAGGCCTCCACGCAGAGACCGCAGCCGGTGCAGTCCTCGGCGTAGACCTGCAGGGTGTAGGCCGAGCCGGGCAGACCCGCCGCGTTGAGGGGGGCGGTCTGGAAGCCCTCCGGCGCACCCTCCAACGCCGCCTCGGGGTAGTACTTGGCCCGGATCACCGCGTGCGGACAGACGAATGCGCAGTTGCCGCACTGGATGCAGGACGACTCGTCCCAGACGGCGATGATGTCGGAGATGTTGCGCTTCTCGTACTGGGTCGTGCCCGACGGATAGGTGCCGTCGACGGGCAGGGCCGAGACCGGCAGGTCGTCGCCCTCGTCCATCAGCATCCGGGCCGTGACGTCCCGCACGAACTGGGGCGCACCGAGCGGCACGGGCGCGAGTCTCTGCTTGTCGCCGATCACTTCTGCCGGGACGAACACCCGGTGCAGGTCGGCCAGGGACGCGTCCACGGCCGCCTCGTTCTTGGCGACCACGTCGGGGCCCCGGCGTCCATAGGTCTTCTGGATCGACTTCTTGACCGCATTGATCGCGTCGGCCCGCGGCATGACGCGGCTGATCGCGAAGAAGCACGTCTGCAGCACGGTGTTCGTGCGATTACCCATGCCGGCCGCGCGGGCGACCGCATTGGCGTCGATCACGTACAACTCGATGCCCAGGTCGATGATGCGCTGCTGCATCTGCGCGGGCAGGTGTCCGAAGACCTCCTCGGGCGGGTAGGGCGCGTTCAACAAGAGCACCGTCCCCTGCCGGGCGGTCTTGAGCACGTCGACGCGCTCCAGGATCGACCAGTGGTGGCACCCGATGAAGCCGGCCTCCTTGACCAGGTAGGGCGCCGTGATCGGACGCGGACCGAACCGCAGGTGCGACACCGTCCGCGACCCCGACTTCTTCGAGTCGTACACGAAGTAGCCCTGCGCGTAGGTGCCGGGCTGGGCGCCGAGGATCTTGATCGTGTTCTTGTTGGCGCCCACCGTGCCGTCCGACCCGAGGCCGTAGAACACGGCGCGCAGGGTCTCGACGTCCTCGACGTCGAGGTCGGGGTAGGGGATCGACGTCATCGTGACGTCGTCGTTGATGCCGACCGTGAACCTTGGACGCGGACCCGGCGACCCGAGTTCATCGAAGATCCCCACGACCATCGCCGGGGTGAATTCCTTGCTCGACAAGCCGTAACGTCCGCCGATGCACAGCGGAAGGTTGGCCCGGCGTCCGGCCGTGTGGGCCTCGGCCAGCGCCGACATCACGTCCAGGAAGAGGGGCTCGCCGCCCGAGCCGGGCTCCTTGGTGCGGTCGAGGATCGCGACACGCTGGGCGGACGCGGGGATCGCCGCGAGCAGGTCAGCTGTCGGGAACGGACGGTAGAGACGGATCTGCACCATGCCGACCTTGCGTCCCTGCGCGACGAGGTGGTCGATCGCCTGGCCGGCGGTCTGCGCGCCCGACCCCATGATGACGATGACGTCGGTCGCCTCGGGATCGCCGTGGTACTCGACGAGGTGGTACTCGCGTCCCGTGCGGGCGGCGAAGGCGTCCATCGCGTCGGCGACGATGCCCGGCGTGTTGGCGTAGAACGTGTTCACCGTCTCGCGCGACTGGAAGTACGTGTCGGGGTTCTGCGCCGTGCCGCGGATGTAGGGGTTCTCGGGGCTGAGGGCGCGACGCCGGTGCTCGAGGACGAGGTCGACCGGGCACAGGGCGCGCAGGTCGTCGTCGCTCAGCATCTCGAGCGTGTTGAGTTCATGGCTGGTGCGGAAGCCGTCGAAGAAGTGCAGGAACGGGATCCGGCTGCGCAGCGTCGCCATCTGCGCGACCGCCGCCATGTCGTGGGCCTCCTGCACGGACGCCGAACTCAGCAGCGCGAACCCTGTCTGGCGCACGGCCATGACGTCCTGGTGGTCGCCGAAGATCGACAATCCCTGCGCCGCCAGCGACCGCGCCGCCACGTGCAGGACCATCGACGTGAGCTCGCCGGCGATCTTGTACATGTTCGGGATCATCAGCAACAACCCCTGGGACGCGGTGAACGACGTCGACATCGCGCCGCCCTGCAGGGCGCCGTGCAGCGCGCCGGCCGCACCGCCCTCGGACTGCATCTCGATGACGGTCGGCAGCGTCCCGAAGACGTTGCGTCGACCCTGGGAGACCCATTCGTCCGCGAGTTCGGCCATCGTCGAACTGGGGGTGATGGGGTAGATGGAGCACAGCTCGTTGAGCCGGTAGGCAACCGAGGCCGCGGCCTCGTTGCCGTCAACAATCGATCGGGTCATGTGTCAGCGCTCCGGGATCATCTCGATGGCGTGGACCGGGCACTGTTCGTAACAGGTGCCACAGCCGGTGCATTTCTCGTAGTCATAGCGGTATCGAAGGCCCTTGCCGAGCTTGATGACCGCGTCCTCGGGGCACGAGCCCAGGCAGCCGTCACACTCGATGCAGTTGCCGCACGACAGGCAGCGTCCGGCCTCGGTGTGGGCGTCCTCGGGGCTGAGCCCGCCGACGACCTCGTCGAAGTCCTTGCGCGCGGCCACCTCGAGTTCGGGCTGGCTGTGGCGCGTGTTGTCGCCGAAGTACCAGATGTTCAGCTTGTCGAAGGTCGCCACGTCGTGCTTCGGACGCTCGGGCGACGAGTGGCTGTTGAGCCACGCGTCGATCTGGCGGGCCGCTCGCTTGCCGTGGCCGACGCCGATGGTGACCGTGCGTTCGGACGGCACCGCGTCGCCGCCGGCGAAGATCCCCGGGACGTCCGTCATCAGGGTCGTCGGGTTGACCTGCACGACGTCGTGGTCGAAGCGCATGCCGGGGATGCGGCGCAGGAAGTTCGAGTCGGCCTCCTGTCCCAGGGCGAGGATGACGGTGTCGGCCTGGAGCGTCTCGTAGCGTCCGGTTCCCCGCGCCCGACCCGACTCGTCCAGTTCCATGATCTCGACGGTGAGTTCGCCCTCGTCCTCGACGGACTGGATCGTGCGCAGCCAGTTCATCTTGACGCCCTCGCGCAGGGCCTCGTCCTTCTCGTCGGCGTGCGCGGGCATCTGCTCCTCGGTGCGCCGGTAGACGACGATCGACTCCTCGGCGCCCAGCCGGCGGGCGACGCGGGCAGCGTCCATGGCGGTGTTGCCGCCGCCGTAGATGGCGACCTTGCGTCCGATCAGGGGACGCTCACCGGACGCGACGTCACGCAGGAAACTCACGGCGTCGACGATGCGGGACGCGTCCCGGGTCGGGATGTCGACCCGCTTCGACAGGTGCGCGCCGATCGCGACGAAGACGGCGTCGAAGCCGCCCGCCGCCTGTTCGGCGAGCAGGTCGGTGACGGAGGAGTTGACGACGATCCTGACGCCCAGGTTGACGACGCGGGCGACTTCCGCGTCCAGGACGTCGCGGGGGAGGCGGTACTCCGGGATGCCGTAGCGCATCATGCCGCCGGGCAGGTCGGACGCGTCCCTGATCTCGACCTCGTGACCCATCATGGCCAGTTGGTAGGCCGCGCTCAGGCCCGACGGGCCGGCGCCGATGACGAGGACGCGGCGTCCGGTCGAAAGCTTGGGCTTGATGAACTGCCAGCCCTGCTCGATGGCCAGGTCGCCGAGGTAGCGCTCGACGGAGTGGATCGAGACCGAGCCGTCGAGTTCGATGCGATTGCACGCGCCCTCGCACGGGTGGTAGCAGACGCGTCCGTGAATGGCGGGGAACGGGTTGTTGCGCACGAGTTCGCGCCAGGCCTGTTCGTCGTGGTTGTCCTTGGCGAGCCGCAGCCACTCCTGGATGTTCTCCCCGGCGGGGCAGGCCTGGTTGCACGGGGGCAACAGGTCGACGTAGATCGGCATCCGCGACCGGACGGGCCCCACGCGACCCGAGGTGTCGGCCAGGTCGGGAATGGTGGTGATATCGGTCCAGTTGGTATTGGTCATCTCTGATCCCCTGCCTTCGCGTCCGGCACTGGACGCTGTGATTGATCGTAATCTTCGGTGTCCGGCGGCGGAGCGTCGGTGGGAACGGGGTTGGTGTGGACCGCGTCGGTGTGGACCGCGTCGGGACGCCACATCCGGAACATGGGCTTGTGGAACCACAGGTCGCCGCAGGTGGTCTCGTACGGTTCGTCGACGAATCCGTTGCGGCGGTAGAAGGCCTCGGCGCGCGGGTTGTCGCGCAGGATCCAGAGCCAGGCCCCCAAGCCGTTCGGAAGGATCACGTCGAGCAGGTGCTGGGCGAGGCCCGTGCCCTGCGCGCGCGGAAGCAGGTAGATCTGGTCGAGGTTGTAGCTGATCGGTGGATCGGGGTGGCCCATGGCGAGGTCCCAGGGGTCACGGCCGGGGCCGACGCTGGCGATCGCAACGACCGCACCGTGGTCATCGACGCCCACCCAGTGGGTGCGGTGGGGTACGCGTCCCTCGGCGCGGTCAAGGACTTCGACCGCGAACTGGTGACGCAGGCGGTCGGCGGCCTCACCGATCTCGGCGAGGCGGCTGTCCCCGAACTCGGGCGGCATGATGTGGGCGTACGTGAGGGCGACGGCCTCGGCGTGACAGCGGGCGAAGGCGTCCGCGTCGTCAGGGGTGACCGGGCGGATCGACCAGCCCTCGGGCATGGTCATTCGGTGCCCAGCGCTGCGTCCAGGCGGTCGAGTTTGGCGGTGAGTTCGCCCGACCAGCCCGGGCGGATGTCGGCCTTGAGCACCAGCGAGACGCGAGGCCCGTGCGTGGCGACGGCGTCGCAGCAGCGCTTGATGACGTCCATGCACTCGTCCCACTCGCCCTCGATGGTGGTGAACATCGAGTCGGTGCGATTCGGCAGGCCGGACGCGCGGACGATTCGGACGGCGTCGGCGACCGCGTCGTGCACCGAGGCGTCCGGGTTGTCGCCGCCACTCGGGGCGACGGAGAAGGCGACCAGCATGGTGTTCAGCCTAGTGATGCGCCTCGCCATGGCCGCGGCCGGGTCGTGGCCAGAATCGGTCCCGCGGTGGCCGGATCGCGTCGTGAGGGGGCCGCGAGCGCATTGCGGGACCGGAAATGGCCATCATCGACCGCAGCAACCGAGGGCCAGGGTCCTCGTGCGATGGGCTACAGCGAGACCACCCGGTCGCAGGCGGCCATGACCTCGGCATCGTGGGTGATGACGAGGATGGGCATGGCGCCGGCGGCGGTCCACAGGTCGGTCATCAAGGCGGACGCAGTCTCGGCGTCCAGATGCTCGGTCGGCTCGTCGAGGATGAGCAGGTCGTGCGTCCCCTCACCGACGAGGACGCGGGCCAGCGCGACGCGCCGCGCCTCGCCGCCCGAGAGGGTGGCGCCGTACTCACCGACGATGCGTCCGGGGTCGATCGTGAGCCCGGCCCGCTCGAGGGCGGACGCGACCTGGACGTCGGTGGCGTCCCTGTTCCCGATCCGGACGTTCTCGGCGATCGTCGTGGCGAAGATGTGGGCGTCCTGCGCGAGGTAGCCGACGCGCCCCGAGGTGACCTCCCCGGCCATCGGTTCGATGAGCCCCATCGCGGTTGCCGCGAGGGTCGTCTTCCCGATCCCGGACGCACCGACGAGCGCCACCTTCTCACCCTCGCCGACGGTCAGGTCGAACCCGCGCACGACCGGTTCCGCGCCCGGCCAGCCGGCGTCCACGCCCGTGAACTCGACGCCCGCGACGGCGGGGGCGGTGGGGTCGGCGTCCCCGCGTCCGACCGGACGCTCGGCGAGCAGGTCGACCACGCGTCCCAGGGCGGCGCGCGCCCGGGTGAGGGTCTGGGCGGCTTGGGTGAAGTTGTTCAGCACCTCGTGCATGGCCAGCGGGGTGAGCACGAGGACGGCGAGCAGGCGGGGGGCCAACTCGCCGGCGGCGACGGCGTTACCGCCGATGACAAGGGCGGCGACCACGGCGATGCCGGCCGCGAGCACCTGTCCGGCCATCGCGAGACCCCGCACCCAGGCGGCGCGCTGCTCGGCGCGGCGCAGGTCTGCGTCCACGGAGAGGACACGCTCGGTCGCCTCGGACGTCGCCCCGTAGGCGACCAGGTCTGCGCTGGTGCGGGCCAGTTCGTGGACGGCGGACGCGAGTTCGCCGCGCAACGGGATCGCGGCGGCGTCCGCGCGCTGGCTCAGGCGCTGGGTGAACCACGGCAGCACGAGCCCTGCGAGCATGCCCGTCCCGAGCAGCACGAGGGAGGACGCGACGTTGAAGCGTCCGAGCATGATCGTCGTCCCGAGGATCACGATGGACGCCGAACAGAACGGGATCGCCACCCGCACGACGAGGTCCTGGATGGCTTCGACGTCGGCGGTGACCTTCGTCAGGCGGTCGCCGCGACGTCCACCGAGGAGGGTGGTCTGGCTGAGGTGGTCGTACGTCCGCAGGCGCAGCGCGCCCTGCATGCGCAGGGCGAGGTCGTGGCCGACGAGGCGTTCGGCGTAGCGGGCGACGCCGCGCGAGATGCCGAAGAAGCGGACGCCGACCGCCGCCGCCTCGAGGTAGAGCACCGGCGGGTGTTCGGCGGCGCGGCTGAGCAGCCACGCGGCGACGCCCATGAGGGCGATCGAGGCGGCGGACGACGCGGCGTCCAGAAGGGTGGAGAGGGCGAAGCGCCGGCGTCCGCGGGGGACGGCGTCCACGAGGGAGATGACGAGGTCACGCATCGGCGGGCTCGTCCTCCGCGCGGGCGGACGCATTGACGGTCACGATCTCGTCGACCATCGCCAGCACGGCCGGACGGTGGCTGACGACGAGGGCGCCCGCCCCGGACGTCCGCAGGGACGCCAGGACCTCGGCCTCGGTGTCGGCGTCCAGGCCTGCGGTGGGCTCGTCGAGGATCAGCATCCGTGCGCCGCCGTGCTCGATGCGCAGGAGGGCCCGTGCCACGCCGACGCGACGTCGCTCACCGGCGGACAAGCCCTCGCCGTCGTCACCGACCGAGCGGTCGAGGTCGAGCGAGGCGCCGCCGGCACGGTCGAGGGCGTCGCGGAGCTGGGCTGCCGAGGCGTCCGGGAAACCCAGCGCGACGTTGCGTCCGATGGTGCCGGCGAGCATGCCGGGGGTCTGCGCGACGTAGGCCAGGTTCGCGCGCCAGGCGTCCAGGTCGAGGGACGCGAGGTCGGCGTCCCCCACGAGGACGCGCCCTGACGTGGGGGCCAGGAAGCCCATGACGATGGCCAGGGCGGTGGACTTGCCGCCACCGGACGCGCCGCTGAGGGCGACGAGGCGTCCGGGGGCGAGGTCGAGTGTGAGGTCGCCGAGCGCCGGCGCGGACGTCCCGGGGTAGGTGTGGCTGACGTGCTCGAGGCGGAGGACGGCCGTCGCGTCGGGGATCCCCGCCCCGCCGATGCGCTGGGCCTCGCCCGCCTCGATCAGGGCGAACGCCTCGTCGGCGGCGGCCATGCCGTCGACCGAGTCGTGATAGTGGACGCCGACCTGCCGCACCGGCAGGTACGCCTCGGGGGCGAGGATGAGGATGAAGAGGGCGGTCGGGAGATCCATGTGGCTGAAGACGACGCGGAACCCGATGCTGACCGCGACCAGCGCGACCGAGAGTGTGGCGAGCAGTTCGAGCGCGAACGCCGACAGGAAGCTGATGCGCAGCGTCGCCATCGTCTCGGTGCGATTGCGCTCCTCGGTGCGGCGCAGGCCCTCGAGCTGGCCGCGCGCACGTCCGAAGACCTGCAGCGTCGGCAGGCCGGCCATGAGGTCGGCGAAGTGGTTGGCCAGGCGCGTCTGCACCTTCCAGCGTCGGGCGACCTGCTGCTGGGTGGTCCAGCCGATGAGCGCCATGAAGAGGGGGATCAGCGGCAGGGTGATCGCGATGATGAGGGCGCTCGCGAGGTCCTGGGTGAGGATCGCGACCCCGATGATCAACGGCACCGCGACCGCGAGAACCAGTTGGGGAAGGTATTTGGCGTAGTAGCCGTCGAGTGCGTCCAGACCCTGTGTCACGAGGGTGACGAGCGTGGACGCCGGCACCGCCGCATCCAGCGGACGCGCCAGCCTCGCCTCGGCGATGTCGCGGCGCAACTGCGACTTCACGGACGCGGACGCCCGCTGCGCGAGCCACGAGTTCAGCCACGCGAGGGCGGCGCGTCCGGTGAAGACGGCGAGCAGGAGCCCGGCCCAGCGTCCGACGCCGGTGGTGTCGTGGGTGGCGAAGACGTGCGAGATCGCCCGCGACAGCCACCACGCCTGCAGCAGGACGAGGACGGCCGTCGCTGCCCCGACGAAGGCCAGGGCGACCAGGAAAATCCTGGTC
>CALKHV010000113.1 GCA_937988865.1 uncultured Propionibacteriaceae bacterium | reverse complement strand
GACGCACGGCCCCCCGGGCGGCGTGGTTCTACCCGAGCCCGACCTCGGGCTTCGCACAGCTGGCGGGGCACGTGGCGCTGTACGCAGGGGTGATGGACGAGTGCGTGGTCGGCGGCGAGCGGGTCGTCCCCCAGCCAGGAGGTTTCTACGGGGGCTGGATCACGTCGTCAGTGGCGGGGCCGTTCAAGGGAATCCCCGGAAGCACCGGTTGGTGAGGTGAGCAACGTCACCCTGGGCTGAATGCCGATCCGAAGCGAGCTGGCCGGCGCCGATCGTGACAGGGGCGCGATTCCCACTGTTCAGAGCCCGGAGGCGCCCTCCTGACGGATGGCACCCCCGGGTTCAGTGAGGGGTTCAGCTACGAATGGACTGGGCCATCGACTGGTCGGTCTCCTGCATTGTCTGTGCCATCTGCTTCAAGGAGCTCGCGATGTTGTCCAATGCGGCGATGGTGTTCTTCGCAGAGGTGTTGTACTCGCTGAACATGGACTGGAAGGCTCCGGAGGCGGCGTCCGTGACGAAGCCGCTGCTGACCAGATTGTTGATGCGGTTGGCGAGGTTGGTGAGCTCACTCTCGATCTGCTGGCGACCGTTCATGAGTGCTGAGGCCTCGGCCTCCATCTCGGCGTAGCTGACGTTGAGATTGGCCATGACTGTTTCCCTTCTTGGACGGGGGTTGTGGTTTGCCTCCATCGGAGTTCCCCGGAGTCTCCGACGGTGGTGATCTAGGTGGTGAGGAAGGCGGCGAGGTCTGGATCTCGGATGAAGTGGGCCAGGAACGGCAGTGCGCCCGGAAGTTGGTCGATCTCGGTGCTGGTGAACCACAGGCAGACGTCCATGTCGCCAAGTTCCGACAACGTCAGGGTCGTCGAGACACCCCCCATCATGAACACGACGTCCACCTTTTCGGCGGCGTGGTCACGACCCAGGAACATACCCACCTCAACGGGGACGCCGTCGATGTCGATCTGCGAGAACTGCGGAGTGAAACCCTGCGCAATCTCCTCACCGATGGCCCTCACAAGACTCGCCGCGCGCCCCGACGGGGCTTCGCCGACGCTCGCCCAGACGTAGACGGGCTGCGCATCCGGCACGAGGAGGAGCAATTGGGCGACCGCAATCGGGTGCAGCCCCACTGAAGCCGTCTCGACCAACATGGTGCGCCAAGCGTCAGCCGCAGCGTCAGGGACGAGTGACTTCGCGCGCAGTTCAGCGAGGATTGCCTCGACCCAACCCTCCCGAGCATCCGGTGCGAGCTCTGGCGGTACGAACAGAAGGAGCGGCTGAACATCAGGCATCGGAGGCCTCCTTCCATGTGATCGTGGTGACCCAGGCGTCCACGAACTCCTCCACCGCATCCAGCACTTCCTTGGCATCTGATCCGCCCGGAGCAGACACGCTTGCGTCCACGGCCATCCAACAGTCGTCCTGCGCCGGCACTCCGATGACGTAGTGGACGTGGCGTGTCTGCCGCCCGGCAGCGACGGCGCCGTCGAGGCCGCCGCGATCCACCCGCGCCATGATGTCCGCAGGAACGTCCGCGAGCCCGGCCGACAGACGGCCCGCCGTGTCGGAATCGGAGACTGTCTTCACCCCGACCATCCCCGGAGGATCCACCAACGATGTTCCTTCCTGGGCCATCAGTGCCATCAGGTAGTTGATTGGCGCGACATGTTCCCCGTCCATCTCGAACGAGACGGGACGCACAACGATGAACGGCCTGACTGGTGCGCCGAGGCCATCACGCACTGGTAGGTACGCTGCGATGGCCCCGCCGCCGGCGAGCCCGGTCATGGCACTGCGCAGTCTCTGCACCAGGTGACCTCGAAGGGAACCCGCCACGTCCGTGGGGTACCCGTCAAGCATCACCGAGACGATGCCATCGACTGTGTCAGCCACCGGTGTGGTCAAGTCCACCTGCGCCCAGCCAGCGGGCAGAAGCGCCTCGAATTGCCGCATCAGTTTTCTCCGTTCACAACGTGGTCCCCGCGGTTGTCAGGCATTGGGTGCGCCGGGAAACGGGCTTCTTGAACACCTGATCGAGCGCCCAGTTGGCGGTGTTCTTGATGACCACCTCGCCAGTCTTCGTGAGCCCATCCCTGATTGTCCTGGTGGTTCGTTCGATGTGCTGCGTGAGGAAGTTGGTCGGCAGAGGTGTTCCGGCCGGGAAGGTGGGTCCTCCGAAGTACTCTCCCAGGTTGTGGATGCCACGCCCCACTGTCGTCTGATACAAGACCTCGGGTCGGCCCTGTCCACCATGGCTGAACAACTTGTTCGCTATCCGGGCCGTTGCGGACTTCGCCCAGCGACTCGTGCTGATCCCCTTCGCTGCCTTACCGATGGCGAACGACAGACCGAACTTGAGCACCCCGCTGCCAACCTGATCCCACCGTCCTTCGAGGGCGTCATCGCCGATCTCTGCGACCATCTTCACCTTCGAAATGGTGTGCGCCACAGTGGTCAAGACCTTGATGAGTCCCACCGCCAGCTTGATTGCACCCCCAGCGACCGTGCCGATCCCGGGAATGAACATCAACACGAGGGACAACACATCGAGGACAAGACAGATCGTGTCAATGTGGTCCCAGATCCACGTGCCTACCACCATGGCGACTTCCGCGATCTTGCCACCCAGGTACGCCAGCTTCTCCCAGAAGCTGTCGTTCAACCCGGACATTTCCATTGCGGTGCGAACCACGCCGGAGGCCGTCTCGTTGGCCTCCTTGATCCGCCCGGCGGCCGCCAGCAGTTGCTGTTTGGCCGCCATCAAGGTGGCATTGGCCCGGCTGGCGTCGGCTCCCGCCCGCTGTGCCAGTTCAACCGCACGCTGCTGAGACGTCGGATCGGGGTCGCGGGCGAGGCTCTTGGCATACTCATGCCGACCGCGGGCGCTCGAGTAGGCGCGCTGCGCCCCAGCTGCCTCATCCAGGAGTCGCAGGGCGTTGCCCTGCTCGGTGCGGAGCACGTCCGAGAAGTTCTGCGCCGCTGTTGCCATCATGCGATACCGCAGGGCCACCCCCGCCAGGGTGCCGTGGAGGTCGCGGCTCTTCTCGGCGAGGGCTCCGAACGCCTCGCTCTCCAACTCCGACCCCTGCTCCGTGAGCATGCGGATGTTGCGGGCCGCCTCGTCGAGGCTGGAGGCCGAGGTGCGCAGGGTCTGGGCCCCACTGGCCAAGGCATCTGGAGATCCATCGAATTCGGTGGACATGCCCACCGACGACAGGTCAACGCAGAAGCTGCTCATCGTGCTTCATCCCCTTCCCGCGCCCCGAGGACGTCCTTGACCGCTTGTCGTGTGCCGGCGCGGTCCGCCCCTGGACCGCTGGTCCCGCCTCCGGCGGACACCGGTGAACCTCCTGCGGCACCGCCGCCCATCATCCCGCCCATCATCCCGCCCATCGCGGGGGACGGACGCGGAGCCGAGCCGGTCTCAGCCGGGTGTACGCCCAGATCCGGCATAGCTGCGTCCTCTCCGGGCGCGACGATGACTGCGGCTGAGGGCTCGACCGTCAGATCCGGCAGGGCAGCCGCGCCGGAACCCGCCCCGGAGGTGGCAGCGGTCGAAGCGTCCGCGGCCGCCTCGAGCGGCGGAAGGTCGATTCCTGCTCCCCCGCCGGAACCACCCGCCCCTCCGCCGAGGTCGGTCTGCGGTGACAGCGGCGGAAGATCGACTGGCGTAGAGCCGGACGCCTGGTCAGGACCGGGCGTCAGCGAGTCCACAACGTCCGGCGAGACGGGATCACCGGGAGACGAAGTTCCGGTCTCCGCACCGCCGCCGCCGGCCGCGTGGTCTTCAGGTGAGGTGGACTCAAAGGCGGTCATCAGTTCGCCGTCGGGAACCGACGTCAGGGGCGGGAGGTCCGCGTCCGTGACGGGTTCGCCGGAGGGGCCGTCCGACCCAACCTGCGACGAGGCACCGGAACCCGCCTCATCAGCGGTCGGGTCCGCCCCACCGTCTCCACCGTTTGAGCCACCCGGCGTCACGTCATCCGTCCGCCCTTCGCCACCGGAGGCAGCAGGGTCGGACTCAGCTGGGGTGGCTCCGCGCTTGGGACCGACACCCGGCAGCGCTCCAGCCCCCCCGGGCTGCGGTGCAGGGATCAGACCAGAGGCCGCCAGGATCGCCAGCAGGCCCCCACCGGCACCTGCCAGGACGAGGGCCGCCACCTGTTCGACCGGGAGTCCTGTGAGTTGGGACCATCGGGCGACGAACTCGGTGACCAGTGCAAGGAGCTTGGGCGGCAGCTCGGCGGGGATGGGCTGGGGAAAAGTCTGCGGGAGATCATCCGGGAAGAGCGTCGGTTCGGCGCTTCCGGGAGCCGCAGGGGCGGGCGCGACGGGCGACTCCGCCGAAGGAGTGAACGGCGCCGGCAACGGTGTGACGCCTGCGGACGTCGGGGCCGTGGTGGTCGCAGTGCCACCCGATGTCGTGGTGGTCGCTGTGCCACCCGATGTCGTGGTGTCGCTCTGTGCAGGCTGGGGCTTGTCGGTGGGGGGGGTGGGGTCGGGCAACTCATCGGCGGTGCCGGTCGAGTCCTCGAACGACTTCTTGGCCTCGTTGTCGGCGTCCTCGAAGGCCTGGTTGATGGCCTCGATGGAATCGATGACGTTCTTCAGCGACTCAAGGAGCTTCTCGCGACGGATCCTCCACGCCTGTTCCGCGTCCCGCAGCGTCTGCGCAAAGGGGCCGTTGGTGCCCGCTGCGTCAGCCAATCCCTCTGCAAAGCCGGACGCCCCCTCGAGCTGTTGATAACTCGCCCTGCCACTGGCGATGCAGGACTGAACCACGTCATCGCGAATAACCAGTTTGGCGCTCATGTGCCCTCCTCACGTTGATCCTCACAGCCCTTTCCCCATCCGTCGATGGGTTGACCCACCCATCACTCCACGACCGGCAGTTGAACCTTGAGGATTCCTCCTGCGCGTACCCAATATCCACGGCCCGGCGGGAAGTCGGCCGCCTTTCCCCTGGGCAGGGTGACGCGGAGGAGGTCACCGTCGCCCGACTCCGGGGTCAGCAGGAGCCCGGACCGCGAGGACTTGATCTCGGTCAGCACCGATGAGAATCCATTGAATGTCGCCGTCCCCCCGGCGCCCACGAACAGGTGCCCGTTTCGGCGCGTACTCTTGATCGCCTCAGTGACAACGGCGTCGCAGGACGAGCCCGCCAGTTCAGGAAAATGCTCCACGAAGATGGCCACCCTCGGCTGGCCCTCGACGGCTTCACTGGCGAGGTACGGCTTCAGCTGTGACTCGAGGTACTCCTTGATCCGGTCCGGCCCCGTCACCACGGCCGTCCAGATGGGCAGGTGCGCCAGCGGGGTGGAACGAGCGGACAGCAGGACTCGCGGCACGGAGGGCAGCGCCTGGCGCATGGACTCCGCCAACCATCGCACCGACGAGCTGACACCCGAGCGGGGCGGCCCGGCAACAAGCAGCACACCCTGCGGTTCGAAACCGATCGGCGCCAACGACGCGTCCTCGAGGCCGAGCGTCGGCAAGCCACCGACGGTCCGGCTCAGCTCTGAGGAAAGGACCAGTCCTGGCAGCTTTCCCACCGGCGTCGGTCGCGTGGACTGGTACTGGGCCACGGTCACAGCCAGCAGCTCGATTTCGCGTGCCTGCCCCAACGGCGATGGGTCCTGCCCCAGCACCGCAAGTTGAAGTTCGTTGGCTGACTTGGCGTTGACGCATCTACCGGGAGGGCTGGCGGCATTGAGTACATCCTTCGGCACCCCGAGTGCCACGTAGGCGTCCTCGTCGGGCATCCGGAGCACCATGCGGTGCTGGAAAGCTCCCTGCATCGATGACGGGATGACCGCCGCACGGTCAGCCGTGACTGCCACGTGGATCCCGAAGGCCCGTCCCTCGCTGACCAGCCGCTGGAACCGCGCGAAGGTCGCCTGTCTCTGCAGGCCGGAGTCGTACTCGGTGCGGAAGGCACCGAAGCCGTCGACGAGCATCAGGATGCGCGGTTCGTCGGCCTTCCCCGGCTGGTCGCGGTAGACCCGCAGCGAGTCGGCCCGTACGGCGGTGAAGCGAGTGGCACGCTCATCAAGCAGCTTGTCCAGCATGGTCATCAGCCGTGAAATCCGCTCGTCGTCGTCGCCCGAGATGATCGCCCCCACGTTCACCAGCGGCTCGAGCATGCTGAGGCCACCACCCGCGAAGTCGAGACCATAGATGTGTACTGGGCCCGAGCGGGGGGTGAAGGAGGCTGCGATGGCCAGCGAACGGAGCGCCGACGTCTTCCCCGAGCCGCCGGCTCCGTAATAGACGATGTTGCCGGTCTCGTCGGGACGGAAGTGGTCAACGTGTTGGCTCTGGGCATCGGGGTCATCGACAACCCCCAGCACGAGAGCATGGTCGGAGCGCTGATTCAGGCCCATCAGGTCGTAGCCTGCAGACAGAGTCTCCAGCCACGGCCTGCGCGGGGCGGGGATGTTCCCGAGTTCGGACGCTCGCACCAGCGTGTCCACCACGCGATCGATGTCCCTGCCGACGGCAGCTCCAGAGCCTTTGGGCCGTGGGATCTTCCAGGGCGTCCCCACGCCGAAGTCCTGCTCCACAACGTCGATGGGCGGGGCGGGAGGCTCGTCGGGAGTCCGGGAACCCGGGAACGCGGACTGGAACGGGATCAGTCGACCAGGGCCCACACGGGCCACGCCCCGGCCTGGGGTGGACGGGTCGATCGAAGCTGCGACGTTGCTCCCGAGCACGTCTGCTGAATCATGCGCGTCGTTCATTCGCAGCGCGATTCGAAGGTTCGTGTTGGCCCGCAGAGAGTCTTTGATGACCCCGGCGGGGCGCTGGGTGGCGAGGACGAGGTGGAGTCCGAGCGATCGCCCGCGTTGCGCCACGTCCACCACCCCGTCGATGAACTCGGGCACCTCTCCCACGAGCGCCGCGAACTCGTCCACGATGATGATGAGGCTGGGCGGGCAGTCCGGGTCACCGGACTTCTCGAAGTCGATGAGGTCCTTGACTCCCTTGTCGTGAAAGAGGTGTTCGCGCCGACGGATCTCGGCGCGCAGACTACGGAGCGCCCGTCGGACAAGGTAGGGAGACAGGTCCGTGACCAGGCCCACGGTGTGCGGCAGCTCAACACATTTGGCGAACGCGGCACCACCCTTGTAGTCGACGAAGAGGAACGTCACACGATCGGGACTGTAGGCGTGCGCCATGCCGAGAACCCACGCCTGCAGGAACTCGGACTTGCCGGAACCTGTGGTCCCGCCCACGAGTGCGTGCGGGCCCTGGGAGCGGAGGTCCAACGTGAACGGCTCCAGGCCGGCGTGGCCGACGAGGGCACGCAGGTCGCCCGCCCGCTCACGAGGCCTGGCGGGTCCCGACCGGTCCACCAGGGAATCGTTGTCCTGCCACCGCGTCAGCACCTGGGCTGGGTCCACCGCCTCGGCCTGACCGAGCAGACCAAGCACCGACACCATGCGGGGCAGGTCAGAGTCGTCGCTCAGGGGCGCGGAAGCGTCCACCACCGGAGCCAGGCTGCGTGCGGTGACGTGGGCAGTGTCGAGATCCATCGACTCGGTGCTCACACCCGACACGACTCGCTCGTGGCGCACCATCCCCACGGTGGCGCCCTGGTCGGCGCTGATGTCAAGGAACGTGCGACAGGCGGCGGGCAGTCCTGCGCGGCTGGGAGCGACCCAGAGCACGTGGACGCCGGCGTCCGGGCCGCGCTCGGCGATGCTGGCCAGTCGCTCCGTGGGCACCGATGCGTCGTGGACCACGACCAGCACTGACGGCGTCACGGGCTCTCCCAGGCGTTCCCTGCCGTCGACGGGCCCGCGAGGTGTCGGAGCCTCGCCCGCCCGGGCGTCGATGAGTTCGTCGAGCTGATCCAGGAGTGCGCGGCCCCTCGCGTCGTCCGCTGCGAGGAGCGGGCCGGCGACAGGGCTGTGCGGCGAGGTGCAGTGCGGCAGCCACTCCAGCCAGCGCCACTGCTCCTTCATGGCACTTGAGGTGACGCATGCCACCACGACCTCTGCGGGCGAGTGCAGGATGGCCACTTGCATGACGGCACCGCGGGCGACTCCGGTGATCAGCTGTGCATCACCCGACAGCCCCACCCCTCCGACGGACCTGAGGTCGGCCACCACCGGCACCTCGCTGATCAGCCGACTCGCTTCAACGAGGGCCTGCTGCTGCTTGACCAACTCGACGACGCCTCCGCGCCGGGGCGGGCGGACGGTGACGGCCGGGGCCATCGCGCCCGTGCCCAGGCGCACCTGCAGGAATTCCGGGTGTTCAGGCCGACGACACCACAGCTGACCTTCCCGGCTCAGGGCCGAGCCCACCAGCGACGAGACCGACGGATAGAGGCGGAGCAGTTGCTGCGTCTCTATCGCTCGCGCCTCGCCGATGTCTGCTTTGACGGCCGCCATTGCTTCATCGAAGTTTGCCAGTTCCGCCTTGTGCTTACGCTTGGCGTCCACCGAGTTGCCAATCCAGGATGCAAGCATGAGTACCGGACTCATGGCGAGAAAGATCAACGTCAAGGGCGAGCGGGACACCGAGAACATGACGCTTCCCATGACCAGGGGCGCGATCATCGCGAGCCATGGAAAGGCGGCCTTGCGCGATGGCTGGGGTACGTCGGGTAGCTCAATCTCCTCTTCGCGGGGCCGCGTCTGCACCACGGGTGGTCGCAGGTAGCGCACCTCGACCTGGGTGTCGGCCATGGCCTCGGGCTTGCCCGACGGCTCCACCTGCACGAACGTCTCGCCCAGCATGACGGTGTCACCCGGCTTGATGACCGCGCGCGTGACCTTCTGTCCGGCGATGACCACGCCGTTGGCCGAATTCTCGTCCACCACTTCGATCTGACGGCCGACGATCAACCTGGCGTGCCGCTTCGACACCCGAGGATCCTGGAGTCGGACCTGACAGTCGGCAGTGCGTCCGAGGTAGGAGGTACCCGCACGGAGGGGCACCTCGACGCCCCTGTCCAGACCGCCAACGACACGAAGGACCGCGCCGATCGGAGCGCGTGCGTCGCCGTCCCCGTCCTGGACCACCGTCAACGTGGTTCCCGACGAGACACCCGACTCGGCCAGTGGGGTGTCGGGTGTGAGGGTCCGGCGCGTTGTGTAGTCCCCCACGACCTGCAGCGTGAGGGGTCTGTCGCCCACATCGACGAGGGCCTCGAGACCCGCGCTCGCGATGGCGGTCGCAACGTCATTGGCTGTTGCAGTGCCGTCGGCCACAATGGCAACAGTCAGCGGCTGCTGTCGGGGCCGCTCGAGCAGGACGCGAATCTTCATTCTCGGCTTCCCCCCTGGCTGCGCCGACGTTCGGCGTCCAGCGCCGGCAACATGTCTGTCCTGACAATCCTTGCGTTGACCGCGTACTCGGCCAGGACGGCCCGGCGACCTAGCGCCTGCCTGCCCGGACCGCCCTTGAGCCCCTTGACGCCAACCCGGTCGAGCTTGTCGCACACGTTGTCCAACTTGCGGTTGAACCGGGTCTGGGCCCACCCGAGACGGCTCGCGGCCTGGACGGCCGTCGGCACCTGCCACGCACCCGTTCCAGAACGACGGAGCAGCGGTTCTGCGAGCGCGAGGATGCACAGCAGTTGGGAGTCGGTGAATGTCGTGGGCCCGATCGTCGTGTCGCCGTCGCCCGGCTCTCCGCCCTCGGACACGCTCTCCCATGACGGCGGGTCGAGGGTGAGGTTCAACTCGTAGGTGGTGGACCCGGCCGAGAAGGTCACCACCGTGTGACCGAACACCAGCGGCATCCGCGCTCCGGCGGTCAGCGTGCTTCGGGTCAGCCCGGCAGGGTCAGCCAGCACGGCAGCTGCTCGGCTGCCCACATTGGTGAGCCACCAGAAGCCGTCCGCGAAGGTGAGCGTGAGGAAGTTGCGGTGCAGATAGGGATTCTCGTCGATGACGAGGTCGCCCACCCGCCCCATCGTGAAGTCCCTGCCCGGCACCAACTCGTGACGCTCACCCGCGAACTCGACCTCCAGCGCGCTCATGACACTCACGACGCCACGCACTTCCGCGTCGTGTCGGACGAGGACGCGCTGGACCGGCGCAGACGAACGTCAATGCACGTCTGACCGGGCTGCTTGGCAACCACGACCTTCGGCTCCACGACGTTGATCAGTGGAACTTCGCTGGGCGTGCTCAACTCCTGGACGACGTAGGAATCGCCCGGCTTCGGGTCGGGGTTCTTCCAGGTGAATGTCACCTTGTCCCCAGCGCTCTTGCCCACGACTTCCTCAACCGGCGGGACGCGAACGGCGATCGGGTCCTGGGCCACGGGGCTCGTTCGCTGCGCAACGTCCGGTTGGGTGGCCGCGCTGTCTCCGCCCAGGATCCCACTGAGCCAGAGGCCCACCAAGGCGGCGGCGGCGAGTACGACGACGCCAATGCTGATCAGTCCAGCGACGACCGGCCTGACCCGGCGTCCGGGTGTCTCCTGCTGCGTGGTCGCGCGTGGCGTCTGCCCACTCAGCACCGTGTGATCCACGTTCTCGGGCACCGCCGGGCCCGTGAAGTCCCTGAGTCCTGGCTGCGCGAAACCGCGGCCGTGCTGGATCACCGGTGGCGGCGGCATCGAGTGCGGCACCGAGTCGTACGCGCGGAGCGAATCGTCCTGCGGCGTCGTGATCCCACCCGTCGGTCCGAGAGCGGTCGACGTGGGGCTCCAGTCCCCTACCCGATCGGGGTCGATGAGCATGAAGCCGCTGACCCGCGTCCCCGTGTCTGCGAGCTCCGGCTCGGCCTCGGTGTAGTCATCGCTGTCGGAGAGCACATCGATCGGGGTGACCGACTCGTTCAACTGCCCCTGCACGCCCTGGATGGCCCGCGCGAATTCAAGGGCCGACTGGTAGCGCTGCTGTGGGTCCGCCGCCAGTGCGGTAGCGAGCACCCGCTCCAGCATGTCGGGCACGTCCAGGCGCCCCGTCCGCGGGGGGGTGAAGGTGCGGACCCTGTGCCGGATGCTCAGCCGGTCGTTCTCACCGTGGGGAAGAACAAGGGGGCTGTGACCCGCGAGCATGGCCCAGGTCGTCGCCGCAAGGGAGAACACGTCGCTCCACGGGCCCATGGCCAAACCTGAGTCGGGGTACTGCTCCCACGGTGCCCAGTGGGGGCTCAGTGCGTTGTTGGCGGTGAGTTGCTCGCCGGATGCGGAAATACCGAAGTCCGTGAGCGCCGGACGCTGGAACTCCGTGAACAGGATGTTGGCCGGCTTGATGTCGCGGTGGAGGATGCCCATGCGATGGGCCGTCTCGACCGCGCCCGCCACCTGAACTGCCACCTCCATCGCTTTCGACGTGGTCAGGGGCCGTCGCGCAATGCGGGCGCCCAGGTGCGAGGTCGAGCACTCTTCCATGACGAGGAACGGGCGTCCGTCTGCGGCGACCCCAGCCTGGAAGATGCTCACGATGTTGGGGTGGTTCGACAGCTTCGCCATGAGGTTGGCCTCAGCCTCGAACGCAGTCGACGCGCCACCGTTGACCCCGCGGTGCTGCACCTTGACCGCGACGCGCCGCCCGAGCGAGTCCTGGTAGCGGAAGACGTCGGCGAAGCCACCACCGCCGAGCCACTCGATGTGGGTGAACCCGGGCAGTTCCGGCGGTGTGGTGCGCTGCGCCATGTCAGGGAGTCCTGTCGAGGTGGATGTAGAGTCCCTTCCCCAAATCGATCAAGTCACCTGCGACGAGCGGAATCGCCGTGTCAGGCAGTCTGATGGGCGGCTTGCCATGGCGACGCAGATAGGTTCCGTTCCGGCTGCGGAGGTCCCGGGCCATGATTCGCCAGCCTTCGATGAGGATGGCCACGTGGGTGCTTGAGATGTGGGGTTGCGGCAAGGCCACCAGCCGTGGGGTCTCAGTCAACTTGAGGGCCGTGGCCTGTGGGTTGCGGCCCGCAATGACTGGTCCCCGGAGCGGGATGGTCTCACCACCTTCGATGCGCAACCATCCGAGCTGCGGCCGCGGAGCGCGACGGGCCTCGCCCGCAACCTCTGCACCACAGACGAAGCAGCTGGCCCGCTCCGGTGGGTTCGCGTGGCCCCGGTCACAGAACCTGGCCAGAACTTCGGGCACGCCCCCCCTTGGCATCGCCATCTGAATGGCAACCAGCCCCTCGTCAACGACCGTGTCTCCGTCCTGCTGCTCCTGGCCAAGAGCGCCCGAGGCCGCGTCACCAACCGGCGGCGGCTCCTCGCCCTCGGGTCGGATGGCCGCGGCGCCCACATCCAGGGCGATCGAGTGGTCCCACAGCGACGCGTACTTGCTGGGCGGAGGAACGGGGCTGGGCACCTCTTCCGCCAGTGTTTCCTGGGCCTCGATCGGCGACGGTTCAGCACCTTCTGGCGACGGGTCATCAGAAGGTGCCGGCGACGGCTCCGCGACATCGACCGGCGGCTCTGCCGCGTCGGGCTCAGATGATGCCACCGCGGGCCCTGCGTCCTGGTGGTCACCAGCCACGACCACGACGGCGGAGTCAGCCTCTGGCGCCTGCTCAGCTGCCACCCTCATCGGAGCGCCGGGCGAAGCAGCCCGCGCTTCCGCCTCGCGGCGAAGCTCGCCCACGACGATGCTGCCGGCCGGGACCACGCCATCAGCGATCGGTCCGCCGAACCCCTCATCGGACACTGCGCCGAGGCGCACACCCTCGGGTGCAGCCAGGACGCGTTCAGCCCACGTGGTGATCCCCTCGCCGGTCATCGTCTCGATACGGTCGCCCAGCTGAAGTTCCACAACCACCGGGCCACGCACCGCGACCTGCCAGCGGTCCCCGTCCGAGACGGCGATCG
>CALKHV010000112.1 GCA_937988865.1 uncultured Propionibacteriaceae bacterium | reverse complement strand
AGACCATCGGCGCGACGACCCTCGACGAGTACCGCAAGCACATCGAGAAGGACGCTGCCCTCGAGCGCCGGTTCCAGCCCATCCAGGTGGCCGAACCGAGCATCGCCATGACGATCGACATCCTCAAGGGGCTGCGCGATCGCTATGAGGCGCACCACCGCATCACCATCACCGACGAGGCGCTGTCGGCGGCGGCCAACCTGGCCGACCGCTACATCCAGGATCGTTTCCTGCCCGACAAGGCGATCGACCTGATCGACGAGGCCGGCGCACGGCTGCGGATCAAGCGCATGACGGCGCCGCCGGACCTGCGCGAGTTCGACGAGAAGATCCGCGACGTCCGGCTCGAGAAGGAGGCTGCGATCGACGCGCAGGACTTCGAGGTCGCGGCGCGCCTGCGCGACGACGAGAAGAAGCTTCTCGTGGCCCGCGCAGAGAAGGAGGAGGCGTGGAAGATCGGTGACCACGACACGCCTGCCGAGGTCGATGAGGAGGCGATCGCCGAGGTGCTGAGCAGCGCGACCGGCATCCCCGTCTTCAAACTGACCGAGGAGGAGTCGGCCCGCCTGCTGAAGATGGAGGAGGAGCTCGGCAAGCGCTACATCGGGCAGCATGACGCGGTGAAGGCGCTCTCGCGCTCCATTCGGCGTACGCGTGCAGGTCTGAAGGATCCCAAGCGTCCCAGTGGGTCGTTCATCTTCGCCGGCCCGTCCGGCGTCGGCAAGACCGAGCTCACCAAGGCGCTGACGGAATTCCTCTTCGGTGACGAGGACGCCCTCATCACCCTCGACATGAGCGAGTACTCCGAGAAGCACACCGCGTCCCGGATGTTCGGTTCCCCGCCCGGATATGTCGGGTACGAAGAGGGTGGCCAGCTCACCGAGAAGGTGCGCCGCAAGCCGTTCAGCGTCGTGCTCTTCGACGAGATCGAGAAGGCGCACCCTGACATCTTCAACTCGCTGCTGCAGATCCTCGACGAAGGTCGCCTGACCGATGCGCAGGGGCGTGTGGTCGACTTCAAGAACACGGTCATCGTGATGACCACCAACCTCGGCACGCGTGACATCTCCAAGGCGGTCAACCTCGGGTTCAGCAGGGCTGGGGACGAGGCAGGCAGCTACGACAAGATGAAGGCCAAGGTCACCGACGAGCTGAAGCAGCACTTCCGTCCGGAGTTCCTGAACCGCGTCGACGAGATCGTGGTCTTCCACCAGCTGAGCCAGGTCGACATCGAGCACATCGTCGACCTGATGGTGGCCCAGATCGAGGGACGCCTGAAGGACAAGAACATGGGCATCGTCCTCACGCCCGCTGCCAAGTCGCTCATTGCCAAGCGCGGCTATGACCCGGTGCTGGGTGCGCGTCCGCTGCGTCGTGCGTTGCAGCGTGACGTCGAGGACCTGCTCGCCGAGAAGATCCTCTTCGGCGAACTCAAGGCCGGTGAGATCGTGGTGGTCGACGTCGCCCCTGAGGGGGCCGAGGTCCCCTTCACGTTCACCGGGTCGGCTGCGGGCCCGATCCCGGACGTTCCGCCGGCCGAGTTCGCCGGTGGCGACGCCGGGGCCCACGAGGTCGCATGACCGAGCAGGCGCCCGAGGTCGCGGTGGTGCACAACGCCGACCTGATGCGTTACGAGGCGTACCTCGACGGTGAGTTGGCTGGGTTCACCCAGTACAACCCCGTCGGGGACGTCCTCGTCTTCGATCACACCGAGACGTCGCCCGAGTTCGGTGGACGCGGTGTCGGGTCGGCGCTCGTCCGGGGCGCTCTCGACGCGGTCGCAGCAGAAGGCGGACGCAGGGTCGAACCGACCTGCACGTTCGTCTCGGGCTGGATCGACGGACATCCCGACTATCACCACCTCCTCCGCAGTACCCAGCCGCCGGTGGCCTGACGTGACGCAGTCGCAGCAGACGCGGGCGGTGCGCGTCCGTCAGCAGCCCGTCGTCACCTGGAGCATCATCGGTATCTGCGTCCTCGTCTGGTTGGGGGAGTTGGGCATCGACGGCTTCTTCTCCGACGTCGCGTTCTCGTCGGCCGCCGGACGGGTCGAACCCTGGCGGTTCCTGACGTCCGCGTTCGCGCACGCCACGAACCCGACCCACATCCTGTTCAACATGTACGCCCTGTGGGCCCTCGGCCAGGGCATGGAGTACTACCTCGGCAAGGCGCGCTTTGTCGCCCTCTACCTGCTCAGTGCCCTGGGCGGCAGCGTGGCGTTCCTGTGGTTCACGATGCCTCCCTCGGCCACGACCGGCGTCCTGGGCACCAACTGGTACACGGGGCTCGTCGGGGCGTCCGGGGCGGTGTTCGGCCTCTTCGGCGCGCTGCTGCTGCTCAACAAGCACCTCGGACGTTCGTCCCAGAGCCTCTACGGCGTGCTCGCCATCAACTTCGCCATCGGCTTCCTCATCCCTGGTATCGCCTGGCAGGCCCACTTCGGCGGGTTCGCAACGGGAGCGCTCGTCGGCTACCTCATGACCGTCGGCCATCGCGAGAAGTGGCGTGGACGCCCCGACCACACGTGGTTGTGGATGGCGTCCGTCTTCGTGGCCCTCGTGGCGCTGGCCGTGGCCAAGTACGCGGTCGTGGGCCAGCTCTGAGCGTCCCCGCCGTTCTCACTCGTCGTTGAGGTCGACGACGAAGTCAGCGAGGTCCCAGGGCCGGTTGCGGGCCCAGTGGTCGGCCTCCTGGGACGCCCAGCGATCCCAGTGGGGCGCGTAGGCGTCCCCGTCACGTGCGATGGCGCGGCGGCGGCGGGCGTCCGCGTCCAGGGTGAGCCAGATCGAGAAGGACGCCAACAGTGCGCTCTCGTGCGTCAATGCGCCGCACCCCTCGACCACGAGGTCGGCGTCCGGATCGAGCGGGTGCCAGTGCGTCCGTTCGCCGGACTCCCAGTCCCAACCCCACCAACCGGGGT
The DNA here is from genome assembly GCA_937988865.1 of uncultured Propionibacteriaceae bacterium. Lineage (GTDB taxonomy): Bacteria > Actinomycetota > Actinomycetes > Propionibacteriales > Propionibacteriaceae > CALKHV01. Next base: position 9,964 of record CALKHV010000112.1, on the reverse strand, counting down.
CACCGGGACGCAGGACGTCGTCGACGACCATCCTGGAGCCCTCGGCGAGGCCGTCCCACCCCGGGTAGCAGTCGTCGAGGCTCAGAAGTTGGACGCTGTGGCCCCGGATGTCTTCCAGCGCGAGTCGCAGTGCGTGGGCGAAGGTCGTCTTGCCCGCGCCGGAGCCGCCGTCGACCAGCACGACGAGGCGTCCCGGCGACCCGGCCGTCATCGCCACACCGGCCAGAAGGTCCCCTGCCAGACCGCCGCCAGGACCGCCAGCACACCGATAGTGACGGCCACCGCGAGGGCGATGACGTCCGGCCACCCCATGTGCGAGGGACGCGCCCACGTGCGCGCGGGGACGTCAGCGCCCGAGGCGCCGAAGCCGCGCGCCTCCATGGCGGTCGCGAGGCGGGTGCCGCGACGCAGGGCGAAGACGAGCAGCGCGAAGCTCATGGTGGCCCACCGGCGGAAGCGTCCCACGTCCTCGAGGCCACGGGCGCGCCGGGCGTGGCCGAGTGTCCGCCAGTCGTCGGCGAAGAGGGCGATCATGCGGATGCCGGCGAGCGTCCCGAGGACGAACCGGGGGGGAAGCCTGAGCACCTGCGCCAGACCGTCCGCCATGTCGGTCGGGTCGACCGTGCTGAACAGGATGATGGCGGGGAGGGCGAGCGCGAAGACGCGGATGAACAGGGCAAGTGCGAGCAGCAGGGAGTTGTCACTCACATGAACAGGGCCCCACTGCCACCAGGTACGTCCGCCGGCCTGGCCGTACAACGCCATGTTGATGGCTCCCAGTGGGGCGATGACAAGCAGCGGGAGCAGTCTGCGCACGAGGAACCACGGGGCATACCCGCAGGCGAGGAAGGCCAGGAATTCGGCCGCGACCGCGACCGAGGCGCTCACCCAGTCAAGCGTGATGATGAGGGGGACGCTCAGGACGACGGCCAGCAGGAGTCGTGTGGTCGGGTTGGTCCGATCGAGCTGGGTGCGGCGCCTCAGGATCGGGGGCTGGTCAGTCACGGGCCACCGCGAGGGGGATGTGGTGCTGCGCCAGTGTCTCGATGTAGGCGCGGTCGTGCGTCACGGAGACGACGGAACGTCCCTCGCCGAGCATCTGCCGCACCAGCCCGACGAGGTCGATCCAGGTGTTGCGGTCCTGCCCGAAGGTGGGCTCGTCGAGCACGATGACGCGGGGAGCCGTCGCGAGCACTGTGCCCACGCTCAGCCGACGCTTCTCGCCACCCGACAGGGTGAACGGGTTGGTCGTGGAGAGCGAGGTGAGGTGGAGCGTCTCGAGCAGCGCGTCCACACGTGTGGCGATGCGTCCTGGCTCCCACCCCAGGGCCCGCAGACCGACGGCGATCTCGTCGGCGACCGTCGCCGCCACGAACTGGTGCTCGGGTTCCTGGAAGACCGTCCCGATGCGCGCCAGGAGGTCCCGCGACGCCCACGTGTGCGGGTGGGCGGGCTGCACTCTTCGCCGGCGCCTGAGCATCCCCACGCGAACGTCGGCGGGAGGCCGGAGCAACTCCGCAGCGACCACCTCGCCGGCGAGTGGTGGCAACAGCCCGGCCAGGGTGAGCGCCAGGGTCGTCTTGCCGGCCCCGTTGGGCCCGGTGATCACCGCCGACGTCGCCTCCGGGATCACGACCCCAAGCCCTTCGCGGACCGGGTGGCGGGGCGAGTACCCGATGCTGAGGCCGCGAGTGCTCAGCATCGGTGAGGTGGACGCGGAACCTGCGATGGCGTCCGGCAGGGGGACGCCGGGCACCCAGACGCCCGCCCGGAGCAACTCGTCGCGGTGGGCCCCGAACACCTCGGCCGGCGTCCCGTCGGCGAGCAGGCCACCGTCGGGTGCGAGCACGAGGACACGGTCGACGAGGTCGGCCCAGATGTCGACGCGATGCTCGACCACGACGAGCGTGGTGCGCCGGTCGTCGACGACGCGGGCGATGGTCTCGCGCACCTCGCGGACGCCCACCGGGTCGAGGTTCGCGGTGGGCTCATCGAGGAGGAGCACTTCTGCCCGCATGGCCAGGGCACCCGCGATGGCGAGGCGCTGCTTCTCCCCACCCGAGAGGGCCGAGGTGGAGTGGTCGAGCGGCACGTCGAGCCCGACGTCGGCGAGGGACGCGTGGACGCGTCCCCAGATCTCGTCCGGTGGGACGCCGAGGTTCTCGCACCCGAAGGCCACGTCGTCGCCCACGCGGGCGAGGACCACCTGGGACTCGGGATCCTGCATGACCAGCCCGACATGGCCGTGCCGGCGGGTGGGGTGCTTGCCCCCGACCAGCAGGCGTCCGGACTCGTCACCCTCCTCGGATCCACCCAGCACGCCGGCGAAGGCGTGCAGGAGGGTCGACTTGCCCGATCCGGAACTGCCCAGCAGAAGGACGCGCTCGCCCGAACCGATCGTGAGGCTGAGATCGCGCACCGCCCAGGCGGAGCGCCCGGCATGGCGCCAGCCCCAGCCTTCGGCGACCAGATCCATGAGGTCGGCTCAGGCCTCGGCGCGTGCCGAGCGTCCGGCAGCGAAGCGTCCCAGAGCGCCCGTCGTGGCCAGCGCTCGCATGAGGACCCAACCGAGAAGGCCCGCCAGCACGGCCCCCGAGATCATCAGGCAGACGAGGTACACCATGTTGAAGGTCGCGCTCATCGCATGGTTGCCCAGGATGAACTCGTTCACCCAGGCACCGAGCGCGGCGCCCACGCCGCTCAGGATCGCCACTGACCGCGTCCACCTGCGGTACAGGAAGAGGGCGAAGACGATCTCGGCGCCGAGGCCCTGGGTGAAGCCGGAGTAGAGCGTCGTGATGCCCCACTTGTTGCCGGGGAGGACCGAGACTGTGGCTGCGATGAGTTCCACCAGCAGGGCCGCGCCCGGCTTGCGGATCACCAACCCGCCCACTGGTCCGCCGAGGAACCACACGCCGGCGATCAGCCCTGCGAGGCCGGGGAGGAGGGCGTCGATGGGCCCCCAGAAGTTGGCGATGGTCAGGTTGTAGGCCCAGAAGACGAGCCCGATCGCGACGCCGAGGACGGCCGCGACCACGATGTCGACCACGCGCCAGGTCAGGCGTCCGTGGTCGATGGCGAGTGTTTCGTCGAGTGTCGACATGGTGTGCCCTTTCGATCGGGCACGGGTGGCCAACCGACTCTCGGTGTGCCAGACGCCTCCCTGCGCTGGCATGACCCAGATCAGGTTCGACGGTCGAAGGTGCGTACCTTCCTCTCAGCCCGGCGCTCCGGACTCCCGTGTTCGCGTCCAGTATAGGCCGGACGGTTCACAGCACGACGTTGTCGCCATCCCGGGTGAGGAGCCCGTCGTCGAGCAGGGACGCGAGGCACCGCTCGGCCTGACCCCGATCGGGCCAGCGGGACAGCAGGGAATCCGCCTCGACGCGTCCGAGGTCGCGGATGACGCCGAGCAGGCATCCGCGGCACTGGCGGTCGGTTCCTTCCCAGGCCTGTCCCTTCCGCGGTGGGCCGACGTGGGCCGGCCGGCCCGCCGCCCACCAGGCGCACTGGTCGCGCACCGGGCACTGGTCGCACTTCGGCGAACGCGCCGTGCAGATGAGCGCACCCAATTCCATGGACGCGACGGCCCACGTCGCGGCATCGGTGGCGTCGTCCGGGAGCCACTGCTCGGCCGCGTCCCGTTCGCCCCGTGTGAGGTGGTCCGGCGGGAACGCCACCCCCGTGTCGAGCCTGGCCAGCACGCGTCGCACGTTGGTGTCGAGCACCACGTGACGCTGGCCGTGGGCGAAGCTGGCGACTGCGGACGCCGTGTAGTCCCCGACCCCGGGGAGGGCGAGGAGGTCGCCGTGCTCGACGGGCACCTGTCCGGCGTGCCGCTCGCTGATGGCGACGGCCGTGGCGTGCAGGCGGAGCGCTCGACGCGGGTATCCCAGGCGTCCCCAGGCGGCGACGGCCGCCGACGCCGGTTCCGCAGCCAGCGCGTCCGGGGTCGGCCATCGCTCGATCCATTCGGTCCAGGGCGCCAGGACGCGGGTCACGGGCGTCTGCTGCAACATGAACTCGCTCACCAGGACGCCCCACGCCGTGGCTTCCGGACGTCTCCAGGGCAGGTCCCGGGCGTGATCGCCGTACCAGACCAGGACGCGCCGGACGACCTCCCGGCGTCGGTCTCGTGCGTCCATGGGTCGTCATCCTAGGCGGGCAGCCACGCCGACGGCGTGGTTGCGGGGCGAGCGGCGGGCCTGAGCCTAGGCTGCGCTCATGAGTGCGCTGCTGCATCCTGTGGGCCCGGAACCGGAGACCACCTACTGGGTGAGGCGCGCCGTCGTGCTGATCGCTCTGGCCATCGCGATCGCCCTGGTGTGGTCGATCGTCTCGCTGTTCACCCCCGCGGGCACGGAGGACGCGCTCTCTGCCGTTCCGCAGGTGCCCACCCCGAGCGCAACGGCCACCGCGACGGACACGACCGGCGCCAGCACGCCGGGCAGCCCCGCCGCGAGCGGTGACCCCAGCCCCTCCCTGACCGCCACGCCCAGCCCGACGCCGACCGGGCCGGTCGAGTGTGACCCCGCGTCCGTTGGGCTCAAGGTCACGGGCCAGAGCCCGGTGACCGTGCGCAAGGTCACAAAGCTCACTGTCAGTTTCACCAACACCGCCACCTACGAGTGCACGATCAACCTGGTCAAGAACCCGATGGAGCTTCGCATCTACTCGGGGACCGACCGGATCTGGAGCACCGACGACTGCTCGACCTGGCCGGTCACGGGTTCCAAGTCGCTCAAGTCAGGGGCCGCCTGGACGCAGGACGTGTCCTGGCCGGGTCGTCGTTCCAGGGCTGTCTGCGCGCTGCGTCCCGAAGCACTGCAGGCCGGCACGTACGTCGCCACCCTGTTGATGGACGGCAACGTGCGTCCGAGTCAGTTCGTGATGCAGGTCAAGGCCGCGTGACTCACTCCGAGTAGCTGGCCTCGGCAGTGCGGGCGAGCCCCTCGCGGATCGTCCGCGCACGGTGGTCCCCGATGCCCTCGACCTGCATGAGGTCACCCGTTCGGGCGCCGATGAGTTCCTGGAGACTGCCGAAGTGCTCCACGACGCGCCGCACGAGCGAGGGCGACAAGTGGGGCAGCGCTGCCAGTTGGCGATAGCCGCGGGCGGACACGTGCTGATCGAGGCCGACGGTGAAGCCGATCTCCTGGGCCACCGACCCGAGGTCGAGCAGCGCGGACGCCGCGATGCCCGAGAGCTTGGCCACGCGGAAATCGAGTTCGGCCACGTCATCCGGGCGGTAGTCGAGCGCCAGGTTGGCCGAGAGGCCATCGACACCGAGCGTCAACTCGGCGAGTTGCAGCTCAATCAGGCGACCGTCGATGCCAAGGCTCGACACGTAGCCACCGACCTCCTCATCGAGACGCCGCAGCATCTCGAGGCGCTGGCACACCTCGGCAACGTCCTTGACCGTGACCTGGTCGGCGACCTCGAGGGACGACAATCGTCGGGTGGCCTCGAGCAGTCGCTCGCGGTACCGCGACAGGGTCGCCAGCGCCGAGTTCGCGCGTGACAGCAGCTGCTCGGACGCCTCGATGGGGTAGCGGCGAGAGTGGATGAACAGGGCGATCGTCGACATGGACGCCGAGACGGTCACCACCGGGACGCCTGTCTGCTGGGCCACCTGGTCGGCGCTGCGATGCCGCGTCCCGGTCTCGAAGGTGGGGATGCGACCGTCGGCCACGAAGTGGACGCCGGCCCTCAGGATGCGTTCGAGGTCGTTGGACAAGATGATGCCGCCGTCCATCTTGGCCAGTTCGCGCAGCGCCGTCGGCGTGAAGTTCACATCGATCGTGAAACCGCCCATGGCGACCTTGTCGACCTCGGCGTTCGTGCCGAGCACCACGAGGGCACCTGTGCGTCCGCGTGAGATGCGCTCCAGGCCTTCGCGCAGCGGCGTGCCGGGCGCGAGCAGTGCCTGGTAATGGCGCACCTGCTGGGCCTGCGGGTCAATGGTCGGCACGAACTCAGTCTAGGTCGTCAGCCGACGAGGACTTCCCGGTCGGTCGACCTCGCAGCAGGTCGAGCGCGGCGAGCGCCTCGGTCAGCGTCCCGACCTCGACCACGCGGAGGTTCCCGAGGCGCGGGACCTTCTGGGTGACATCGCGCGACCCGGTCGGCACGAGGGCCAGTTCGAACCCGAGGCGCCCGCCCTCGGCGAGACGTCTCTCGACACCCGGGACGCGGCGCAGTTCGCCGGCCAGACCGACTTCCCCGAGCGCCAGAAGGCGTTGGGGGAAGTTGCGTTCGAGCATGGCGGACGCGATGGCGACCGCCACCGCCAGGTCGACGGCGGGGTCTGAGACTCGCGCACCACCGACGGTCGAGACGTAGACGTCGCGCTGTGACAAGGCAAGCCGTGCCTTGCGCTCAAGTACGGCGAGGACCATGGCGATGCGCGAACCATCGACTCCGTGGGTCGTGCGACGGGGTGACGTCTGATAGGCCGCGGGAGCGACCAGCGCCTGGATCTCGGCCAGCAGCGGACGCCGACCCTCCATGGTGACCGTGACGCAGGTGCCCGCGACCGGTTCGTTGTGGTGCGAGGTGAACAGCCCGGAGGGGTCGGGCACCTCGACGATGCCCTTCTCGCTCATCTCGAAACAGCCCACCTCATCGGCGGGCCCGTAGCGGTTCTTGGTCGCCCGCACCATGCGGAATCCGGAGTGGCGATCGCCCTCGAAGGCGAGCACGACATCGACGAGGTGCTCCATGAAGCGGGGCCCGGCGATCGATCCGTCCTTGGTCACGTGGCCGACGATGACCACCGCCATCCCGCGACGCTTCGCCACGCGCACCAGCGCGCCCGTGACCTCACGGACCTGCGTCACGCCGCCGGGTGAACCGTCTGCCTGGGCGGTGCCGATCGTCTGCACCGAGTCGACCACCAGCAGCGAGGGCTCGACCTCTTCGATGTGGCCCAGCACCGTCCCGAGGTCGGTCTCGGCGGCAAGGTACAGCTCGTCCGCCAGCGTCCCGGTACGCGTGGCACGCAACTTCACCTGGGCGGCTGACTCCTCGCCCGTGACGTACAGCGTCCGCTCGCCGTGTTGTGCCCACTTGGCGGCCACCTCGAGGAGCAGTGTCGACTTGCCGACACCGGGTTCGCCCGCCAGCAGCGCCACGACCCCGGGGACGAGACCACCACCCAGGACGCGATCAAGTTCGCCGATGCCGGTGAGACGCCGCTTCGTACCCTCGGGGGCCACGTGGTTGATGGGCACTGCCTTGCTGACCGGCACGGTCGACGAGACGGACGCCAGCTTGGGCGCCCCGCGCTCGGCGACGCTTCCCCAGGTCTGGCACTCACCGCAGCGGCCGACCCATCGCACCGTGGTCCAACCGCACTCGGTGCAGGAATACGCGTCCTGTTTGGTTGCCATGCCTGAACAGTAGGGGAGGGGTGTGACAGAACTGATCCCCAGGCGTCCCGCGACCGGCTAGAGACGGACGAGTCCGCGTCCCGGGACGTTGAACTGTGCCGCATCGATACCGGGCTGGCCGTTCGGGGAGGTGAAGTTGAACCGGACCCCGTCGTAGACCTCGCCGAGCTCGGTGCCCAGCCACTCCTCGACGCGGGGACGGCTGCCGGCGATCTCGACCTCGACGAGGGAGATGTCACCCTTCAGGGCACACGGACGCAGCTCGGGCGGGCTGATCCACTTGATGAAGTAGGGCAGCTGCGGGTCGGACATCAGGCCCTTGACGCCGATCTGTTCCCACTCGAGCAGGCGTCCATCGGGGAAGTGCCTCGAACCGGGGACGGCGGGACGCTCCAGACGCTGCTCGTACGGGCTCAGGTCGTCGACCGAGACGACCCAGCCGAGCCAGCCGCCGCCCATCTCTGATCTCGCGCGGACTGCCTGGCCGTAGACGGCCTTGTCTGCGGCCGGGTGATCGAGCACCTCGACGACCTCGAGGTAGCGGCTGTCGGTCAGGGGCAGGATGTGGTTCCGCGTCCCGAAGCGGGGGTGGAAGCCACCGTCCTTGAACTCGGCCCCGAGGATCTCACCGAGACGGGCGGCCTCGGCCGCCAGACCGCGCGGGCCGGCTGCGAAGACGAGATGGCTGACGTGCATGCGATCATTCTGTACGAGCAGCGAGCTAATGCGAAACCGGGGTCTGGTTTCGTCCGTCGGCTAGGTTGGAAGCCGTGAGCCAGACGAACGGAGGGGCGCCCAAGCCCCCGATCCGGGTGTCGCTGTCGACCACCTCGGTGTATCCGGAGACGACTGCCAGCGGCTTCGAGCTGGCCGCACTGCTGGGCTACGACGGCATCGAGCTGATGGTGGGCATCGATCCGGTGGCGTCCGACATCGACTACATGGAGAAGCTGCGCGACTACCACCAGGTCGCCGTGCACGCCATCCATGCCCCGTGCCTGCTGGTGACCCAGACGACGTGGGGCAACGATCCGTGGGAGAAGCTCGATCGTTCCGCCGAGGCCGCGCACCGCCTCGGGGCAGATGTCGTCGTCGTCCACCCGCCCTTCCGTTGGCAGCGTGACTATGCCCGCACGTTCGTGCAGGGCATCAAGCGCCTCAACGAGGAGTCGGGTGTCACGTTCTCGGTCGAGAACATGTACCCGTGGCGCATGGCGGGCCCCACGTTCCAGGCCTACCTTCCGGGCTGGGACCCGTCCGAGCTCGACTACGACCACCTGACCCTCGACCTGTCCCACGCGTCCACGTCGAAGGTGAAGGCCATGGACTACGTGGATGCCTGGGGTCCACGGCTGCGCCACGTGCACCTGACCGACGGCAACGGCGCGAAGATGGACACCCATCTCCTCCCTGGCGAGGGCGACCAGGACGCCTGGCACCTCGTCGAGGAACTGGCACGGCGAGGGTTCGACGGCCAGATCGTCCTTGAGGTCAACACGCGGGGGTACGCGAGCCGTTCCGACCGAGAGATGGCCCTCGGACGCGTGCTGGCCGACATCCGCAGCCACCTCCAGGTCGGCGCCGCACTGTCATGACGGGGATGCCCCCGGTGAGGAGATGAGCATGTTCGAGCGTGCCGTGAACCGGGCCGTCTCGTCGGACCGGCTGCGTCATCGGGTCCAGTCCACGCCCGGGTCGCGCGACATCGTCGACCGGTTCGTCGCCGGTGAGACGCTGGAGGAAGAGCTCGCGGCCCTGCGTGACCTTCACTCCAAGGGTCTGGGCGGCCTGATCGAGAGCCTCGCCGACCACGCGCTCGACCGCGAGGCTGCGGACGCGTCCACCCGTGAGTGGGTGTGGGTGGTCCAGCAACTCGCGGAAAGTGGCCTGGCCGGACCGGTCGAGTTGTCCGTACGTCCCCGGTGCGTCGGTCTGGGGATTCCTGACGGGGACGCCGTCGCTCTCGACAACCTTGCGTCCATCTGCGGCGCCGCGCGCGAGGCGGGGACGCGCGTCACGCTCGACATGGAGGATCACACGGTCACCGAGCAGACGCTCCTTCTCGCCGAGGCGTTGCGTGCCGACTTCGCCGACATCGGTGTCGCCGTGCAGGCCACCCTGTTGCGGACTCCCGCCGACCTCGTCGACCTCAACCACGAGGGAGTCCGCGTCCGGCTGTGCAAGGGTTCGTACGCCGAGCCCGCGTCGGTCGGTCACACGCACCGGCACGAGATCGACCAGGCCTTCGTCGACCTGCTCAAGGCCCTCATGGAGGGCCCGGCCTACCCGATGGTGGCGACGCACGACCCGCGCCTGGTCGCGATCGCCGATGAACTGGCGGTGCGCAACGGCCGTGGCTCGGACGAGTTCGAGTTCCAGATGATGTACGGCATCCGTCCGCTCGAGCAGCGTCGTCTGGTCGACCTCGGACGCCAGGTGCGCGTCTACGTCCCCTACGGTTCGGGCTGGTACTCCTACTTCCTGCACCGCCTCGCCGACCGGCCGCGCAACGTGGCCTTCTTCCTGCGCTCCCTGACGGGGCGCCGATGACGGACGCGGTCACGAGGGGGGTC
>CALKHV010000111.1 GCA_937988865.1 uncultured Propionibacteriaceae bacterium | reverse complement strand
CTTGCGTGTGCAAGGAAACCCGCACAGAGGGGTTGGTGGACGCGCCCACCTCCGCGTCCCCGGGTGGGGGGACCGGTCCGGGAGTGGCTTCGGGCATGCCAAGCGGGGACGCAGTCCCCACGAGTGCGGAGCGGGACCGGTCCCCCCACCCGGGGACGCTCCCCCACTCATCCAGCGAACCGATCTCGGCGGGTCGTCCCTCCCCCTGAGCCCAGTCCGGCTCGACCGAGTTCCCGAAGTGGTCACACACCGGCGCCCAGTAGTCAGCGTCCCTCTCGGTCAGCGTCCCCGAACCGACACCACCGTCGCCCGAGCGGACAATCCCGTCACCGTGCCGCTCGGGATATTCAGCCGAGTCGACGAAGAATCCAGCCTCGACCGCGGCGAAATAGCCACCGGTCTCCAGAACCTCCTCCAGGAAGCAGACAGCCCGCTCCTTGAGATCCCGCGCCATCTCCCCCAAGGCCCCGTCTCGCCGAATCGACACCAGTTCGTTGATCCCGTCCAGCCCCGCCCACGTCTGCTTCACCGTCTGGATCCCGCGGATGTTGTTGTAGTGCCACGGGACGTTGCGTCCCTCGTCAGGCGTGATCGTCGACTGGATATCTGCGCTGGTCAGCATGGAAATCAGGGTGTCGACGGTGTGCGTCCGAACCGCTTCTTCGATGTCGGCCTCGATGTAGCGCGTGTTCTGCTGCGCGCGCATCTTGAAGTCGCTGAAGACATCGCGCAGGGCGACCGCGTAGGGCAGGTCGAACCACAACTTCGGCGCGGGTGCCGAATTCGGAGGCACCGTCGACAAACCGATCAGGTCGGCCGGCATACCCGCCACTTCACTGAACGTGCAGTTGATCGCGTGCTGCACCATGAGTTCGGGCATCACCAGCCAGCCCGCTTTCGCGGTCGCATTGGCATTGTGCGCACCGTCGATCTGGAAGATCCCCGCCCCTGCCATGACGCACTTGGCCTCGGCCGCGTCCACGAACGATCGGTACATGTTCACGTTGCGATACAGCACGTTGTACTGCGGGTCCTGGTGCGCGCCGTTCACCCCCTCCTCGGCGAACAGCACCGCCACTTCGGGTCCGGCGACGCCACTCACGTAGGAATGAAAATTGATCGGACGCCCGACCTCGTCCTCGATCAGGTCACACGCCTTCCGGGACGCCCTGATCTGCTTCCGAGTGATCGGCACCCCGCCCACGCCCTCCGGCGTCCCCTCGATCAGGCCGTCGATGTGCGACTGGCCGGTCGTCCGAATGACCATCAAGTGGTCGGCGCCGTGCCACGCGGCCATGCGCATGCGGCGCAGGTCGTCCTCGAAACGTCCGGACGCGATCTCGGTCGTCACGACACAACTGGGTTGCGGGTCGATGCCACCGAAATACCTGGACGCCGGCAACCCGATGGACTTCGTCAAAGGAACCGAGGAGTCGCGGTAATGGAAGGGCCCGAGGTCGACTCCGTCGGCGGGAACCTCGCGCCAGGTCCAGCCCTTGCGACGCGGACGATAGTGCTCGAGATCGGTCAGGATGGCCTCGACGTCGAGCTTCGTGTTCTCGTCCAGCCCCGGGAATTCGGCGTTCATCGCCCACCCCCGAACAGACCCTCGAGGACGCCGGGTTCGTCGACGATCAACGCCGCCGCCTCCCGGACGCCGATGCCCCGCTCGTGGGCCAGCTTCGCCACGACGTGACCGGCCCCCTTGCCGAGGAGTCCGGCGTCCGAGATGCGGTCGACGACCGGGTGCGTCGACAGCGAGTCGACGCCCATCCGCAGCAGGACCGACCGTTCGATGGACGGCGAGGTGTGCGTCCGGGCCAGGTCGGCGACGGGCTCCATGAGTTGCCGGCTGAGACTCCAGAAGTGGGCCTTCAACTCCTCGTCACTCAGCCCTGCGAGGGCTGCACGGCGAGCCTGATACGCGTCCTCGCGTCCGCTCGCCACCAGGTCGGTCATGGTCAGGTCCCTTCGCGGGTGAGGGTGACCATCTGATGGCGCACCCAACTCGTGGTGGTGTGGGTCTCGGCGGCGAGGAAGTCGATGTCGGTGCCCGTCCAGTGGTCGACGGGGACGCGGGCGTGGGCGTTGCGCAGGTACGACAGCCGCAGCGTGTCGAGGTCCTGGACGCGTGCGCCGACCTGGTCGAGTCGCTCGGGAAGCACGATCCGCTCCCCCGGGACATTCCCCGCCGGGTCGCCCACAGTCACCTCGATCCCCATCTCGCGGGCGAAACTCAGCTGTCGGTTGTGGTGCTTGCCGGCCCCGGTGTACTCGGTCTCCTGGACGACGACGACCTGGTCGTCGTCCATGGTGCGGGCCAGCCCGATGGCCGCGGTGAGCGAGGTGTTCCCGGCCGGGCCACGCTCCAGGCCCTCCAGCTTGGCGAGCAGTTCGGTCACGTAGAAGACCTCGCCCTGGCTGACGAGGTGGTAGGCGTCCAGGTATCGAAGCGGACGCGCAGCATTGCGCGGGACGTCCGTGCGGTCGGGCCACGTCGCGAACGGGACGCCGAAGCCCGTGTGCCCCGTGGTGAACGACTTGCGGTTGAAGTCACGGTCGCTCGCCATGTGCAGGCCGCTCAGATCGACCGAGGCGCCGACGATTCTGGACGCCTCGCACCCGACCGCTCGCAGCCCGCGCGCGGTGCCGGTGACGTTGCCGCCCCCTGCGTGGGTGACGACGACCGCGTCCGGGACGCGTCCGTACCGGGCGACGACCTCGCGTCCGATCTCGGCGCCCAGCGTCTCGATGCCCCGGACGCCGAACGGGGTGTAGAGGGACGCGTTGAAGAAGCCGGTCTCCTCGAGGGTGACGAGCAGTCGCCAGAAGAGTTCGGGGCCCACCGACAGGCGCTGGACCTCGGCGCCGTAGGCCTCGCAGGCACGGGTCTTCTCGAGGATCTCGGGCTGGCCCACTCCGTGCGAATCGAAGACCTCCTGCAGCACCACGCACGCAAGACCGCGCATCGCCGCTTGTGAAGCGACCGCCGCGCCGTAATTGCCACTCGTCGCGGTGGCCACCCCCGAGTACCCACGCCGGGAGGCCTCGAAGCACGAGATGGACGCACGACGCGCCTTGAAGCTGCCGGACGCGTTGGCCGCCTCATCCTTGACGAGGATCGTGGCGCCCTTGCCGGGCTCGCTGATCTTGCGGACCGCCTCGGTGAGGTGGGTGAGCTCGTGCAGGGGCGTGTTGCCCACCTTGGTGCGCGCCTGGATCTCGGCGATCTGGTTGAGACTGTGGCCGACGTCGTGCATCAGGCGCTCGTAGTCGAAGGCGAGGCCGCCGAGCTCGTAGGCGTCGTAATCGATGCCCAGGCTGGCGCGCATGATGTCGTTCCTGCGGGCCATGACGGCCTCGTACGAGGTGTCTCGCGTCATCGGGCCCCCTCCACCGGAGGTTGTGTCGACTTGTGCACCAATGACGGTGCACACGTCGACACAACCTCGAGGCCGATCGTCAGGAGCTCCGGGACAACCGGGCCGAACGAGTGCGCATGGCTCGGGTTGACCTCGCGGAGGGTCCCGGCGTGCTCGTGCCCGACGAGGCTGCGGACGCGGCACTCGGCGCCGAGGTCGGCGTCCGAGGTGAGGAAGCCGGAGACCCGCATGACGTACGGGGTCGCGGCGGTGTCGGCCGGGATGCCGGTCGCCCGCTGCTCAGGACCCAGGAGGGTCCGCTCGATGTCGACCCAGGTTCCCGCAGCGATCATCACACTCTCCGAGCGTAGGCACTCGGGCCCATCAGCGCGGCAGGGACGGGAAGGTCGAGCATCGACTTCAGACCCGGGGACGCGGCCACGACGAGGGGGATCACGTTGACCGCGATGCCCTTGGTCGCGACACCGCCGGCGTA
>CALKHV010000110.1 GCA_937988865.1 uncultured Propionibacteriaceae bacterium | reverse complement strand
CCGACCTGGACCAGCCGTTCCGCGCCTTTCGGCGTCCACTCCGCGGGACGCAGCACCCCGTGCAGATCGGCGTAGGTCGCCGCCAACCTGAACTCGGTCACCCTGGCCCGTTTCACTGCCTGACGGGCGTCCAGCATCGCGTCCATCACACCGCGGGCGTCCACCAGGTCGGGGACATCCAGCGAGTCGAGGGCAGCCATCGCGTCCGGCGTCAACGGCCTCGACGGCGCCCGCGAAGCCGGCTCTGCGTCCCGCGTCATCAAATCGAACATGCGTTCAGTCTAGCATCACTTCACGTCACGGAGCGTCATTGAATGGCAACCTGTGCACAGTGAGCGGGCGCGGAGTTGTCCGTAGGCCGGGCGCCACTCAACCATCACCCATGGGTAGGGTGACAGTGAACGTCGCGCCCCTGCCCAGGCCCGGGGATGCCGCCGTCAGTTCCCCATTGTGGGCACGCACGATGCCCCGGGCGATGGTCAAACCGATGCCCGAACCGGTGTCATGGCCGCATGTCCGGCCGCCTGGTGCGCGGTAGAAGCGCTCGAAAACCTTGTCCAACTCGGCCGCGTCCAAACCCACTCCCGTGTCGGCCACGGCAATGACCACATCGTGTGCCGTTCGCGCGCACGTGACGGTCACCGTTCCGCCCGCCTCGGTCGCACGGAAGGCATTGCCCACGAGGTTCGTCACCACCTGGGCGATGCGGTCGGGGTCGGCCTTGACCGGCAGGCCTTCAGTTCCGGGGTTCATGGTCAGCGTCAGCCCGGCATCGTCAGCCTGCGAACGGAGCCGTTCGACTGCGGGAACGACCACCTCACGGGCATCCACCTCGATCGGCACCAGCGCGAATCGGCCCTCCTCAGCCCTCGAGAGGGCCGTCAGGTCGTCACCGAGTCGGCGCAGCCTCCGCACCTCTCCACTGACCTGCATGAGCTCTGCCGACGTCGTCGGGAGGACCCCGTCGATCATTCCCTCCACGTAGCCGTCGATGACGGTGAGGGGCGTACGCATTTCGTGGGCCACCTCGCCCAACAGTCTGACGCGCCTCGCCTCGGTCTCGGCCAGTGCCGTGCCAAGAGTGTTGACGTCGTTGGCCAGGGCGGCGAGTTCGGATTCGTGAGGAATCGCCACGGGGACGTCATAGCGTCCGCGAGCCATTTCTGACGTCGCGATGCGCATCGTCCTCAAGGGGCGGATGATCCGATAGGCCAGGACCGCGCCGAGGAGTGCGGCCGCAGCCGCGCCGGCGAGGGAGCCGATGATCAGCGACTGGTCGATCGCTTGGGCGAACTGGTCGCGGAGCGCCTGATTTGCACCCATGTTTCCTCCGCCCCGGCCTGAGCCCGCGAACGGAGTGTGGCGGAGGCTGGCGTCGAACAGGGCCGGTGCCAGCGCGCGGACCACGAGGAAGGTTGCCAATCCGCCCACCACGGCGACCAGCACGTGGGAGAGCACCAGTCGGACGCTCAACTTGTTCATGGCTGAGACCTCGCCGGCTTCAGGAGGAACTTGTAACCGACACCCCTGACGGTGCCCACGATGTGAGGATCGTTGGCGTCGTCACCCAGCGCACTGCGCATGCTGCGGACGTGCACGTCGACGATGCGTTCGTCGCCGTAGAAGTCGTAACCCCAGACCTTCTCGAGCAACTGGCTGCGGGAGTAGACCCTCCCGGGCGTTGTTGCCAACGCGAGCAGCAGGTCGAAGTCGAGCGCCGAAAGGGTCACCGCGCCTTGGGCAGCGATCACTTCTCGCCGGTCTGGATGAATCGTCAGTCCCTCGAAGCGGAGCGCCAGGTCTTCTTCCTGGTGGGCCTCCCCGGTTCTGGCACGGCGCAGGACGGTGCGCACTCGGGCCACCACCTCGCGGGGGCTGAAGGGCTTGGTGATGTAGTCGTCGGCGCCGACGCTGAGTCCGACGAGCTTGTCGACCTCCTCCGATCGGGCTGTCACGAGGATGACGAAGATGTCGGAGGTGGCGCGGATCTTCTGCAGCACCTCAAGGCCACCGAGGTCTGGCAGTCCCACGTCGAGCAGCACGAGTTCGATCTCGTCGATCGTGGCCAGGAGATGCAGTGCGTCCGCTCCCGTGCCGGCCTCGACGACGCTGAAGCCGTCAGCTTCGAGGTAGGCGTTCAGCACCGTACGGATCTGTGGTTCGTCGTCGACGACGAGTATCCGGCGCGACATGGGGCCTCCTGAGTGTCGTGGTCAGCCTAGTTGGGCGAGTGGGGGCGGCAGGCTGATGGGGAGCCCCGCCAGGCGGGACCCCCCATCGGTGGCAGTGGATCGTGGGCGTCAGCCAACCGGGCAGGTTTCCGGACGCTCACCGGTGCGACCGTAGCCTCCGCCCATGCCCTGCCCCATGCCCTGACCCTGGCGCATGCCCTGGCCGGCGTCCCCCGACTGCTGGCCGGCCATGCGTCCGCGGCCGTTCTGCATGCCCTGACCGTTCTGCATGCCCTGGCCGTTCTGGACGCCGAGGACCTTGCCGTCCTTGGCGGCGGTGAAGGCGGCCAGGTGGTTCTCGGAGCCGTTCAGGAGGTTGGTGAAGACGGCTTTGGCGTCAGCTGCTGTCGTGCGGCCGATCGCGGCCTTGAGATCCGCGATGTCCTTGGTCTCAATGGTGATTCCGACTTCGTAGGCCTTGGCCAGTGATTGACTGCCGCTCGCCACCAGCTTGGTGTAGAGGGCCTGCAGGTCGCCGTTGGCGTAGGTGCCGGCTGCCTTGCCGGCGGCGGGATCGGTGATCCCGTAGCGGGCCAGGAGCACGCCGAGCGAGTCGAAGTGCCGCTGCTCGCTCCTGGCGATGTTCACGAACGGGGCGGCCTGGTCGTACTTCGCCGCGAGCGCCGTGTAGACGTCGTGGGCGAGGCGTTCCTCTTCCCGCATGAACGTCAGGTCCTTCACCAGCGCTGCGCTGGCGGGCGCTGTGGCGGTGACGACCGGGGTGGGCGGGTTGGTGGGGGCGGCCTGCGCGACCGAGACCCAGCCGAATCCCGCGAGGGTGGCTGCCGCCAGCCCGAGTGCCAGGTGACTTTTCAGATTCGTCTTCATGATGTTCCTCTTTCGTGTGGTTGTTACTGCTGACTCGACGTTAGGAGCCGGCCATGAAGCCACCAGTGGGACGGCGATGAAGCTTTCGTGAAGGCATCTGAATCACAATCCTCACGCGTCCTTCACCGTTGCTTCATGGACGCACGACAGGCTGACGCCAAACAGCTCCCGGAAGGACAGTCGTGCGCACCAGTACTCCAGCATCAGGACCGGTCAGGCTCACGAAATTTCAACGTCGCACGCGTGGGATGCAGAGGGTGAAGAGGGCTCGACACCTCACCCAGTTCGTGTTCGGCGGATTCATCATCGTGGCCGGCGTCCGGCACCAGCTGTCCCCGGACGGCGGGACAGCGTCGGTGGACGCCCTGTGCCCGTTCGGTGCGGTCGAAACCCTTGCCACGTGGATCATGACCGGCGCCATGATCAGCAAGATCCACCCGTCCAACCTGGTGCTCGGGTTGGCCCTGCTCGTCGGGACCCTGCTCGTGGGAAACGCCTTCTGCGGCTGGATCTGCCCGTTCGGTGCCATTCAGGACGCGCTGTCCTGGGTGCGTCGGACGTTGCACATCCCGAGCGTGACGCTCCCCCACGCCGTGGACGCCGCTCTTCGCTGGGGACGCTTCGTCGTGCTCGCCGTGATCCTCTACTTCAGCTACGCCACCGCCAGACTCTGGTTCGCCGACTACGACCCCTACGTGACCCTCTTCGGACTGCACTGGCTGTTCGAAGGGCCGAGCGACGCCTTGTGGATCGCCCTGGGCATCCTCGGGGTCGTCGTCGCCGGGTCTGTGGTGATCGACCGGTTCTGGTGTCGCTACCTGTGCCCGCTCGGTGGGGTGTTGAGCGTCGTCGGTCGGTTCAGCCTGATCCGCATCCGCCGGTCCACGGCGTCCTGCACCGATTGCACCCTGTGCGACAAGCCCTGTCCGGTCGGGATCGAGCCCAGCAAGGCCAAGCCGTTCGTGAGCGCTGACTGCATCGGGTGCATGGACTGCGTCGCGACGTGTCCAGTCCCCCACGCGCTCACCCTCAGCGCCCCGGTCTTCCTGGGAATCCCGAGACCAGGTGCCGAGCCTGCTCCCACCGCCACCCGCGCGCACCGTGAGTCGGTTCATGCAGGGAAGGAGTCGTGATGAAGGTATCCGTGTGGGTCGCCCCGGTGGCGTCGGTGATCATCCTGTTGGGTTCGGTCGGCGTGGCCACCGTCACCGGGGACTGGGTGACGAGCGGACGCCAACAGGTCGTCCAGGGACAAGAGACCTCGTCCGGCGACGTGAAGGGATGGATGACCCTGGAAGGAGTCGCTCAGGGCGCCGGGATCGGGCTCGACGAGCTGATCAAGGAGGCGGGCCTGCCCGCGGACATCGCCACGCGTGTGCCCCTCAAGGACCTCAAGGAGACCCTTCCGGACTTCGAGATCTCGGAGGTGCGCGACGCCGTGGAACGGCTGTCCTGAGGGCCGCCCGCCCCTCAGTAACGGAGCAGGAGGTAGGGGGTCGCGATCGCCAGGGTGACGAGCGCGACCACCGAGCCGTAGCGCGTGAACTCCCAGAACGAGATCGGGTGTCCACTCTTCTTCGCGATGCCCGCGACCACCACGTTGGCGCTGGCACCGATGGCGGTGGCGTTACCGCCCAGGTCTGCGCCGAGCAGCAACGCCCACCACAGTCCGTTCTGGCCGGCGAAGGCGCCGTTGCCGCTGACCAGCTGGTCGACCACCGGGGTCATCGTCGCAACGAAGGGGATGTTGTCGACCACAGCCGACAACACCGCAGACCCCCACAACAGCACCATCATCGCCACGGGGACGCTGTCGCCCGTCACGGTGACCAGTGCCGTCGCGACGTGGCCGATCACTCCGGTCTTGACCAGTGAACCCACCAACATGAAGAGGCCCGCGAAGAAGAGCAGCGTCTCCCACTCGATGTCGACCAGGTAGGTCTGGGGTGGCAGTCCACTGAGCGCCACCAACAGGCCGGCACCCAGCAGCGCCACCACCGAAGGTTCGAGGTGCAGCACCGAGTGAAGGGTGAATCCCGCCAGCACCAGCCCCAGCACGAGGAGGCTTCGCACGAGCAGGGGACGATCCTGGATGGCCTCCCGCTCGTCGAGCTTCATCACCTCGGCCACCTGCGCGGGATCGGCCGTGAAGTCCTTCCGGAACAGGAACCGGGACAAGGCCACGAAGGCCACGAGCATCACGATCACGATGGGGGCCAGGTTCACCAGGAAATCGTTGAAGCCAAGACCCGACTTGCTGGCAACGATCAGGTTGGGCGGGTCACCGACGAGGGTGGCGGTGCCACCGATGTTGGACGCCAGTGCTTCCGCGATCAGGAACGGGACCGGACGAACGCCGATCTTCTCGCAGACCAGCAGGGTCACCGGGGCGATCAGCAGCACGGTCGTCACGTTGTCCAGGGCTGCGGACGCGAGGGCGGTGATGAGACACAGCAGGGCCATCACCTGGAAAGGGCGTCCGCGTGCGCGCTTGGCCGCCCAGATCGCGACGTACTCGAAGATGCCGGTCTGACGCAGGACGCCGACGATGACCATCATCCCGAAGAGCAGGAAGATGACGTTCCAGTCGATCCCGGTCTCCTGGGAGAAAAAGGCGTCATCGGGTCCGATCACGCCCACAGCGAGGATCACGCCCGCGCCCGTCAACGCCGCTGCGACCCGGTTGACGCGCTCGGAGGCGATCAGCACGTAGACCACGGTGAAGACCACGATGGCCACGATCATCATGAACGTGGGTCTCCGCAGGCCAGCTCGAGCAGCCGGGACGCCGTGACGACGCCCACGATGCGTCCGCCGTCGACCACGGCACACAGGGGACTCCTCAGCCGGGCCATCACGGCCGCCAACTCCAGGAGCGTGTCGTCGGCCTTCAAGACAGGCAACTCGGCCGGTCTCTTCGGCAAGAGGTCGCCCACAGTGACGTTTGCCAGGCGTTCGGCGATGCGGTCGGCCGCGATCTCGCCGATCACCCCGGCGAGGGTCGGGTCTGCCTGGACGTAGTCGGGCACGATGAACCGCACGACCTCGGACGCCGGGAGCACCGCCCTGGGAGTGCCGTCCGGCGACGTGACGATCAGGCCGGGCAAACGATCTCGTGCCATCAGGCGCGCGGCCTCGAGGGCGGGCGTCCCCGTCGTGACGACGGGATAGGGCTCACAGACCTCACCAGCGCGCATGCGTCCACCCTAGGACCGATCGGCCGTGAGCCGGGTTCAGGCTCGGCCCAGCCGTCGAAGCACCGCCTTGATCACCTCGTCGACCACCAGCACCAGGGAGGCCAGTGAGACACACGCCAACCACTGGGTCAGGCTCAGCGCAGACGTGCCGAACGCGCGCTGGAGCACGGGCACGTGCACGACAAGCACCTGGAGGACGACTCCGAGGCTGATGGCACCCCACAACCAGCGGTTGCGGAACAGTGCTCGTGCCGCCGACCCCTGCAGGGACCGGACGCTCAGGGCGTTGAACAGCTGGGCCAGGACCAGCGTCGTGAAGGCGCCGGTTCGCGCCAACTGGGCGGTGCCCGAGCCCTCGAACAGACCGCCCGGCAGCAGGAGATCGAGGGCGACCAGGGCGGACGCACCCATCACCAGCCCACTCACCCCGATTCGCCACCAGACCGGGCGTCCGAGGATGTGGTCGCGCGGACGCCGCGGCGGACGCGCCATGACGTCGTCGACTTCCGGATCGACACCCAGGGCGAGCGCGGGGGCCGAGTCGGTCACCAGGTTGATCCACAGGATCTGGGTGGCGAGGAGGGGCACGATCAGCGCGTCCCCGGCGGAGGCACGCGTGAGGCCCAACGGTGCCGACAGGACCACTCCGAAGAGCAGGGCGACGACCTCGCCGAGATTGGACGAGAGGAGATAGCGGAGGAATTTGCCGATGTTGTCGAAGACCAGTCGTCCCTGTCGGATGGCAGCGACGAGAGTGGCGAAGTTGTCGTCGGCCAGCACCACCACTGCGGCGCGCTTGGCCACCTCGGTGCCGCTCCGTCCCATGGCGACGCCGACGTCCGCCGACTTCAGGGCCGGGGCGTCATTGACCCCGTCACCGGTCATGGCAACGAGCTGGCCGTCGCGCTGGAGCGCGTCCAGGATGCGCACCTTGTGGCTCGGGGCAACCCTGGCGAACACTGACGTGGTCCGGACCGCCTGCCTGAACTCCTCCTCGTCCATGGCGTCCAGATCGGCACCGGACGCGACCGTCGCGTCCGTCTCGACGATGCCGAGGTCGGCGGCGATTCGGCGGGCCGTGACGGGGTGGTCACCCGTGATCATGAGCGTACGAATGCCGGCCCGGTGGGCGGAGCGCACGGCTTCGGGTACGCCTTCGCGAGGCGGGTCGAGAATGCCGACGACTCCCACGTGGACCAGTCCCTGTTCCCAGGATTCGTCAATCCCGTCCGACGGTGGACGCGTCCCTGCGTCCCCCACGTCGCGGTAGGCGACACCCAGGGTGCGATAACCGCCCTCCGACAAGCGCACGATGGCGGACTGCGCCCTCGCTCGCCGCTCGGCGTCCAGGGCGACGACGGCGTCGCCCACGCGGATGGCATGGCAGCGGGCGAGCAGGGTGTCCGGGGCTCCCTTGGTGAACAGCCGCAGTGGGAGATCCGGGTGCTCGACCAGGACCGACATGAGCCGGCGTTCGGACGTGAACGGCACTTCGGCCGTCCGACGGAAGAGCGACACCCGTGCGGACGCGTCGCCCAGCTTCTCGTGCGCCACGAGGAAGGCCGCCTCGGTGGGGTCGCCCTCGATCTGCCATTCACCGCCCACCTGGCTCAGCTGCGCGTTGTTGGCCAGCGAACCCCCCACGAGCAGGAGTTCCACCTCCCGGGACAGCCCCTCCGGAGAGCCGGTCGGGGTCACGACCTCGCCCGAGGGCTCGTAACCGATACCGGTGAACTCGATCTCACCGGACGCCGTCTCGACCACGCGCAAGGTCATCTGGTTGCGGGTCAGCGTCCCCGTCTTGTCGGAACAGATCACCGACACCGAGCCCAGCGCCTCGACCGCATGGAGGTCTTTCACGACGGCGCGCTGCTGCGCGAGCACCCGGACGCCGATGGCCAGCACCAGCGACAGCACGGCGGGAAGTCCCTCGGGGACGGCAGCCACGGCCAGGGACAGACCCATCAGGGCGACGTCGACCGCGTCCGCCAGGGAGTGGACGCCCTGCATCACCGCCAGGACCGCCATGACGACCACTGCGATGCCGAGGATGGCCAGGCCGAGCGCACGCGACACCGCCGCGACCTCACGCTGCAAGGGGGTCGACTTGCGCTCCGCCTTCTCCATGAGGTCGGCGATGGCTCCCACCTCGGTCCGCATGCCCGTGGCGGTCACGACTGCGCGTCCAACTCCCTGGACCACGTCGGTGCCCGAGAAGACCATGTTGGTGCGGTCGCCGAGGGCGCTGAGGTGTGGGAGCGTCGCGGGGTGTTTCTCCGCCGCGACCGACTCACCCGTCAGGGACGCCTCGTGCACGAGGAGCGCCGTGGAACTGACCAGGCGGGCATCGGCGGCGACCGAATCCCCCGCCGTGAGCGCGAGCAGGTCGCCCACGACCAGCTCGCTGGCCGGCACCGTGGTCAGTTGGCTGTCACAAAGCACGGTGGCGCGAGCGGCATTGAGCTGGGCCAGCGCAGCCATGGCGGTCTCGGCACGGGCTCCCTGGACGTACCCGATGACTGCGTTGGCCACCACGATCGCGGCGATGACCAGCGCATCGACCGGAACTCCGGACGCACCTTCGGCGACCCACGCCGCCAGCGAGATCACGATCGCCACCAGGAGCAGCCACACCAGGGGGTCGGCGAATTCATGGAGGACTTTTCGCCACCAGGCCACCGGCGGGTCGGAGGGCAGCTCGTTGGGGCCGTCCCTGATCAAGCGTCGGGTGGCCTCGTCAGCGCTGAGGCCGTCGTCAGGATCGACACCACACAGAGCGAGGATGTCGGCAGCGTCCACGGTCGAGGGATCGGGCGTCATCGGCCCGGTGGGAGCGTCCATGATCCTCTCCTTCGTCGGTCGAGGCGCCGCAGACCCTACTTCCACGATGCCACGCGTTCGGACCTTGGTGGGCCACCCCTCGACATAGGCTGGCCCCGTCCAAGGAGGCACGATGAGCAACGTTGAGGCGAAGTCGACCCTGATCGACTGCCGGGCGTCCGGGGATCAGGACCCTGGGCACGTCGAGGTGATCGAACCCAAGATCGTCGCCCTGGGCGGCGCGGACGCGATGCGCGTCCGACGGACGCTGCCATCGCTGCGTCGCTCGTTCGTCGGCGCCTGGTGCTTCGCCGACCACTACGGTCCCGAACAGGGCGTGTGCATGGACGTGCCTCCGCACCCTCACACCGGCCTGCAGACGGTGAGTTGGCTCTTCGACGGCGAGATCGAGCACCGGGACTCCGGTGGGGTCCACGCGATGGTGCGTCCGGGTGAGGTGAACCTGATGACGTCCGGTCACGGCATCGCGCACTCCGAGGTGTCGACCCCGCGGCGCGATCTGCTGCACGGGGTGCAGTTGTGGGTCGTGCTCCCGGATGAGCGCAAGAACCTCACGCGTGAGTTCCAGCACCATGTGCCCGAGGTTGTCGAACAGGAGGGCGTCCGGGCACGGGTGCTGGTGGGGTCGTTCGCCGGATCGACCTCCCCGGTGCACACCGAGACGCCCCTGCTCGGAGTGGAGGTGGTCCTCGCCCCTGGCACGACGTGGGAGACGGCGGTCGATCCCGGCTTCGAGCACGGAGTCCTTGTCGACACCGGGCACGTCGACTTCGACGGCGTGCGGCTGGACCACACGGTGCTCGGCGTCCGGGACGCAGGGCTCGACCACCTGCGGCTCATGAACCCGACCGACTCCCCCGCCAGGATCATGATCCTGGGCGGGGTACCGTTCGACGAGGGCATCGTCATGTGGTGGAACTTCATCGGACGTAGTCACGACGACATCGTTCGCTTGAGGACGGAGTGGAACGAGGCCCCGGACGATCGTTTCGGACGCGTCGCCGGATACCGCGGGGCGACCGAGAGGCTCACCGCGCCCGAGTTGCCTGCGCAGCTTCGGCTCAAGCGTCGTTTCAGACGCGGACGCGAGTGAAGTCGGGCCTCAGGGCTGCGCACCCTGCACGTCAAGAGCGTGCACGTCCAGAGCCAGGGTGAAACCCCGGAGCCAGTACCCCTCGATCAGGTTGTCCCAACCCAGCGTCGGCTCGACGACGATGCGGGGATTCAGTCTGAGCAGGCGGGTGAGCAGGACGTCCGACTCGAGGATTGCCAGGGGCTGGCCGGGGCATTTGTGGGCTCCGTCCCCGAAGCTGAGGGCGGCCTGGTTGACGCCCGAGGGCAGCGGCCGGGCCGGGCACAGGCCGAGCGGTGCCTCGCCGACGGCGTCCGGGTCGGCATTGGCTTGCCGGACGCACACGTCGATGAGGTCGCCCTTGCCGATCGTCCAGGTTGCGTCCCCGTCGGTGATCTCGATGTCGCCCTGGGCGCGTCGGTACAGGTGCCCCACGACCGGTTCGAGGCGGATGATCTCGTTGAGGATCGCAAAGCGCTCGGGTTGGTCGGCGACCAGGTAGCGGTCGAGCAGGGGGCGGTTCTGGAGCAGGTGCCAGCACGCCATCGAGATGAACTCCCGCGTGGTCACCATGCCGGCGGTGCCGTACGTGACGCACTCGACGAGGATGTCGGCATTGGTGTAGCCCTCGGCGATGAGGTGGCTGATGATGTCCTGGCGAGGTTCCTTGCGGCGCGCGCGGATCGCGGGACGCACGTCGGCGACGTAGAAGCGGACGATCGGCACCAGCCCGTCGCGGGCCGCTGCGGCCCACTCCCTGCCGGAGCGTCCGAGGTCGGGTTTGGTGAGGTCGAACGGGGGTTGCCGGAAGAAGGTGACCAGCCGGCGGGCCATCTTCTTCACGGGGGAGTTGGTGAGGCCGACGACGTCCGCCGTGACCTCGACGGAGTAGAACAGCGCCAGGTCGTCGAGTGAGAAGGTGGCAGACTGCCGGGCCTCGGCCAGCAGTGCGTCAGCGCTCGACTCCATGAGGGCGGTGTAGCGGTCGGCGACGACCGCGGGAGCGAGGAAGCGTCCGACCTTGCGGCGCTGCTCGTCGTGGAGCGGACCGTCCGACATGAGGATGGGGTGATGTTTGAGGAAGCCCTTGGGGATGAACTCGGCGGTGAATCCGGCCTGGGTGGTCTGATCGCGAGCCCGCAGCACCTGTCTCGCGGTGGCAAGGGACCGGATGCGCCACACGACGCCGTCGTGTTCGACTCGGGGGACGTCCGACTCCCCCGGCTTGACGGCCCGTCTCGCGCTCGACCTGGCGTCCATGGTTGCTCCTCTCTTGTGTATTCCCACACGGCGATCGGCGAGCTCGATTGATACCCCTGGGGGTATTGCTACACTGACCTTGCATGCGCGTTCGGCGCACACAAGGAGGATGACATGAATCGACTGACCGGCGTGAGGCTGCTCGCCGTGGTGATGGCGCTGTTGTTGGGCGGCTTCGGCTGCAGCTCGGCTTCCGGTGACTCCACCTCTGACGCTCCGCCCGCCAACGGTGCCACCCTCGAACCGGCCGAGTTCGAGGCTGCGATGCAACGCGCCGGAACGGTCATCGTCGACGTACGCACGCCCGAGGAGTTCGCCGGCGGCCACATCGCCGGGGCGGTCAACATCGATGTCAGTGCGTCCGACTTCTCGGCGAAGATCGCCGATCTGGCCAAGGACGTGCCTTACGCCGTGTACTGCCGCAGCGGTAATCGCTCGGCCGCCGCGCTGGCCCAGATGGAGTCGGCCGGCTTCACGAATGCCTACCATCTGGGCGGGGGCGTGGGCGCGTGGACGTCATCCGGGCGCGCCCTCGTCACCGCCTGAGCGTCCAGAAGCGAGATGACGATGAACCCCAGAGATGAGACCAGGGTCGACGAGCGCCAGCTTCTGGCCGGACGCGTGCCCACCACGATGCCCGTGCTCCTCCCCAAGCGGGGCGGCGCGGCGAGCCTGCGTGAGGGTTGGCTCCCCCGCCACACCGTCGTGATGGTGGTCGCGACGCCGCTGCTGGTGCTCGGATACCTCTCCACCCTGGACGCGTCCCTCTCGATCACGTGGGCGCTCGTCATCGGCGCGTTGGGCCTTCTGGGGGCGCTGGTGGTCACCACGTATGTCCCCCTGCGTGGGGCCGGGGTGGGCGCCGCGTCGTCCTGTGCCCTGATGGCGGGCATCGCCGTCCCCATGTCGTTCGTGGTCGTGGACGGAGCCACCTCCGTGACGAGCGGGGTGCTGGCGCTGGGCATCGTCGCCATGGCGCTGGCGCAGCGGCTGTCAGGGACGTCTGCCTGCAGGTAGGTGTCAGACGCGGTCGAGCGGGTAAGGGTCCGGTGACAACATCTGGCAAGCCGTTGCCCACCGGGCACGCCGCGAACCACGATGGAGTCACTGACCGCATCTCTTGGGAGTGACATGACCAACCCGCTGCAAGCCCTCTCCGACGCCGGCGTCGCCATCTGGCTCGACGACCTGTCCAGGAAACGATTGGTGAGCGGGGGGCTCGCCGAGCTCATCGCCACCAGGTCCGTGGTCGGCGTGACCACGAACCCGTCCATCTTCCAGGCAGCCATCACCGGCTCGGACCTCTACGCGTCCCAGGTGGCCGAACTCGCCGGCGCCGGCAAGGACGTGGACGCAGTCGTGCGTGCACTGACCACCGACGACGTCCGCGCGGCCTGCGACCTGCTCGCCCCCGTGTCGCAACGATCGGGCGGCATTGACGGACGCGTGTCCATCGAGGTCGACCCCCGGCTCGCCCACGAGACGGACGCGACCATCGCCCAGGCGCGCGAACTCTGGAACGAGGTCGATCGGCCCAACCTGTTGATCAAGATCCCGGCGACGGACGAAGGACTGCCTGCCATCCGCACCGCCATCTCGGAAGGCATCAGCGTCAACGTCACGCTGATCTTCTCGATCCCTCGCTATCGCCAGGTCATGGAGGCCTACCTCTCAGGACTGGAGGATCGCCTCGCGGCGGGTCTTCCCGTCTCGGGCATCGCCTCGGTGGCGAGCTTCTTCGTGAGCCGTGTCGACACGGCGATCGATCCCCTCCTCGAGGTCATCGGGACGCCCGAGGCACTCGCGCTGCGCGGCAAGGCTGCCGTGGCCAACGCAAGGCTCGCCTACGCCGAGTACGAGGCAACCTTCAGCGGACCGCGCTGGGAGCGTCTCGCTGCAGCGGGCGCGTGGCCCCAGCGTCCCCTGTGGGCGTCCACGGGCGTGAAGAACACGTCCTATCCGGACACCCTGTACGTCACCGAACTGGTCGCGCCGGGCATCGTCAACACGATGCCCGAGGCGACCCTGGACGCCGTCGCCGACCACGGTGACGTCCGCCCCGACACGATCCACCCCGAACTGAGGGACGCGGCAGAGGTCATGGAACGGCTGTCGGCGGTGGGAGTGGATTTCGACGCGGTTGATCGCCTGCTCGAGTCCGAGGGCGTGGACAAGTTCGAGGTGGCGTGGAACGGCCTCCTCGCCTCGCTCGACGAGGCGATGCAGACCGGACGCTGACCCTTCACGTCAGCGGACAGCCGTCAACTGCTCGATCACGTCGCGTCCACCGCACCTCTCGATCACGTCGGGATCGCCGACGACGATGAGTCGATCGGTGGCCCGTGACATTCCGACGTAGAGGCGTTCGCTGCTGCGCGCATGGTTGGAGGTCTCATTGACGCACAGCACCACCGCCCGCCGTTCCATGCCCTTGAAGCCCAGGACGTGCCCGTAGAACACGTCCTCGTTCGACCAGAACTCCTCCCAGTAGGCCGAGAATCCCAGCGTCTCCTGCCGCTCCTTCTGCACCGGGTGCCGCGCGCCCATGGTCAACAGGGCGACGTCACCGGGTTCCCAGCCTTCCTCCAGCAGGCGTTCCACCTGGTCGTCAGCGGCGCTCAGGGCGTCCGCGGACGAGGTGGCGACCAACTCGACGGCCGGCCCGTCGCCGCCCCGCAACACCATCGAGGTGGGTGCCAGCGAGACGAAGGTCCGGGCGATCTGCACGGTGTTGCGCAGATTGTGGTCGAGGACGAGCGGCACGAGCGCGATCGGTGGGCGTCCGAAGCGGGCGAAGACACGCTGGCGCTCGTCACTGTAGGCGAAGATCCCGCCGGTTTCCTCGTCCCGCAGGGAACGGACGAGCGGTGTCCACCACTCCTCGGCGAAGTCCTGCGCCTCGTCGATGACGATGGCATCGAAGCGCTGGACGTCCGTCAAGGCGGGCGCGCGCTCCGCCATGAGTGCCGGCAGGTGCTCCTCCCAGTAGGCGGAATCGTCGCGCGAGCCGGTGATCTCGATGCCCCAGCCCCGGGCGAGGTCTTCGAAGGTGCCGACGAACGCCGGCCGGTTCGATCGCGGCCCCTTCAGGAGCTCGCGTCGCAGGTGGTGGGCCAGCCCGTAGCTGTAGCAGACCATGGCCACGCGTTGCTTCGTCCCCGTGGTGCGTCCGCTCGCCAGGTCGGACGCCTGCCTGATCGCGAGCACGGTCTTGCCGCTGCCTGCTCCCCCGCGGATCTCCAGGCGGTTCAACAGGCGCGTGACACCGAGCAGGGCTGCCTGCTCGCCCGTGAGGCGATCGCAGAAGTCCGCGCGGTCGGATGCCTCGGCGCGTGGGTCACGCGAGGGCAGGTGGCGACCGATGAGGATCTCACGGATGAGGTCGACGTCATCGACCGTCGGCACCCGAGCGTCATGGCGGTGGAGCGACGTGGTGTCCCAGATCCGTCTGCCGAGGTCGGCGAGGTCGTCCGAATCCGAGACCTGCCAGCGCGGGCAGTCGGGCGCGGCGAAGTCGGGCGCCACCCTTGAGCGCGCCAGCACCACGTGGTGCCCCCACTGGACGCGCGACCGCGAACCCCAGCGGGAGTCGGCCTGGACGTAGTGACGCAAGGCGTAGAGCGCGTCCCTCGCCTGGTCGACGGGGTGAATGGGTTCGGCCCCGGCACCGCGCGAGATCATCCAGCGCCCATCGCCCTCGACCCAGACGTGGCTCCCCTTGACCTCCACCACGACGACCCCGGAGCCGGGCATCAGCACGACGAGGTCGGCCTCGTGGTCCTTGGTCTCATCGGTCAATCGGACGTTGGCCAGGAGGATGCAGTCGTCGCCGAGTTGCTTGCGGAGCCTCTGCCACACCTCACGTTCAGATGGCGTGACGAAGGTGGGCTGGTCGGGAATGCAGAGGGCCAATTCGTGCTCCCTGGGTCGTGGGATTCCAGAATGGCAGGTGCCGCAGACACGAGAGATTATCGACGTTGCGACGTCCGTCAGGGTCGGTCCGGAGCAGCCCGGGCAGCCGACGCCTCACGGGCACTGAGCGCAAGGATCTCCAGATCGTGTGCCCGCTCGCCCTGCGGACC
>CALKHV010000109.1 GCA_937988865.1 uncultured Propionibacteriaceae bacterium | reverse complement strand
CGGAAACTCACGGACGACACGTCGTCACGGAAGAAGGAGAACGGATGACCGGCGTCAAGCACCAGAAGTGGTGGGGCTGGGGCGAGGAGGGGTTCACCTACGACATCTCGGCGAAGCCCAAGTTCCCCGGCTTCGTGATGAAGGTCGTGGGCGTGGACGTCTCGAAGGTGACGCAGCCCGCGCCGAAGTTCTCCGACCTCGCGGTGCCGGCGTCCCTGCTCGGTGACGACCTGCGCACCGCGCTGGTCGACGCCCTCGGTGAGGCCAACGTCGTGACCGATGACGAGATGCGCGTCGTCCACGCGTTCGGCAAGGGCGTCCGCGACCTGATCCGCGTCCGTCGTGGACAACTCGGACGCGTCCCCGACGTCGTGGTCTACCCCGGCGACGAGGCCCAAACAGTCGCTGTCGTCGAGGCCGTGCTGGCGTCCGACGGGGTGCTCATCCCCTTCGGTGGCGGCTCGAACATCGTGGCGGCCCTCGAGGCCGTGCCCGGCGAGACCCGGGTCGTCGTGAGCGTCGACATGGGACGCATGAACAAGGTCCTCGACATCGACGAAACGTCCGGGACGGCCCGCATCCAGGCCGGCGTCCTGGGCCCCGACATGGAGGAACAGCTCAACGCGCGAGGCTGGACCCTCGGGCACTTCCCCGACTCGTTCGTGTGGTCGACGCTCGGCGGCTGGGTCGCGACCCGGTCGACCGGCATGCAGTCCGACAAGTACGGCGACATGGCCGAGATCACTCGCGGCCTGCGCATGGTCATGCCCAATCCCGACGCCACCGACGGGACGCGCACCCAGGTGCTCGCCCTGCGCGCGCTGCCCAGCTATTCGTCGGGCCCGAGCGTCCGCGAGATGGTGCTCGGTTCAGAGGGCAAGCTCGGGATCATCACCGAGTGCACCGTCAACGTGCACCGGCTGCCCGAGGTGCGCGAGATCCAGGCGTACTTCTACCCCAGCTACGCGGCCGGTCTGGCTGCGGCCGAAGAGATCATGCACTCGGACGCGGCGCCGATGATGCTGCGTGTCTCGGACGCCCCCGAGACCGAGTTCTCGATGGCGAACGGCAAGAAGTCGTCGAGGAAGGGCCACCTGGCCAACCAGGCCGTCCAGCAACTGATGCTGCGCAAGGGCTGGAACCTCGAGGAGATCTGCCTGAGCTTCGTCGGGTACGAGGGATCGCCGACGCACGTGCGCTACGAGAAGGGCCTCGTCGGGAAGATCGTCAAGAAGCACGGCGGCATGGGCGTGGGCAAGGGCCCGGGCGCCCTCTACGACCAGAAGAAGTACGACATCCCCTACATCCGCGACTTCCTCCTCGACCTCGGCATCCCCGCCGACGTGTCCGAGACGTCGACGCCGTGGAGCATGACGCTGAAGATCCACGACGAGACCGTGCGCCGGGTCAACGTGGCGCTGGCCGAGACGGGGCACCGCGGCTTCATCATGTGCCACCTGTCGCACAGCTACCACATGGGCGCCTGCCAGTACTTCACGTTCGCGGTGGCTGATGACTCGGCGACCAACCTCGACACGTACGACCACGTGAAGCGCGTGATCCAGCAGTCGTTCATGGACCACTCCGGCACCGTCAGCCACCACCACGGCGTCGGCGAGGAGCACTCGCCGTGGATGGAGCAGGACATCTCCCCCGCCGGCGTGTTCATCCAGCGCAAGCTGTTCGAGGGCGTCGATCCGGGCAACAACCTGAACCCGGGCAAGATCATCCACACCGGACGTCCGGGAATCTCCACCAACTCCTCGGACGCCTGATCCAGCGGAGGTCGTGTCGACTTGTGCACCAATGACGGTGCACAAGTCGACAGGACCTCCTCCTTCGGTAGTTTGGGCACGTGACGATCCAGGTACGCACGATCACGCCCGCCGAGCACCTCGCCTTCCTCGAGGCCCGGGCGACGGACGCCGGTTTCACCCCGACGGTCAGCTTCCTGCAGACCCCTGCCTGGGCGAAGGTGAAGCCCGAGTGGGGCTCGGAGAGCCTCGGCTGGTTCTCGGGGACGCAGCTGGTCGGCGTCGGCCTCGTGCTCTACCGACAACTCCCCCGGGTCAAGCGCTACCTCGCCTACCTGCCCGAAGGTCCGGTGCTCGACTGGGCCCGGGAGGACATCGCCGAGTTCCTTCCCCCGCTGGCGAAGCACGTCCGGAAGAAGGGCGCGTTCGGCCTGCGCATCGGGCCGACACTCGTCCACCGGCGGTGGAGCGCGTCCACGATCAAGGAAGCGGTCGCGCACCCCGACCTCGCCACCCTCACCCAGGCGACGCCCGACTCGACCAACCTCGCGGCCGTGCGCCTGGCGAACACCCTCACCCACCTGGGCTGGAAGCCGCCCAGGGATGGTGAGGGATTCGCCGCCGGCCAGCCGCGCTTCAACTTCCAGCTCCCCCTGGCCGGTCGTTCGACCGACGAACTCCTCGCGGGCATGAACCAGCTCTGGCGCCGCAACATCAAGAAGGCCGACAAGGCAGGGGTCGAGGTCACGACCGGCGGACGCGACGATCTCGCCGCCTTCCATACCGTCTACCTCGAGACCGCGACGCGCGACCACTTCACTCCGCGTCCGCTGGCCTACTTCGAGACCATGTGGGACGCCCTCAACGGCGAGCTCCCCGACCGCATGCGTGTCTACCTCGCGCGCCACGAGGGCGACGTCGTCGCGGCGACCACGTGGGTGAGGGTCGGACGCCACGCCTGGTACTCGTACGGTGCGTCCACGAATGCGAAGCGGGACGTCCGGGGGAGCAATGCGATCCAGTGGCGCATGATCCGGGACGCCGTCGAGGCCGGGGCCGAGGTCTACGACCTGCGCGGCATCACCGAGGGCATCGCCGACGACGACCCCGAGTTGGGCCTGATCCAGTTCAAGGTCGGCACCGGCGGTGAGGCCGTCGCCTACATCGGCGAGTGGGACCTGCCGCTCAACAAGGCCCTCTACGCGGCCTTCGACCTCTACATGAACCGGCGCAAGAAGTGAGCGTCCAACTGCACCTGCGGACGCACGCCTGGCGCGACCACCTCGCGTCCGTCGTGGCATCGACCCCGGGCATCGTGCCGGTGGCGAAGGGCAACGGGTACGGGTTCGGGCTCGCGCGTCTGGCTTCCGAGGCGCGGCTCCTCGGGGTCGACACGTTGGCGGTCGGCCTGGCCGGCGAGGTCTCGGCGGCGCGCGCCGGCGGCTGGGACGGCGACATCGTCGTCCTCACGCCCTGGTCGGCGTCCGATCCTGTCGCGACCGAACTGCT
The DNA here is from genome assembly GCA_937988865.1 of uncultured Propionibacteriaceae bacterium. Lineage (GTDB taxonomy): Bacteria > Actinomycetota > Actinomycetes > Propionibacteriales > Propionibacteriaceae > CALKHV01. The sequence continues at coordinate 1,310 of CALKHV010000109.1, read as the reverse complement.
CTCCGACGATCGCGTCATCACCACCATTGGACGCGTGGACGACCTCGCTGCGGTCGTGCGTGACCACGCCGGCGCGCGCGTGGTGCTGGAGCGGTTGACCTCGATGAAGCGGTTCGGGCTCGTGGCGTCCGACCTGCACGTGGTGGCACCGATGCTCGCGGACGTCCGCCTCGAGGGCTGGACCATCCACCTCCCCATGGTCGACCCCTCAGGGGGACGCGAGGTGCGCGAGCTGGCAGCGTCGTGCCTGGACGCCGCGTCCGCCCCGCTGTGGCTCTCGCACGTGCCCGCCGACCAGTACGCGGGGTTGGCATCCGAGGTCGGGGTACCGACGAGGCTGCGGGTCGGGACCAAACTCTGGCTCGGCGCCCCGGCGACGAGACGGACGACCGCCCGCGTGCTCGACATCCACCCGGTTCGCCGGGGCGAGCGGGTGGGCTACTGGCAGCGCCGCGTCCCCGCCGACGGCTGGGTGGTGGTGATGTCGGGCGGCACTGCGCAGGGGGTGGCGCTCGAGGCACCCACGTCAGCGGCATCGCTGCGGCAGCGCGCGGTCTCGGTCGCCACCGGTTCGCTCGAGGCGATGGGCCTCGCCCTGTCACCGTTCGAACTGGCCGGCAAGAAGCGCTTCTTCATCGAACCGCCCCACATGCAGCACTCGCTCGTCTTCCTGCCCGGGGCGGCGTCCGTGGCGATCGGGGACGAGGTGCCGGTCGAACTGCGCCTCACCACGGCCACCGTCGACCGGATCGTCGACGAGGGCTGACGACGCCGGGCCCGCTACACCAGGGCTGCACCGACGATGGCGACGACGATGCCGTTGTTGAGCGCGTGGAGCGCCAGTGACGCCCACAGGGTCTGGTGACGCCACACGAGGACGCCTGTGCCGAGGCCGATGAAGAACTGCAGCACCATCGCGGCGGGCACGATGTGGATCAGTCCGAACACCGCCGCGGACGCCACGATCGCGACCACCGAGCCCGCCCTCTGCTGCGCCCAGCCGAACAGGACCCTGCGGAAGCAGACCTCCTCGAGTGCGGGGATCACGACGACCGTGAGCAGTGCACTCAGGAACAGGAGGCCACCCCCCAGGTACGCCGCGGCAGCGGTGTCGCCCGAGTCGCCTGCGGGGCTGAGGCCGAGGAGGCTGCCCAGCGTCACCGTCAGGGCGAGGGCTGCGACCCACGCCAGCGGCACCTCCCAGAGCAGGTGGCCCAACCGTCGACCCCTCACGAAGCCGAGGTCTGCCCACGCCCAACCGCGTCCCAGCAGTGCCCACAGGATCGGCGCGCCGAGGACCGGAGTGGCGA
>CALKHV010000108.1 GCA_937988865.1 uncultured Propionibacteriaceae bacterium | reverse complement strand
CCGAGGGACCGCACCCTCAGAGCTTGTACCCGAACACCCGCAACAGGTCTCGCCGCTCGACCACGTCGGCGTCCGACTCGACACCCAGCGGCGGCTCACCGTCGATCACCCCGACGATCCCGCGTCCCCGAGGCGACTCGGCCACGATGACGTCCACAGGGTTCGCCGTCGCACAGAAGATCCCACACACCTCAGGCACTGCCTTCACCGGGTTCAGCACGTTCAACGGGAACCCCTCGCGCAGCATGATCACGAAGCAGTGACCCGCCGCGATCGCCAGAGCACTCCGCGTGGCCAGCTCCACCAACTCCGAGTCGTTACCCGACCGCCGCACCAGCCGCACCCCGGACGCCTCGCAGAACGCGACCCCGAACCTCAGGCTCGGACTCACCCCCACCAGCGCCTCGTGCAGGTCGTCGACAGTCTTGATGAAATGCGCCTGCCCGATCACGACGTTCACGTCATCGGGCTTCTCGATCGGGACCAGGTCCCAGGACAACGTCGCTGTGGTCATGGCGACCATGCTGCCACGACGCACCCGTGCGGACGCCTCACTCCCAGACGGAATCCTCGGCCGAGAACGGGTACTGCTCCATCACCGTCTGGATCCGGTCGACGGCCGCCGCGTCCAGGCCGTGGTCGGGCAGCACACCCGCCCAGCCGTCCGCCATGACGTCACCGAAGTTGTGCCCGTGGTGCGCGGGCGGCGTGAGCCCCAGCATCATGTCGGCCACCAGTTGCAGGTACGTCACGCCGGGCACCCAGATCATCGAGTCACTCACGTCGGGCGAGCGTCCCCCCTCGGACGCCGACCCGCGCAACCACTCCGGACGCTGCCAGATCACTGCCGGGTCGAGCCAGGTCACCGCATCGGTCCCGTGCTGCAGGTAGGCCACGCGGGGCGCGTCCCATTGACCCGACAGCTTGTCGAAGTCGCCGTTCTGCGACAACCAGCGCACGTGCGCACCCCCGTCGAGGACGGGTTGCCACGCCGGGCTCCCGGCGTCCCGGCTCTCCTGCAACGTTCGCCACGGCTGCGACGCGTTGGGCGGGCCGACGAAGAGGGCGGCGTCCGTCTTCTCGAGGATGGCGTCCAGATCACCGACCCCGTCCTGGGCCCCCATGGCCCCGAGGCTCAACCCGTAGACCGCCAACTTCGGACGCGCACTCTCGGGCAGCGTCAACCACTCCGCACGCACGGCGTCGACGAGCGCACGCGCCGCCTCACCGGGGACGTCGGCCGCGAAGAGGAACGACACCCAACTCGGCTCGTAGGAGTACTGCGTCGCCACGATGGCCGTGTCGCCGCCGTAGAGGTACTCGATCGCGTCGACCGCCTGCGGCTCGAGCCACCCCGACCCCGTCGGTGTCGCCACCACCAGGACCTTGCGGTCGAAGGCCCCTGTCCGCTTGAGTTCCGCGACCGCCAGCGCGGCCCTCTCCTCGAGCGTCCCGGCGTTCCCGATACCCGCGTAGACGCGGATCGGCTCGATGGCCGGCATCCCGGTCACCGCCGTGATCTCGGACGCATCAGGCCCGCCCGCGACGAAGTCACGACCGTGCCGTCCGAGACCCGCCCAGGCCACCGCCGAGCCCGTCCCCGCCGAACGATAGGTGGACGCCGGCTCGGCCGCCCCGGGCGAGGTCTTGTCGTTGGCGGACGAGTAGATCCGGTCAACCGCACCCAGGCCAACACCAACCAGCACCGCGAGCACCACCACGATGCCCACGACGATCGCGCCGAAACCCGCGAGGGCGGTCGCCACGCGTCCCGCTCCCCGCCGCGACACGACCCCGGTCGCCCGCCGCGCCAGCCACGCCAGACCGGTGCCGATCACCACACCCAGACCGCACCCGACCACGGCGACCAGGGCGAACACCCCCACCGACACCGATTCCAGGGCCGGCATCTCGACCAGCGCGCGCACCTCGTTCTGCCAGTGCACGACGATCGCGCCGTACCCGACGAGGTAGACCACGGCGGCGACGGCGAGCACCGCCTTCCACGGCAGGGCAGGCAGGTCACGACGCACCCGCTCACCGAAGCGGACGCCGGCACGCCGCGCGCGTCCGACCAGGCTCTCATCGGACGGGAGCGCAACCAGGCGGTCGAGAACCACACCCGTCCCGTACCCGATCGCCGTCCACAGACCACCCAGCAATCCCATGAACAGCGCCGAGCTGGGCACCAGTGACGGCGTCAGCGTGAGACTGAAGGCGACCAGGGCGAGGAGGACGCCCGTGGTACTCAACGACCGGAGACGGTTGATCATGCTGACGAGCCTCTCAAACCTGCGACGTGGCGACGGACGACGTCCACGGACAGTCCCGCAGAACCAACCGGCGTCCGACTGCGGTGTGCAGGTCCCACGTCGTGACCGCCACTCACTTCCTGCGCTGCGACAACAACCACCCGGCCGCCATCCCCGCACCGAAGATGACCAGCAGCACGACCCAGTTGGCCGCCTTGATCGTGAACATCAACAGGTTGATCGTGACCGTCTCACGGTTCTGGAAGATGAAGGCGAGCGCAACCGCGCCCAGCACCAGACCCACGATGACCCTCGGCGAAATCTTCATCCCACCCGTCGACGTTGTCTTGACCTCGGCCATGATCGTCCTCTCACCCGGTTGTCCAAGAACGCGGTCAGATTGCGCTCCTCCCACCATGGTCGCGTCCCAGGTCTGCGCCCGCGTCACCCGCAAAGGGTGATGGAAACGACCGAATCACCCCACGGGGGGGATGGCCCGAACGCCTCCCACAAGACAGGATGAAGGAACACACCCGGGCAACGCTGCTTCGGCGCGCCTGCCCATCGCTTGATACCAGGAGACGCCCATGTCGCACACTGCCCCCTATCCCCCGTTCGCCCTTCCCCAGCGCACCCTGTCCGTGACGGTGGCGAGTTCCACCGGGGACGCAGGCGCGGTGGGCCACGTCATCTTCGCGGGCGAGCCCGCCCCTGCCGCCGGCCTCACGGTCGAGCGCCTCGCCGAACTCAACTTCACCGGCGCGGCCGGCCAGACCCTCGCACTGGTCGGGTCGGCAGGCCCCCGCACGATCCTCGTCGGCGGCGGGCCCCGCGCCGACGTCACCGCCCACGTCCTGCGCGACGCGGCCGCCATCTTCGCGCGCTCGGTCCAGGACGTCGCGACCCTCGCCCTCGTGCTCCCTGACACGTCCGTCGCGGCCAGGGACGCCGCCTGCGCCGCCGTCGAGGGCGCCGTGCTGGCCCGCTACGTCCACCGCATCGGCGAGGACACCGGCACCAGCCTGTCCGACCTCACGCTCGTCGCCTCCGACGCCACCCTCGCCGACGCGACGGCAGGCGCCGAACGCGGACGCCACCTCGTGCTCGCCACCGAACTCGGACGCGACCTCGCCGGGACGCCCGGTGGCATCCTCACCGCCACCCGTCTGGGTGAGGTCGCCGTCGACGTCGCCGCGAAGTCCGGCCTCGAGGTGCAGGTCTTCGGCGAGGAGGAACTCGTCGAACTCGGTTGCGGCGGCCTGCTGGGCGTCAACCTCGGCAGCGTCGAACCGCCCGTGATGGTGAAGCTCGTCTACCGTCCCGAGGGCGAGCCGACCGGCAAGCTGGCGCTCGTCGGCAAGGGCATCATGTACGACGCGGGCGGCCTGGCCATCAAGCCCGGCGACGAGGTGCACGCCACGATGAAGAACGACATGACCGGTGCGTCCAACATCCTCGCGGCCATGAGCGTCCTGAAGGAACTCGGCTGCACCGCCCAGGTGACGGGTTTCCTGATGTGCACCGACAACATGCCGTCGGGGTCGGCCCTGCGCATGGGCGACATCATCGTCATGCGGGGTGGCAAGACCGTCGAGATCATCAACACGGACGCCGAGGGCCGCCTCGTCATGGGCGACGCGCTCGTCCTGGCGACCGAGGAGCCCGTGGACGCGATCGTCGACATCGCCACCCTCACCGGCGCCTGCCTCAAGACGTTCGGCACCGAGATCGCCGGCATCATGGGCAACCACGACGGCGTCCTCGCCCAGATCGAGGCTGCGGCAGATCGCGTTGACGAGCCGGTCTGGCAACTGCCACTGGCCAAGCGCTACCGCAACCAGATCCTGTCCCCGATGGCTGATCTGCGGAATCTCGGCGGCCCCAACGCCGGCACGATCACGGCGGCGCTGTTCCTCGCCGAGTTCGTGGGCGACACACCCTGGGCCCACATCGACATCGCCGGCACCGGGCAGTCCCCGGTCGCCTACAAGTGGACCAACCAGGGCACGACCGCCTTCGGAACCCGCCT
>CALKHV010000107.1 GCA_937988865.1 uncultured Propionibacteriaceae bacterium | reverse complement strand
CCCTCGTTGTCGGCCTTCATCATGAGGAAGGCATAGCCATAGGACACGACGATGGTGATCGACCAGAAGACCATGGAGATCACGCCGTAGACATCGTCGACCGTCGGTTCGACGGCGTTGTGATTGGCGCTGAAGACGGTCTGCAGCGAGTAGAGCGGGCTGGTTCCGATGTCCCCGAACACGACCCCGAGCGCAGCCAGGGCGAGTCCACCCAGCGCGCCGTGGCCGTGCGCCAACTGTTCGGCGGGAGTCGGCGGCGTCATCAGGTCGGCCTCTTCAGGCGTCGACGGTTCGAGCAGTCCGCCTTCGGTGAGTGACGCGATGACGAGATCGAAGACCTCGTCGGATCCGCCCGCCGGATCGGGTGTGGTGGTCATGAACCCTCCTCGTCCAGGCTGCGCGGTGGGCCTGCGCGGTAGCCGCACCCAAGACTCTAGCTTCGTGGTGGCCCGTCCAGCGGAGACCGCAGCAGAGAACCGACCGATCGGCTGCGACGTGGCCGGTCGGGGGTGCGTCCGGGCCGGTTGGTCGCTCGCGGGGACGCTCGCTAGGATGGCCGGGCGCTTGCCTCATGCAATCCCGACCACAGGAGAATCCGTGCCCAGCACCGTCGAGCAGCTCACCCCTTCAAGGGTCAAGCTCACCATTGAGATGCCCTTCACCCAGCTCAAGTCGAGCCTTGACAAGGCCTATCGCGAGATCGCTGCATCGGTGACGATCCCCGGCTTCCGCAAGGGCAAGGTGCCGCCGGCGATCATCGACCAGCGCTTCGGTCGCGGCATGGTGTTGCAGGAGGCCATCAACGATGCACTTCCCGGTGCCTACCAGGACGCGGTGAACCAGCACAACCTCATCGTCCTCGGCCAGCCCGAGATCGATGTCACGAAGCTCGAGGACGGCGACCTCGTCGAGTTCACCGCCGAGGTGGACGTGCGTCCCGACTTCGAGATGCCCGACTTCAGTTCCATCAGCGTCGAGGTGCCCACCGTTGAGGTGTCGGACGCCGACGTCGAGGAACGCGTCGAATTGCTCCGCCAGCGGTTCGCCGAGAACGCCGACGTCGAGCGCGCTGCGTCCGAGGGTGACGTCGTGGTCATCGACCTGGAGGGTTCGATCGACGGTGAGGTGCTCGAGGACGCGACCGCGACGGGCATCACCTATCGCATCGGCTCCGGCGGCATGCTCGACGGCCTCGACGATGCGGTCACCGGCCTGTCCGCGACCGAGTCGGCCACCTTCACCTCGACGCTGCTCGGCGGACCCCACAAGGACGAGGACGCCGAGATCCGCGTGACCGTCCAGAAGGTCATGGAGCAGACGCTCCCCGCCGTCGACGACGACTTCGCGCAGCTTGTGAGCGAGTTCGACAGCGCCGACGAGATGCGTGCCGACCTGCGTTCGGGCATGGACCGTTCGGCCCTCCTCGACCAGGCTGCGGCTGCACGCGACAAGGTCCTCGAGCAGGTCATCGCGAAGACCGACTTCGACCTGCCCCAAGGGCTGGTGACCACCGAGGTCGCCGCGCGCAAGGAGCAGGTGACCCAGCAACTCCGTGAGGCCGGCCTGACCCTCGAGCAGTACCTGGCCGATTCGGACGAGGAGACCGACGACGTCGATGTCTTCTGGGCCGACATCGAGAAGCGCTCGATCGACGCGCTGAAGGCGCAGATCGTGCTCGACAAGTACGCCGACGACAAGGAGGTCGGCGTCTCGCAGTCCGAGCTGACCGAGCTGATCTTCAGCAAGGCGCGCCAGAACGGCAGCACGCCCGAGCAGGAGGTCCAGCACATGATGGACCACGGCCACATGAGCGAGTGGATGCACGAGATCCGCCGTTCGAAGGCACTCTCCGAGATGGTCGCCGCCGCAAGTGTCAAGGACGCTGCGGGCAACGACATCGACCTCAGCATCCTCACGCCCGCCAGCGAGGTCGCCGACCTCCTCTCCGGTGACGTGGACGACGACGCCGACATCGAGGCAGACCTGGTCGAGGACGCGGAGTCCGCGTCCGACCCCACCGAGTGATCTGAGGGCCGGGACGTCGTCCACGCTCCCGGTCACCGCCTAGTGTTGACGCCGTACGGTTCGCCGTGCGGCGTCTCACTGTCCCGGGCGTCCGGTCAACCAGCGCCACATTCACTGAGCATGACCCCGAGGAGGACCCTGTGGTGTTCGAACGATTCCGTCCCCACCAGGACGCGGAACCGCTCGCGGCCGTGCCGGTCGTCTCCGACGTCGAGCCTGAAGCAGGGCCTGTGCTGCCTCCTTCGCAGGAGGCCCGTGGCGTCGAGACGGGGCCGGAAGCCCCCGTGCTCGCGCCGCTGCCGCCGGTGCAGGTGCCCGCGTCCGGGGTGATCGAAGTGACCGGGACGCAGACCTCCCGCCTCCCCAGGTTCGCGCTCATCGCGCTGACGATGGGAGGGATTGCGCTGACTTTCTCGCTGTTCCGTCAGGCGGCCAACATCGTGGCGCCCGTCTTCCTGGCGCTCAACCTGATGATCACGGTCTACCCGATCCACCGTTGGCTCACCCGCCAGAAGGTGCCGGCGTGGATCAGCGCCATCCTGAGCGGCGTGACCGTCATCCTGGTGCTGCTCGCCTTCGTGGTGGGCCTCTTCTGGTCGGTGGCGGCGATGGTGCAGCAGATGCCCCAGTACTCCGCCCAGTTCACCGACATGTACACCTCGGTGGTCGAGTTCCTCACCGCGCGCTTCGGGCTCGACGAAACCTTCCTCCTCGAGACATTGAGGGGCATCGACCCCCAGCGGTTGTTGTCCATCGCAGGCGGACTGTTGTCCGACGTGCAAGGCATCGCGTCCCTGCTCCTGGTGGTGTTGACGTCGGTCATCTTCATGATGATGGACACCTCGAGCATGGACGCGCGTCTGGTGGCCGCCCGGCGGTCCCACCCGCAGCTGGTGGAGGGCTTCACCAGGTTCGCGACGGGCGTCCGCAGTTACTGGCTCGTCACCACTGTCTTCGGCATCATCGTCGCGCTGCTCGACTGGGGCGTCCTGATCGGTGTCGGTGTGCCATTGGCCGCCGTCTGGGCGCTGTTCAGCTTCCTGACCAACTACATCCCCAACATCGGTTTCGTGATCGGCGTCATCCCACCGGCGCTGCTGGCCTACTTCGACTCCGGGCCGCGGTCGGCGCTCGTCATCATCGGTTCGTACTCGGTGCTCAACTTCGTGGTGCAGTCGATCATCCAGCCCAAGTTCGCGGGGGACGCCGTCGGCATCACCGCGTCCCTCTCGTTCCTCTCACTGCTGTTGTGGACGGCGGTCCTCGGTCCGCTGGGCGCCCTGCTCGCATTGCCGTGCACCCTCTTGGTCAAGAGCCTGCTGATCGACACCGACCCCCACGCGCGGTGGGTGAACTACCTGATCTCGTCCCGGCCAGACACCGGCGACCCCGTGGCGGAGCCCAATTCGACGGCGTGACTCGCCGACAGCGAACAAGCGTGGGCACCCCGTTGTTTTGTCATGGCCACCGGGTAGGTTCTAGGGGTGAACACGACTCAAGACCCGATGCGTGCAGCGGTGGCCGCATCCGCCGGTATGACCGACAACGTCTACCAGGCGCTCCTCGCCAACCGGATCATCTTCCTCGGGTCGGAGGTGAAGGATGAGAACGCCAACGCGATCTGCGCGCAGTTGCTCCTCCTGAACGCCGAAGACCCCCACAAAGACATCTACCTCTACATCAACTCACCCGGTGGTTCCGTCACGGCCGGCATGGCCATCTACGACACCATGCAGTGGATCAGCAACGACGTGGCCACGGTCGCCATGGGTCTGGCCGCCTCGATGGGGCAGTTCCTGTTGAGCGCGGGTGCCAAGGGCAAGCGATTCGCCCTGCCGCACAGCCGCATCATGATGCACCAGCCGTCCGGCGGCATCGGCGGCACGGCGTCCGACATCCGCATCCAGGCGGAGCAGTCGCTCCACGTCAAGCAGGAGATGGCCGAGTTGATCGCCGAGCACACGGGTCAGAACATCGACCAGATCGAGGCCGACTCCGACCGCGACCGCTGGTTCACCGCCGTCCAGGCGCTCGAATACGGGTTCATCGACCACGTGTACGAGCGCGCTGCCCAGATCAAGACCGAAGCACCCAACCAGTGAGGACCACGCAGATGACCATGCCCATGCTTCCCGGTGGCATGGCTCCCGCGGGGGCCGCCATGGACTACTACATCCCGCAGTGGGAGGAACGCACTTCCTACGGCATGCGACGTGTCGATCCCTACACGAAGCTCTTCGAAGACCGCATCATCTTCCTCGGTACGCCCATCAGCGACGACATCGCCAATGCGGTGATGGCGCAGTTGCTGTGCCTCCAGTCGATGGACCCCGAGCGTCCGATCTCGATCTACATCAACTCACCCGGTGGATCGTTCACGGCACTCACGGCCATCTACGACACGATGCGCTACATCAAGCCCGACATCCAGACGGTCTGCCTCGGGCAGGCGGCCTCCGCTGCGGCCGTGCTCCTGGCGGCCGGCGCGAAGGGCAAGAGGCTGGCGCTGCCGAACTCGCGCATCCTGATCCACCAGCCGGCGACCGAGGGTGGCTACGGCCAGTCCTCCGATCTCGAGATCCAGGCCCGCGAGATCCTGCGCATCCGTTCCCTGATGGAGAACATGCTGGCCAGCGACACCGGACAGCCGCTCGCGAAGATCAGCAAGGACATCGAGCGCGACAAGTACCTGACGGCTGAGGAGGCCGTCGAGTACGGGATCGTCGACGACATCCTGACGTCCTTGAAAGACCTCGGCTAGAAACACCGCACCCGACCCTGCAGCAGTGGGCCGATCGGCCCCCGCTGCGGGTTAGGGTGACATTCACGGACTCAACTGGGAAGGGGGTAGGCATGGCGCGTATCGGTGAAAGCGGCGACCTGTTCAAGTGCTCGTTCTGTGGCAAGAGCCAGAAGCAGGTCAAGAAGTTGATCGCCGGCCCGGGTGTGTACATCTGCGACGAGTGCATCGACCTGTGCAACGAGATCATCGAAGAAGAGTTCGCCGAAGCCCCGGATGCCGGCCTCCTCGACGACCTCCCGAAGCCCAAGGACATCCAGGCCTTCCTCGACTCCTACGTCATCGGCCAGGACGTGGCGAAGCGCACCCTGGCGGTCGCCGTCTACAACCACTACAAGCGCGTCCAGGCCCAGACCACCACGCCGGCGCGTCGCGCCGAGGACGACGGGGTCGAGCTGGGCAAGTCGAACATCCTGCTCGTCGGCCCGACCGGCTGCGGCAAGACCTACCTCGCCCAGACCTTGGCGAAGATGCTGAACGTGCCGTTCGCCATGGCTGACGCGACGGCACTGACCGAGGCCGGTTACGTCGGCGAGGACGTCGAAAACATCCTCCTCAAGCTCATCCAGGCCGCCGACTTCGACATCAAGAAGGCCGAGACCGGCATCATCTACATCGACGAGATCGACAAGGTCGCCCGCAAGAGCGAGAACCCGTCGATCACCCGCGACGTGTCGGGCGAGGGCGTCCAGCAGGCGCTCCTCAAGATCCTCGAGGGAACGACGGCGTCGGTGCCACCTCAGGGCGGACGCAAGCACCCGCACCAGGAATTCCTCCAGATCGACACGACCAACGTGCTCTTCATCGTCGGCGGTGCGTTCTCCGGCCTGGAACACATCATCGACCAGCGCGTGGGCAAGCGTCCGCTGGGCTTCAACAACAGTGACTCGGTTCGCAAACCGCCGCCGACGGATCCGTTGTCCGAGGTGCAGCCCGAAGACCTGCACAAGTTCGGGCTGATCCCCGAGTTCATCGGACGCCTGCCCATGATCGCCACCGTCACCCCGCTCGACCGCACGGCGCTCGTCCGCATCCTGGTCGAGCCCCGCAACGCCCTCATCAAGCAGTTCAAGAAGCTGTTCGAGCTGGACGGCGTCCAGTTGGAGTTGACCGACGACGCGATCGAGGCCGTGGCCGACAAGGCGCTCGTCCGGGGCACCGGCGCGCGCGGTCTGCGGGCCATCCTCGAAGAGACACTGCTCAACGTCATGTTCGAGGTGCCCAGTCGTGACGAGGTTGCACAGGTCGTCGTGACCGGTGGCGTCGTGCGTGGCGAATCCGAACCCGAACTCATCCCGCGGGCGAAGTTGGCGTCCCCCCGGTCGACCGGGGAAATGACGGCCTGACGAGCGGTCCCGCGCGGCGGGCGCACGACCGGGTGCTGTCGGGCCGGGGTAGCCTAGGCGAATGGTCGCCCTTCGCTCTCGTACCACCACCCACGGACGCAACATGGCCGGCGCGCGCGCCCTCTGGCGCGCCACCGGCCTCACCGATGCGGACTTCGGCAAACCGATCGTTGCGGTCGCCAACTCGTTCACGCAGTTCGTGCCCGGCCACGTGCACCTGAAGGACATGGGCCAGCTCGTGTCGGGCGCCATCGCCGAGGCGGGTGGCGTCGGACGCGAGTTCAACACGATCGCCATCGACGACGGCATCGCGATGGGCCACTCGGGCATGCTGTACTCACTGCCCAGCCGTGAACTGATCGCCGACTCGGTCGAGTTCATGGTGAACGCGCACCAGGCTGATGCGCTGGTCTGCATCAGCAATTGCGACAAGATCACCCCCGGCATGCTGCTGGCGGCCCTGAGGCTGAACATCCCCACGGTGTTCGTGTCCGGCGGTCCGATGGAGGCCGGGAAGGCCACGATTTCTGCCGACGGCACGGTCACGCGCCTCGACCTCGTCGACGCCATGGTCAAGGCCGTCGACCCGTCCGTGGCCGACGAGACCCTCGGGACCATCGAGGCGAACGCGTGCCCGACCTGCGGATCGTGCTCGGGCATGTTCACGGCCAACTCCATGAACTGCCTGCTCGAGGTCATCGGACTTGCCCAACCGGGCAACGGATCGACGCTCGCCACGGCCGCGGCTCGCAAGGACCTCTTCCTCAACGCCGGACGCCTGGTCGTCGACCTGTGTCGTCGTTACTACGACGAGGACGACGAGTCGGTCCTGCCGCGCGCGATCGCGACCCGGGAGGCCTTCGCGAACGCGATGCGCGTGGATGTTGCGATGGGTGGCTCCACGAACACCGTGCTGCACCTGCTCGCGGCCGCGCGTGAGGCCGAGGTCGACTTCACGCAGGACGACATCGACAACCTGTCGCGCGTCACGCCGTGCATCTGCAAGGTCGCCCCGAACACGAACAAGTTCTACATGGAGGACGTCCACCGCGCCGGCGGGATTCCCGCGATCATGGGCGAACTGGCGCGTGGCGGCATCCTGGACGCCGACGTCCACGCCGTGCACTCACCCTCGCTCGAAGCCTGGATGGCCACGTGGGACGTGCGCGGAGGGTCGGCGTCCGATGTGGCGATCGAACTGTTCCACGCCGCTCCCGGCGGCGTGCGGACGACCGAGGCCTTCTCGACGACGAACCGGTGGGAGTCCCTCGACACGGACGACGAGGCGGGCTGCATCCGGTCCGTCGCCCACCCGTACACCGCTGACGGTGGCTTGGCCATTCTCAAGGGCAACCTGGCGGTCGACGGCTGCATCGTCAAGACGGCGGGCGTCCCCGAGGACCAGTGGACGTTCCGCGGGCCCGCGAAGGTGAGCGAGTCGCAGGAGGAGGCGGTCGAGCAGATCCTGGGCGGAAAGATCGTGGCCGGGGACGTCGTCGTGGTCCGGTACGAAGGGCCCAAGGGCGGGCCGGGGATGCAGGAGATGCTCTACCCGACGGCCTACCTCAAGGGCGTGGGTCTCGGCCCGAAGTGCGCGCTGATCACCGACGGACGCTTCTCTGGCGGATCGTCGGGCCTGTCGCTCGGCCATGTGTCGCCCGAAGCGGCGTCCGGTGGCGCCATCGCCCTGGTTGAGGACGGCGACCTCATCGAGATCTCGATCCCGAACCGTTCGATCAACCTGCTCGTCGACGACGCCACCCTGTCCGAGCGACGTGCCCGGCGCGATGAACTCGGCTGGGTGCCCGCCACCCGCGAACGCACGGTCTCGGCGGCGCTGCGCGTCTACGCGTCCCTCGCGTTGTCGGCCGACAAGGGTGCGTCGCGCTACGTCCCGTGACGTCTGCGGACGCGCCCGGCAGCCTCAGTGCTCGTGCGCGATGCCGTGGGCGTGGTCGAAGGCGTGGGTTGCTTCCTCGATCCGCTCCCAGCCCTCGCCGGTGATCGACACGGCGGCCGCCGGGAAGAGACCGTTCTCCTCGTGGTCGATGTGTCGACGCAGGTTGACCTCGAACGTGGGGTAACCCTCGAGGTGACCGGACGCGATCGCCGTGAGTTCAGCGTCCAGGGAGGTGTGCTCGCCGCAGAGACTCGCAATGGTCGGGGCGAAGTCCTCGTCCTTGGCGAGTTCGGTGAAGAGCCCGACCTCCTCGGCCTGGGTGTGGGGCCACAGGAGGTCCGCGAGGCGCTGGGCGGCGGCACGGACCAGCTCGAGGTCGCTCGTCGCGACCGCGCGGGACAGGTCACCGCAGCGGTTGATGACCTCGACGTGTTCGTCCGAGAAGCGTCCGATCAGGGTGATGTCGCGGCATCCGCAGTATTCGCACATGCGGGGATGGTAGGCCGGGCGCGCTGTGGAAATGGCATTCACTCCACGGGGAACCACCGCGTTCCGGAGCGTCCGAGGAGCCAGTGGCGTCCGGGGACCGCGACCGTCGCCACGTCGGCGAGGCATCGGTCGGCGACCTCGCGCGCATCGGCCACCTCGTCCCAGGTGCTCGAGTCGGGCACCGCGAAGCGGACGCTGATGCGCGCGGTGCCCGCCACCACGTCGAGGTCGCGTTCGTCGACGTGATGAGTGGCGCCGATCGAGGCGGACGCGGTGTCGAGCACCTCCTCGGGGCGGTGCCCGGGCAGCAGGCCAAGGATCTCGATCTGGGTGCGGAAGCTGGGCATGTGCTCCACCCTAGGCAGCGCCACTGACATCACTGGACAGTCCACTGCCGTGGCCCGGTTCGCTGAGCACGACGGGCACGACGAGGAGCGCCGAGACCAGCCCGAAGGCTAGCGCCACCGGGACACTGACGACGGTCGACACCAGCGCGGCGACCAGCGGAATGAAGAAGCCCAGATAGGTCAGGCAGTAGTACACGGCAGACACGGGCGCCAGCAGGTGGACGGGCACGTGCGTCTCGATCGTCCGAAGCCCGCCGACCAGCGTCATTCCGTACGCGGTCCCGAGCACGATCGTGCAGACGGGCAGCAACCACAGCCACTGGGTCCAGGTGGTCACGATGCCGAGGAGAAGACCGAGGGCCGTGATGGTCATGGCGGTGGGCAGCGTGCGTCCGGGGTGGGCGTCCTCGAAGGCCCGGACGCGGGGCTGCACCAACACTCCCGTCCCCAGCACCAGCCCGGCGGACAGGGCGATCGCGAGCACCCCGTACTCGCCCGTGACCTCGCGCACCGCTGCGGGAAGGATCACGAAACCTGTCGTGGCCACGCCGAACACCCACGGGGCGGTGGGCATCACGCGGCGGGTGAACCAGCGCGTCCGCAGCACGTCGACCACAGCGGCAAAGGTCGGTGTCGGGTGGTCGCCCCGGTCGAGTTCTGGTGCCGTCCAGACTGCCACGCCCGCTGCTGCCACGACCACGACATGGACGAGATAGGGGAGCACCTGTGGCCAGGGCGCCCACTGGGCGAGCACGCCTGCCACGAGGGGTCCGCCGCCGAAACCTGCGGACAGGGCGATCGTCGCCCGACGGGCACCCGTTCCTGCAGGCCTGTCACCCGACAGTTCCTTCACCCAGCCCGTACCGGGACCCATGACCACGCCGGCCGCCGCGCCGGCGACGAGTCGTCCGAGGTAGAGGAGCCACAGGTGGTCCGCGCCCCACGCGAGCAGGACGGATGCGACCAGCGACAGCACGACCGCCAGTCGGACGAACGGGCGCTTACCACGGTGCTGGCTCCACCAGCCTGCGGCCAACAGGGCGGGCACCAGTCCGCCCACGTAGGCGGCGAACATGGCCGTGACCACGGGCTGGGAGAGGTGGTCGACCTGCCGATAGACACTCAGCATCGGCGCGAACTGGTTCGCACCCCAGCCGACGGCGAACATCGCGCCGGCCACGCGCAGGTACTGGTTGTGCGCGGGGGGTCCGGCGGCCGGGATCATGTCGATAGCGTGTCATCCACCAGGGGTCCTGTGGACCCCGTCCCTCGTGGTGATCGGGAGGCTGGCATGTCGGGGACATATCTGATGGGTGTGGACTTCGGGACGAGTGGCGTGCGGGTCGGGCTCTTCGACACCGCCGGTGAGCCCTTGCGGTTCACGAGCATCGAATACCCCACGGTCTACCCGCGGGGCGGGTGGGCCGAGCAGTCCCCGGACGTCTGGTGGTCGAGTTTCATCGCGGCCGCCCGTGAGACCGTGGACAAGGCCGGCGTCCACCCTGACGAGGTGGTGGGTATCGCGTCCGACTCGACGGCCTCGACGGTGCTGGCGATCGGACCGGATGACCGCCCCTTGCGTCCGGCGATCATGTGGATGGACGTCCGCGCCCACGACGAGGCCGCCCAACTCACAGCCTCGGGCGACCCGGCCCTCAAGTACGTCGGTTTCGGCGAGGTCTCGGCCGAGTGGGGGACGCCGAAGGCCATGTGGCTGAAGCGCAACGAGCCACAGACCTGGGCGTCCACCAAATACATCGTGGACGCGAACGACTGGTTCACGCACGCCTTGACGGGGGAGTGGGTGGCGAGCACCAACGTGGCGTCCGTGAAGTACCTGCACGACGGCGACACGGGCGGTTACCCGGCAGGACTCCTGGGGTCCGTCGGGCTGGAGGACTTCGTCGACAAGGTTCCGTCGCGCCAGATGGCGATGGGCGAGGTCGTCGGTGGCCTGCTCCCGGCCGTGGCCGGGGCGATCGGTCTGCGTCCCGGGACGCCGGTCGCCATGGGTGGCGTGGACGCATACGCCGGTGCCATCGGCCTTGGCGTCGTCGACCCGGGGACGCTGGCCCTGATCACCGGCTCGTCCCACGTGCTGATCGGCCACAGCAGCAGGCCCGTGCACGGCAAGGGCGTCTGGGGGTCGTTCACCGACTGCATCCGTCCCGGCCAGTACACGGTCGAGACGGGTCAGGCCAGCACGGGGTCGGTCGTCAAGTGGTTCAAGGACAACTTCGCCAGCGAGGCGGCAGTCCGGGCGTTGAAGGAAGGACGCGACACCTACGACATCCTCACCGAGGAGGCCCAGTCGATCCCGATCGGGTCGAACGGACTCGTCTGGCTCGACTTCTTCCAGGGCAATCGAGCCCCGCACACCGACCCCTTCGTCCGGGGCGCGATCTGGGGACTGGGGCTGGGGCACCGCCCGGCGCACTTGTTCAGGGCCCTCCTGGAGGGCATCTGCTACGGCACCGAGTCGGTGATCCAGGCGCTCCTCGCTGCCGGTTTCGAGACCAACGACATGCGCATCACGGGGGGTCCGACGCGTAACCCCTTGTGGATGCAGATCCACGCCGACGTCTCGAACTTGCCCCTCTCGTTCACCAAGTGCGCGGACGGCCCGTCACTCGGATCAGCGATGGTCGCCGCCGTGGGGGCGGGGGTCTATCCCGACCTGTCCGCGGCCGCCGGCGAGATGGTGCACGTCACGGGTACGGTCGAGCCGAACCCTGAAGCACACGAGAAGTACCGTGCCTATCGCCAGCTCTACGAGGACACCTATCCGGCCCTTCGCGAGCCGATGCACGCGATGACCCGGCTAGAAATGACCCATCAGGAATCTGGCAACTGACGTCCACGATCCACCAGGAGAGAGCTTCCATGGCAATCATCACCGTGCTCGGAACCGGCATCATGGCCACCGCGCTGACCACCCCGCTGACCGACAACGGCCACGAGGTGCGCCTCGTGGGGACCCACCTCGACCGTGAGGTCATCGCGTCCATCCAGGAGACCGGTGTCCACCCCAACCTCGGTCTGCAGGTGCCGCCCGGCGTGACCGCATTCCAGCTTGAGGACGCAGCGTCCGCCTTCGACGGGGTCGACCTCGTGATGAGCGGTGTGAACAGCTACGGCGTGGAGTGGGCGGGCGACCAACTGGACGCGCTGCTGCGTCCGGGGATGCACGTCATCGCACTGGCGAAGGGCATGCGGTACTCCTCGGACGGCAACCTGGAGATCCTGCCCCGTGTGCTGGCCTCCCGGGTGAGGGAAGACCTGCGCGACCAGATCAGCTGGAGCGCGATCGCCGGTCCGTCGATCGCCGGCGAGGTGGCCGTGCACCGGCACACATCGGTGGTCTTCACCGGCGAGGACGCAGCGGTGCTCGCCATGTGGCGTTCCCTGTTTGCCACACCCGCGTACCACGTGTGGCTCAACACCGATCTCGTCGGGGTCGAGACCTGCGCCGCGACCAAGAACTGCTACGCCTTCGGGGCCGGTTTCATGAACGGGCTCCTCGACCTCTGGGGTGAGACGGACGCCCGGTACGTCAACTTCAACTACGGCGCCGCGTTGTTCGGGCAGGCGTCCATCGAGATGACCCAGTGGATGGACGTGGTCGGCGGCCAGCGCTCCACCGTGCTGGGCCTGCCCGGGATCGGGGACTGTTTCGTCACGTCCATGGGCGGACGCAACGTCAAGGCCGGACGCCTGGTCGGCGCCGGGATGACGTTCTCGGAGGCGAAGGCGTCCATGCCGGGCGTCACGCTGGAGGGTGCCACGGCGATCGTGGTCATGGGCGAGGCGCTCGACCTGCTCACGGCAGGGGGAAAGGTTCCTGCGTCGCAATTCCCGCTCTTGCGGCACCTGTACCAGGTCGTCGGTCATGACGCGAAGGTCGACGTCCCGTGGGACGCGTTCTTCGGCGCAGACGGGTCTGGGACTGGGCCGGTCCCCGAATAGTTGGACGGTCCTATTCATCGGTAGGCTGAGGCCATGACACTGACGTCCTCCATGACCGAGCCGCGGCTCGTTCGGCGTGCGCGCATCGCCACCCTCGCCGTCTTCGCCGTTCAGGGGGCGATGTTCTCAGCGTGGGCGTCCCGCATCCCCGACGTGAAGTCGCGCCTCGACCTGACGCCCGGCCAGTTGGGAATCGTGCTTCTCTCGGTCTCGGTGGGATCCCTGCTCGGGCTCCCGGCGTCCGGACGCATCGCGCACGCAGTCGGTGTGAAACGCGCCGTGCAGTTCGGCGCGGTCGCCAACGCGCTGGGCGCCGTGATCGCCGGCATCGGCATCGACGTGGTGCCATCGCGGGGCGTCGTGATGGCTGGGTTGTTCGTCTGGGGCCTCGGCGCCGGCGTCTGGGACGTGAACCAGAACCTCGAGGGCACCACGGTCGAACACGCCGAGGGACGCGCGATCATGCCGTGGTTCCACGCCGCCTGGAGCGGTGGGACCGTCGTCATGGCGTTCATCGGCGCAGGTCTGGCGGCTGCGCGGGTACCGGTGTTCGTCCACCTGACCGCAGCGGCGCTGCTCACTCTCGGGGTGGCCTTCTGGGGCACCGCCAGGTTCCTCCCCGCCACCGCCGCAGACTCTCCCGAGGACGGTCCCGAGCGGCAGACGCTCCCGCGCTCGGCCTGGCTCGAGCGGCGCACTCTCCTCGTCGGCCTCATGGTGTTCGCCGCTGCGTTCGCAGAGGGCACGGCCAACGACTGGATCGCGGTCGCCTTCATCGACGGGCACGACCTGCCGCACTGGGCCGGCGTCCTCGCGCTCGCGGTGTTCCTCACCTTCATGACGGCGGGACGCATTTTCGGCACGGGACTGCTCGACCGACATGGACGCGTCCCCGTCCTGCGCGCCATGTTCCTGCTGGCGTCGGTGGGCTGCCTGTTGGTGGTCTTCGGTGGACCGATCGGGGGCTACATCGGGGCGGCGGTGTGGGGGCTCGGCGCGTCCATGGGGTTCCCGGTGGGCATGTCAGCTGCGGGGGACGAGCCCGAGTACGCGCCGCAGCGGATCAGCGTGGTGGCGACGCTCGGCTACACGGCATTCCTGGCCGGCCCGCCCCTCCTGGGTTTCCTGGGCGATCAGGTGGGCGTGCTCAAGGCCCTGCTCGCCGTCGGGATCATGGGCGCGCTTGCGCTGCTGGTCGTGCCGGCCGCGAAGCCGCTGTCGGGATCGCTGGCGGGTCGGCCGAAGGTCTGAACGACCCACGTCTGCACCAGGCCCTGGACCCGGGGGATCAGGACGCTCACCGACACGGCAGCAGTGACCGCGAGGACGAGGCCCCAGACGGGGTCGCCCGTGATGCTCCCACCGAAGGCCCCGAGGCCCGTGTAGAGCGCGGCCCACACGGCGCAGGCGACGGCGTCCGCGGTGATGAAGCGACGAAGTGGAAGGTCCGAGAGGCCCAGACCGAGGATGACGGGTGCGCGTCCGCCCGGGATGAGCCGACCGGTGACGATGGCACGGAAGGCGTTCTGGTCGATGGTCGCCCGGGCGCTGAGGACCTTCTGGCCCAACGGGCGGCCCTCCAGCCAGCCCTGGATGCGACCCCTGCCGAGGCGGGCCTCCAGGAGGAGGACCGTGTCGCCGAGGAGCGAACCGAGCCAGCTCACGAGGAAGACGGCACCCAGCGCCACCCACCCGGTTCCGGTGAGGGCCGCAGACCCGCTGACGAGTTCACCGGTGGGCACGAACGGTATCGCCGACCCCACGAGAACGAGGACGCCGAGAGTGGGAAGGCTGTGCATGGAGTGCCTTCCTGAGTCGTGGGTGGCGGGCGTTCGTCCAGTATGGCTGCAGGTCGGCGCCAGGACGTCGGCCTCAGGGATCGACACGCCTACTCCTGCGGGAGTACTCGTGTCGGCTGATTTGGGTCCAGCGAGGGTGTGGACAACGCTCCAGTTGTCCACAGATGGTGTGAGACGGGTTGGAGTGGATGCCGTCCGGTTGGTAGACATGGACGCGCGTCACCCCCAGGAGGTCGTTTCCATGAGTCGTTTCCTTGCCGCCGGCATCGCCGTGTGCCTGGCCCTGAGCGCGTGCACGGGCACGCCGGGGGCCGAGCCGAGCCCGTCCGCGTCTGCGACGTCCGCCGGGACGCCGACCCCCAGCGCGTCAGATCCCGCTCAGGATCCGCTGTACCTCGAGGCGGTGGAGGTCTACAAGGCGTACCTGGTGGAG